>CAZGPS010000007.1:0-30553 GCA_964527675.1 uncultured Brevundimonas sp. | reverse complement strand
GGGCGCCCGCTTGGCCGCCGCCCTGGCCTTTGGTCTCGACCCGGCCGCCGCAGGCTCGTTCCGCGCCCACCGGATCGACGTCGTGTTCGAGGCCGCCCAGTTCTACGGTTGGCGCATGCGCCAGCCGGCGATCGCCTGGATTCCAGACTTCCAGCATCGACGCCTGCCGCATCTGTTTTCTCGCTTTAGCCGATTCAGGCGCGCCGTTGGTTTCAATGCACAAGTCTGGTCGGGCCGGCGCATCATGTTGAGCAGCGAGGATGCGCGCGCCGATTGCGAACGGTTTCATCCCTCGTCGAAGGGTCGAACGTCTGTCGTGCGTTTCGCCATTCCCCGGGACCGTCCGGTCGATGCGGCGGAGGCCCGAGCTGCGGCTGACAGGCACGGCTTGCCGGAAACCTATTTCTATCTGCCCAATCAATTCTGGGTTCATAAGAACCACGCCGTCGTCGTTGAGGCCCTCGCGATCCTCAAGGGCCGCGGCCGTAGGATTGTTGTTGCTGCCTCGGGGAATCAGTCGGATCCCCGTGACCCGGATCACTTCAGGAAGCTGGTTGCTGCAGCCGGGGCGGCGGGCGTCAATGACCTGTTCCGCCCGCTGGGCCTGATACCCTATGCCGATGTGCCACTCCTGATGAGGGCGTCGGTGGCGATGCTCAATCCTTCTCTGTTCGAGGGCTGGAGCACGACGGTTGAAGAAGCCCGGTCGACCGGAACGCCGATGATCCTGTCTGATCTGGGCGTGCATCGGGAACAGGCCGGCGCCGGCGCGATCTATTTTGACCCGGCGCGCGCCGAGGCCTTGGCCGACACCCTCGAGGCTTTCCAGCCGTTCACCGCCATCGAACGGGGTGCGTTGGCGGAGGAAGCGGCCGCTCGCTCGTGCGGGCGCACTGCCGCCTTCGGTCGGCAGTTCGCGGATCTTGTGGAAGGCGCCGCTCGATGACTCCAATGGCGCGAAATGCCGCCTGAGGGGCTCGCGCGGGCCGGATCCGGCGCTCAGATCAACGGGCGCCGCTGCCGCTGAGCAGCGTCCAGACCGTCCGGATGAGGATTTGGCTGTCCATCGAGAACGACATGTTCTTGATGTAGAACAGATCATAGCCGATCTTGACGCGCGTCTCGGCTAGGTCTCCGGCATAGCCGCCGCGTACCTGCGCCCAGCCCGTGATCCCTGGCCGCACGAGATGACGATAGGCGTAGACCGGCAGCTCGGCGGTGTATTGATCGCTCAGGACCGTCCATTCGGGCCTTGGGCCGATGATGCTCATATGACCCTGCAGCACATTCCAGAGCTGGGGCAGTTCGTCGATCCGATAGTGGCGCAGGATCCGGCCGAGAGGCGTGACCCGGGCGTCACCGACGGTGGTAGTGCGGGCCTCGTCGGTGGGCGGCAGAGGACGCATGGTTCTGAGTTTGTACATCCGGAACGGCTTGCCCCCGAGACCCACGCGCTCCTGGACGAAGAACACTGGCCTGCCCATCGTCAGGGCCACAGCCAGCATGGCGAGCAGTACCAGCGGCGCGGTGATCGGCGCGGTGACGAGGATGAGGCTGATGTCCAGCAGCCGTTTACGCGTACGATATGACGTCAGACCGCCAGCTGGCAGATGTTCCAGATCGAAGTGGTCGATGGCGACCAGCCCACGACGCTCCTCGCTGTACTCGGCAAGGTGACGAACCCGTTTGCCACCCAACATGGCGCGGGAGAGGGCGCCGGCCCATTCGGGCGAGAGGTCGATGACGCTGACAGTCAAAAGGATGTCGTAGGCGCGCAGGTCTGTTCGTGGGTCGTCCACAAAGTCACATTCGCCGATCAGCGCATCCACGATTTCCCGATCCTGCGCGCCCAACACCGCGATCCGGGGTCGGACGGCCCGGTGCCGCACATACATAATCACTGCGCCGAAAAAGATGGAGACGAAGACCGCAAGCGGCATGATCAGGTTTGAGTAAGGCTGGCGGCCGACCAGGATCAGGAATGCGAGGGCGCCGTGGACGACAAGGGTGTTGCTGAGCACCCCGGCCAGTTTGCGGTCCAGCCGGTCGCCGCGGCCAATCAGAGCACCCAGCATGACCAGGGCATTGGCGGTGCAGTTCGCCAGGATGTGGATCAGTTGCGGACCCCGCAACATCTCCCCGATCGGGACGCCGAGAGGCGCCCGAGCATACAGTAGAGGCAGGGCGACAAAGCAGATCAGCAGGATGCAGCCGGCGAAGAAGAGGTCGTCGCCTATGCGCTGTCGACGCGCCTGGTTATGGGCGAGATGGAGCGGTTGGTTGTGAACCTGGCTAAGGCCCTGTTCCGGCATCGATGAAGGTTCCAATCGTAGCGGCGGGTCAGGCTGCGACTTTGAACTCGGCGTCAAGCGTCGCCGACAGGCCGTCGCCAAGATCCACTGGCCGCTTGAACCCGGAGGCATGGGCCTTGGTCGCGTCAACCTCGGTATTGGCAACGAATTTCCGCACCCTGACCCGGCTGATCGGAAGGGATTTGCCGATGACCTTCGCCACCACGTCCGCGCCAATGCCCGCCAGATCAGCCGCCCACAACGGCAGCCTCGGTCCGACCCCTTCACCGCGACCCATCCGTCCCCGGATCAGGCTGACAAGGGCGTTCATATCGAAATCGGGTTTGTCGGCGTAGTTGTAGATACTGATGCCGGCGGGCAGGGTGAGAGCGAACGCGAGGAAAGCAGCGACGTTGTCCACGAACGCCATGGACTTTCGGTTTCGGCCGCCTCCGATCATGATGAACCGGCCGCCCGCTATCTGCCTCAACAAGGTATAGACATTGCCCCGGTTGCCAGGTCCGAAGACCACGCTGGGGCGAACCACGACGAGTTTGCGGGAAGGGTCCGCCTCAGCCCAGCGGCGGTGCTCGACCTCTGCCAGACTCTTGGTGCGGCCGTAGTCGTTGATCCAGTTGTGCGGCGAGCTTTCATCCAGCGGTTTGTTGCTGTCGCCATAAACGGCGACAGAACTTGTGAAGATCACCGTTTTCACGCCGGCATGCTCGGCGGCGGCCACAACGTTGCGGGCCCCCCCGACATTCACCTCGTCATAGAGGCTCAGGGGGCGGACATCGTCGCGGTGTTCCGCGGCGAGATTGTAGATAACGTCCACGCCTTTCGCGGCGACCCTGAGCGCCTCCAGGTCACGAACGTCCGCGGCTATCGAGAACTCCGACGGCTGCGCGGCCTTGTCATAGATCACGACCAAGTGGCCCTGACTGCGCAGCAGACGCGCCAGCATCGCGCCGATGAAGCCCGACCCTCCTGTAATCAGGATTCTCATGTCCCCGACCTCGTTCCAGGAGACGGCTTTTGGACAAATTGCATGGCCTTGTGAAGGTAGCGGTAAAGCATCAGGAACCGGTTGGTGGAAATGCCATTCTTGCGGCACGATCTGTAAACTTCGTCCAGCATGAGAACCATACTCTGCAGGCCGTGGGAGTTGCCGCCCATTCGCATCCGAACGGCGACCTCGTCCAAGAGCATGTAAGGTTCCTTCTCTTGGTGGATGGCGCGCGCGATCAGGTCGAAATCCGCCGCCAGCGGAAATTGCAGATCGAAGCCGCCAATCCGCTCGAGCACGTCACGCCGTATATGAAAACCTGGGTGCGGCAAAGCATAACCATAGCGTAGCCAGCCCGGCCTGAAGTTCGCCGCACCGTAGTGGCGTTTGACGTCTTGCGTCCGGATGGGGTGCACCATGTCAACGCTGGCCGCAACTATCGATGGGCGGGATGAGGCCGCGCCGGCGATGGTAGCCAATGTGGTCGGCGTCGACAGCATATCGTCCGCATTCAACCAGCTCACATAATCCCCGGTAGCGATACGCGCGCCCTTGTTCATAGCATCGTAAAGGCCATCGTCCTTCTGGGAGATGACTCTCGCTACATGAGGAAAGCCCGCGACGACCTTGAGCGTGTCGTCGGTGGAGGCGCCGTCGACGACTATGTGTTCGATATCGGGGTGTGTCTGTTGGGCGACGGATTCCAGCGTATCGCCGATAGTGTCCGCCATGTTGCGAACGGCAGTGACGATCGTAAATTTCAACCGAGTAACCTGAGGGTGATAGCGGCCATTCCGCGGTGCAGTCGAACTAGACTGAATCACCCCGGCCTGCGAGCCCCGTCAGGATGCAGAGGTCCGCGCGGGGGCTATGTCGCCGGTTGGCGCTGCTCCGCCTATAACAGGGCGCCAAGCGCACGCCCTTGTCTGGGCGCGATTCGTCCACGAGTCTCGCGCGCCAATGAAAAGCCCCCGCCGCTTGCGCGGCGGGGGCTTAAGCGTTCAGTCAGAACCTGAGTTCGACTTAATCGCTGTCGCCGTCGTCTTCGCCGATGACGATGACGGTGGCGGCGAGAACGGCGGCGCCGATCAGCAGGACGGGCAGCGGGATGCCAGCGAATTCGCTGGCTTCATCGGACTGCACCCCGATGCGGTCACCAACGCGCGCGGCGGCGGTGTTCTGGGCGGCGGCGGCTTGGCCGGCGACCAGCAGGAGGCCGACGGCGGCCGCGGCAATAGCTTTTTTCATATGAAATCTCCGAAAACGGGGGCGGTAGTAGGTCGAACATTGCACACGCGGACCGTCAATTCCAGCCCGCAAGCGCTGAGAATACGCTGCGTGGAGGGCTGTTGCAGTGAAGCCTCACCATATTCCATTGTTCAGCGAACGGCCGCCGCGCCGCCACCGGCGACGAGCGCCGCCACCTCCGCCAGCGAGCTCACGGCGTTGTCCCCGGGCGTCGTCATCGCCAATGCTCCGTGTGCGGTTCCATAATCGACCGCGGCCTGCGCGCCGAGGCCGTTCAGACAGGCCCAGGCCAGACCGGAGACAAAGCCGTCGCCCCCGCCGACCCGGTCCAGCACGGCGATCTCACGCACGGGCGATTCATGCCGCCGCCCATCGGCCCACAGCACCGCGCCCCATCGGTTGAGCGACGCCGAGAGCGGGTCACGCAGGGTGGCGGCAAAGATCCTCACATTGGGGAAATCGCCGCCGGCGCGCTGCATCAGCCGGTCGAAAGGACCACTGTCGCAAGGGTTGGAGCGCGCCTCGTCCGTCCCGACGCCGAGGCAGGAGGCCCAGGCGTATTCGTCCCCGACCAGTACGTCGACGAGGCCGGCGATCTCGCGATTGACGCGGCGGGCGGCGTCCGGGTCCGGGTGGCTGGACCAAAGGCTGGCGCGATAGTTGAGATCGTAGCTGACCACCACGCCATGCCGCTTCGCCGCGCGGACGGCCGCCAGGGTGGTTTCGGCGGCGCTCTCCGACAGGGCGGCGAAGATGCCGCCGGTGTGGAGCCAGCGGACGCCTTCCGCGCCGAACAGGGCGTCCCAGTCGATTTCGTCGGGGCGCAGCTGCGAGGCCGCGGAATTGGCGCGGTCGGAGGCTCCGAGGGCGCCCCGAACGCCGAAGCCACGCTCGGTAAAGTTGAGTCCCATGCGGGTGTTGCGGCCGACGCCGTCCGCCTCGCGCCACAGGATGTGGGATGTGTCGACCCCGCCCTGAAGGATCAGGTCCTCGGCCAGGGCGCCCATTTCGTTGCGCGGCAGGGCGGTGACCACCGAGGTGCGCAGACCGAAGGTCTTTCGCAGGCCTCGGGCGACATTGTATTCGCCGCCGCCTTCCCACACCTGAAAGGATCGAGCCGTGCGGATGCGGCCTTCGCCCGGGTCGAGGCGGAGCATGACTTCGCCGAGGGCGACGCAGTCCCAGCGGCAGTCTTCAGCGCGGCGAAGCGCCAGCAGGTCGGTCATTTCATCAGCGAGGGCAGCCACAGCGAAAGCGCCGGGACGAAGGTGACCAGCATCAGCACGCCCGCGCAAGACAGCCAGAACGGCCAGATCGTCTTCAGCGAGCGCGTCATCGGTATGCCGGCGATGGCGCTGCCGACGAACAGCACCGAGCCGACGGGTGGAGTGATCAGCCCGATGCCGCAGTTGAGCAGCAGGATGACGCCGAACTGGACGGGGTCGACATCGAAGGCCTTGGCCACGGGCAGGAAGATTGGCGTGCAGATGATGATCAGCGGCGCCATGTCCATGAAGGTGCCGAGGACCAGCAGGATCACGTTGATCAGCAGCAGGATCAGGATCGGATTGTCGGTCAGGGTCTGCAGCAGTTCGACCATCATGACCGGCACCTGCATATAGGCCATCAGCCAGCCGAAGGCGCCGGCGCAGCCGATGATGAACAGCACCATGCCGGAGGTGCGGGCGGCGCCGAGGCAGGCGGCCTTGAAGGCGGTCCAGGTCATGTGGCGATAGATCAGGCCGGTCACGACGGTGGCGTAGACCACGGCGATCGAGGCGCTCTCGACGGCGGTGAAGACGCCGAGGCGGATGCCGGTGAAGATGATGCCGACCAGCAGCAGGCCGGGAATGGCCGCGACCAGCCGGACGGCGATGGCCCGGAAGCCCGGGAAGGCCTCGGCCGCATAGCCGCGCCGGCGGGCGACGACATAGGAGGTCACCATCAGGACCGCCGCCAGCAGCAGGGCCGGGATGATGCCCGCCGCGAACAGGTCCGAGATCGACACCCCGCCGCCGGCCGCGGCCGAGTACAGGATCATATTGTGCGAGGGCGGCACCAGCAGCGCGACCAGCGCCGCCGAGATGGTGACGTTGACGGCGTAGTCGGCGTCATAGCCGCGCTTCTGCATCTGCGGGATCATGGTGCCGCCGATGGCCGAGACGTCGGCGATGGCGCTGCCCGAAACGCCGCCGAACAGGGTCGAGCCGACCACCGTGACCTGGCCCAGGCCGCCGCGCACATGGCCGACCATGGAGGAGGCGAGGGCGATCATCCGGTCCGACAGACCGCCCTTCATCATCAGTTCGCCGGTGAAGATGAACAGCGGAATGGCCAGCAGGGCCACCGAGGTGATGTCGGATCCCATCTGCTGGAACACCACGATCGGCGGCAGGGCCAGGTACAGGACCGTCGCCAGCGTCGCCGCCAGCAGCGAGAAGGCGACCGGAACGCCGATAGCGAGCAGGATGGCCAGGAGGCCGAAGAGGATGATGTATTCCATGCTCAGTCCTCCGCCTCTTTGGCGGCATCCGGCGCGCGATAGTCGCCGGTCATCAGCCGCTCGAGGGCGAACAGCAGGATCAGCGCCCCGCCAATGCACAGGCCGGCGAATTTCAACCCCGAGGGCAGGGGGGCGCCGGCCATGGCGACCGGCCATTCGTCGATCATCAGCACGCCGCCCAGCAGCATCAGCCCGGCGCCGGACGCCGCGGCGATCAGCCGTGAGATCGACTTGAGCACCCACCGCGTCCGGCCGGGCGCGGCGTCGCGGACGGTCTGGAAGGCGAAATGGGTCTCGCGCCGCACGGCCACGGCCGCGCCGAACATCACGGCGAAGCTCATCAGCAGCAGGGCCAGGGGCTCGGTCCAGCCAGGGCTGTCGTTCAGCACATAGCGGGCGAAGACCTGCCAGGCCTGGATGAGCGCCATGGCCACGAGGGCGACCCCCGCCAGACCCAGGGCGAGGCTCGCCAGACCGTCGAGGGCGCGGACGGGTCCGCGTCGGGATTCAGACATTCGGGCCCTCCCTGAGCGCCGAGGTTTGCGCGGTCGTTCAGGCGACCGCTGCGATACGTTCGTGGAGCGCGCGCAGGCGCGGCTCGGATAGATATCTGTCCAGCACCGGGCGGGTCGTGGCGGCGAAGGCGGCCTTGTCGACCTCGGCGATCTGCACGCCCGCGGCGACGACCGCGGCGCGGGCTTCGGATTCGCGACGGTCCCACCCGGTCCGCATGACCTGCACCGAACGACGCGCCACATCGCGCACCAGGTCCCGGTCCGACAGCGTCAGGGCGTCGAAGCTGGACTTCGACATCAGCAGGGCGTCGGGCGAGAACGAGTGCTCCGTCTGGCTCCAGAACCGGGCCACCTCGTACTGGCGGCTGGACTGGTAGGCGGTCCAATTGTTCTCGGCCCCGTCGATCAGATGGGTCTGCAGGGACGAGAACACCGCGCCGAAGGACAGCGGCGTCGGATTGGCCCCCATGGCGCGCAGGGTGTCGAGGAAGATGTCCGACTGCGGCGCCCGCATCTTCAGGCCGCGCAACTGGCCGGGCTCGGCGACCGGATGACGGACATTGTACAGGCAGCGCGGGGCGGCGTCGTAATAGGCGAGGCCGACCAGTCCGCGACTCTCGAACACGTTCAGCAGCTCGGTGCCGATGTCGCCGTCCACCACCGCGCGGACATGGGCGATGTCCCGATAGACATAGGGCAGGGCCAGCAGCTGGGTTTCCGGAAAGGCGTTGTTCAGGGCCGCGACGGCGACGCGGCACATGTCGATGGCGCCGTGACGGGCCAGGCCGATGGAGTCGTCCTCCGAGCCCAGCTGGCCGGACGGGAACTGGCGGACACCCAGCCGGCCGTCGGTCAGTCGGCCCAGTTCCTCGCCCATCCATTTGACGGCGGTGACGGTGGGGAAGTCGCCGGGGTGGACGTCGACGGCGTCGAAGATCGTCGGGCCGCCAGCCGCCGGGCGCGGCGCGCATGAGGCGAGGCCGAGGCCGGCGATGCCGGCGAGGCCGAGCGATCTGCGCGTCAGGGTCACGGCGTCTCTCCCTGCGCCGGAACCGCCCGGCATTCGATGCGGCCGTCGAGGCCGAAGTCGGCGATCGCCGACTGACCGGCGTGGATGTCGTGGACGCCGGTGGCGGCGCCGGTGGAGATCAGCTGTCCGGCCTCCAGCCGCCGGCCGCGCCGGTGCAGCAGGTTCAGCAGGAAGGCGAGCGAATCGAGCGGGCCGCCGGGGATGGACGCGGCGCCGCCCTGGCCGAGTTTGACGCCGTCGATGGTCATGGTGCAGGTCAGGTCCGTCAGACGACCGCGCCAGTCGGCGACCTGGGCGCCGAGGATCAGGCCGGCGTTGTTGCCGAAGTCGGACGCCGTCACCGCCGGGCCGTGGTCATTGATGCCGGCGAAGGGGCTGCCGGCGATCTCGACGCCGGTGAAGACACGCGACACCAGCGCTGCGACCGTCGCGGCGGTCCAGTCGCTGCGGTCGGGCGCGGTCTCGCCCATCTCCAGCACATATTCGGCTTCGACCGCGGCGAAGCCGCCATCGATCACGTCGAATCGCGTCGGCTCCGCGCCGGCGGTCCAGACGGCGCGCGAGAAGATCGGCCCGGCCAGCCGTCCCGCGCCGAACCGGGCGTCGTGCGGCGGATTGATCCGGCCCAGCTTCCAGCCGGCGATGCGGTCGGGCCAGGCGGCGATGGCCTCGTCCTGGATCTGGTAGGCGGCGTCGAGGGATTCGGGCTGCGCGCCCGGATAGGGCGACAGCGCCCGGCTGGCGCGCCGTGCGTCCACAAAGGCCCGCGCAATCGGCGAACCGCTTGAATTGTCGTGTGCGTGGCTCACGCCGCCTCCCTGTTGCGACAGACATTGCGCAGGAAGGAAACCGGTGTCAATTTGAATCCGGCGACGCCCTCGCGGCGGCGCTCATGATGAAGGTCGCGGCCACAGGCGACCCTGTGACAGGATGGAAACATGACCCTCGCCCGTATCGCCGCCCTGGCGGCCGCCCTCGTTCTGCCATTGGCGACGCCCGCCGGCGTCTTCGCCCAGACCGCGGCTCCGGTCGCCGCCGAGGCGACCCTGCCGGCCTTCCCGGGCGCGCTCGGCTGGGCCGCCCAAACCCCGGGCGGGCGCGGCGGACAGATCATCCGCGTCACCAATCTGGACAGCGAGGGCCCCGGCTCCCTGCGCGCCGCGATCGAGGCGGACGGCCCGCGCATCGTGGTGTTCGAGGTCGGCGGGGTCATCGATCTGGGCAAGCAGACCCTGCGGCTGCGCAACCCCTTCATCACCATCGCCGGCCAGACCGCGCCGTCGCCCGGCATCACCCTGATTCGCGGCGGCATGGACATCACCGCCCATGACGTGATCGTCCAGCATATCCGCATCCGTCCCGGCTCGGCCGGCGGCGAATGGATGAGCGGCTGGGACGAGGACGGCATCGCCACCGTCGGCGCGTACAACGTCATCATCGACCACTGCAGCCTGACCTGGGCGACCGACGAGAACCTGTCGGCCTCGGGCCCGCGCTTCACCGGCTCGACGCCCGAGGAATGGCGCCGCGGCACCAGCCACAACATCACCTTCTCGAACAATCTGAACGGCGAGAGCCTGGCCTATTCGACCCATTCCAAGGGCGAGCATTCCAAGGGATCGCTGATCCACGACAACGTCACCGGCCTGCTGATCGTCGGCAATCTCTACGCCCACAACTATGAGCGCAGTCCCCTGTTCAAGGGCGGCGTTCACGGCGTCATCGCCAACAACCTGATCTACAATCCGGGCCCGCGCGCCATCCATTACAACCTGGCCCCGGAGGAGTGGGGCGACGTCCCGTTCGAGGTCGGCAAGATGTCCGTGGTCGGCAACGTCCTGCGCGCCGGACCTTCGACGCCGACCGACCATCTGGCCTTCATGATGATCGGCGGGGCGGGGGACGTGGAGTATTATGGCCACGACAATATCGCCGTCGATCAGGTCGGCGAGCCGATCCGCATGTTCGGCCGCTACACCACCGCTCCGGCGCGGATCATCGAGATGCGCCGCCCGCCGGTGTGGTGGGAAGGTCTGGCGCCGATCCCGGCGGAACAGCTGCAGGTCGCCCTGCTGGCCAAGGTCGGCGCCCGGCCGTGGGACCGTGACATGCGCGACGTCCTGCTGATCGCCGAGGTCGCGGAGGGGCGCGGCGAGATCATCGACCATGAACGTCAGGTCGGCGGTTATCCGGCCGTCGTCGAGGCGACCCGCAAGCCGTTCAATCCCGACGACTGGGACCTGCGCTTCATGACGCCGCGGCGCGACGATGTGCTGGACCGCCCGGCCCGGCGTCGCGGCACCTGATCGCCGCTGACAGCCGAACCGGTTCCGTCTAAGACAGCGTTCGACAGAGAGATCGCGCGTGAACGAGCCCAGACGGACCGGCGGCAAGCCCGCGACCATCAACGACATCGCCCGCATCGCCGAGGTGTCGAAGAAGACCGTCTCCCGGGTCATCAACAACTCCCCCTTCGTCAAGGAGGAGACCCGAAAACGTGTCGAGGCGGTGATCGCCGAACACGGCTTCAGCCCTGATCCGCAAGCCCGCGGCCTCGCCTTCCGGCGGTCGTTCCTCGTCGGGATGATCTACGACAACCCCAGCCCGAACTACGTCGTCAACATGCAGCAGGGCGTGCTGGACGCCGTGCGCGGCTCGGGTCTCGAACTGGTCGTCCACCCCTGCAACCGGGCCGCCGACAATTTTCTGACGGACGTTCGCGCCTTCATCGTCCGGCAGAAGCTGTTCGGCGTGGTCATGCCGCCGTCGGTGTCCGAGGACGACCGGGTCGTAGCGATCCTGAAGGAGGCGGACTGCCCCTATGTGCGTATCGCCTCGGTGTCGCTGGACGAACCGGCCTGCATGGTCGTCACCCACGACAGCCGCGGCGCGGCCGGGGCGGCGCGCCATCTGGCCGGGCTGGGGCACAGGCGCGTCGCCTTCATCTCGGGGCCGGACAGCTTCCGTTCCTCGCACGAGCGGGGGCAGGGATTCCGCGAGGGACTGGCGGAGCACGGACTGACTCTCGACGACGCCTACATCCGGCAGGGGGCCTATACCTTCGAGTCTGGGGTCGAGGCCGCGCACAGCCTGCTGACCATGCCGGAGCCGCCGACGGCCATCTTCGCCGGCAATGACGAGATGGCCATCGGGGTCATGAAGGCTGCGCGCGACATCGGGCTGGACGTGCCGCGCGACCTGTCGATCGTCGGCTTCGACGACCTGCCCATGGCGTCCCGGGTGTGGCCGAACCTGACCACGGTGCGCCTGCCGATCCGCGATATGGGCCGGATGGCGGCCGAGAAGCTGACCGCCCGCAGCCGCGGTCTGGATCCCGCGACCCTGGTGCAGCCAACGGTCGATCCGTCGCTGGTGGTGAGAGATTCCACGGCGGCTCTCGGGCGATAGCGGGCCCTCCGCCGGGTGCGACCCGAGCTCCCGTCATGAAACCAATCCGGTTGCGATGGATTGGCCCTGTGGCTGAGATCACGGACAGGGAGGCTTCACCATGCCGTACAGGCGATATCTGACGACGGGTGCGCCGCATCCCCTCCACGCGATCCTGTTGGGGTTCCCGATCGCCCTGTTCACCAGCGGGCTGGTCTCGGACATCGCCTATCTGCGGACCTCCGAAATCCAGTGGACCAACTTCTCGGCCTGGCTGATCGCCGGCGCCCTGGTGTTCGGCGGACTGGTTCTCGCCTGGTCGCTGATCTCCCTGCTGCTCGGCTGGCGCGGGAGCGAGCGGATCCCCCGGCTGATCTACGCGGGCGTCCTCGCCGTCATGTGGGTTCTGGGCCTGATCAACGCCTTCAAGCACAGCCAGGACGGCTGGAGCTCGGTGGGGGCGTTCGGCCTGATCCTGTCAATTCTGTGCACCCTGCTGGCGCTCGCGGCCGGCGTGATCGCCTTCTCCAACCGCGGGCGGGAGGTCGCGCCATGAGCCGCGTTTCATGGATGGGCGCCGTCGCCCTCGCCGCCCTCGTCGCCGGCTGCGGCCGCTCTGACCCGAACCTGAACCAGACCGGACCGACTCCGGACATTCCGGAGCTTCGCGAGACCCTGATCCCGACCCTGAAGATCGCCCGGCCGATCGGCTGGGGCGACGAGCTTCCGACGGTGCCGGACGGTTTCACCGTCACCGCCCTGGCGACCGACCTGCAGATCCCGCGACAGATGCTGGTGCTGCCCAACGGCGACATCCTCGTGGCCGAGGGCCGGGGCGGCAAGGCGCCGTCGCTGCGGCCCAAGGACGTCATCGCCGGCATGATCAAGAAGCAGGGCAACACCCAGGTCGACAGCGGCGACCGCATCACCCTGCTGCGCGACGCCGACCAGGACGGCCGCGCCGAGGTGCGCACGGTGTTCATCGACAATCTGGACGCGCCCTACGGCCTCGCCTTCGTCGACGGCTATGTCTACGTCGCCAATCAGGGCGCCGTCGTCCGCTTCCCGTACCAGCCGGGCCAGACCCGCATCACCGCCGCCCCGGAAGAGGTCACCAAGCTTCCCGAGCGCATCAACCACCACTGGACCAAGGCGATGACCGCCAGCGCCGACGGCCAGACCCTCTATGTCGGCATCGGCTCGAACAGCAATGTCGGCGAGCGCGGCATGGCGGTGGAGGAGGAGCGGGCGGTGGTCTGGGCCATCGATCGCCAGACCGGCGCGCGTCGCACGGTCGCCACCGGCATCCGCAACCCGACCGCCCTCGCCATCGAGCCCGAGACCAGCGCCCTGTGGGCCGTGGTCAACGAGCGCGACGAGATCGGTCCGCAGGCGGTGCCCGACTATCTGACCTCGGTCCGCGAGGGGGCCTTCTACGGCTGGCCCTACAGCTACTGGGGCCAGAAGGTCGATCCCCGGGTCAGTCCGCAGCGCCCGGATCTGGTGGCCACGGCGATCGAGCCGGACTACGCCCTGGGTTCGCATGTGGCCGCGCTCGGTCTGTCGTTCGCGACGGGCGACGGCTTCGGCGGGGCCTTCTCGCGAGGGGCCTTCATCGGCCAGCACGGCAGCTGGAACCGCAAGGACCTGTCCGGCTACAAGGTCTCCTGGGTGCCCTTCGCCGGCGGCCGCCCCAACGGCGAGATGGTGGACTTCGCCACCGGCTTCCTGACCGAAAACGGCGAGGCCCGCGGTCGTCCGGTCGGCGTCGTGTTCGACCAGGGTCGGCGCATCCTGCTGGTCGCGGACGATCTGTCCAACACCATCTGGCGCATCGCACCGCGGACCTCCGCTGCGGCTGCTCCGGCCGCTCCGGAGGCCCGACCGTAGGATCGGTTCAGACGGTCCGGCCCGGGGTTTCCGGACCGGGTCGGGCCCGGCTTCAGCTCTTGGCGATGCCCTGGATGTAGTCGCGGATTTCCACGTCTTCGGCGTGGGCGAAGAAATACTCCTGGAACCGCTCGCCGGCGATCGCCGCCTTCAGAAGGTCCTGGTCGACCGCCTTCAGAACCGTGATCATGTCCTTGCAGGTCACGGCTTTCAGGCTCTTCAGGATGCCGCGGTTCTTGGCCATGATCTCCGCGCGCTCCTTGGGATAGCCCAGACCCCGCTCGCCCTCGAACAGCTTGCGATAGACGTCCTGCAGGTTCAGTTCGGCGGCCCAGCCGAAGCCCTTGGCGTAGGGCATCGAGATGGCGTTGCCATCGTTGATCTGGGCGAACAGGAAGGCGTCCGTGGGGTCGATCACCAGGCCGCAGAAGACGCCCGGCATGGCGTTGCAGGCCAGCATCGAGCCCATTCCGGTGCCGCAGCCGGTGACCACGAAGTCGGCCGCCCGCGAGTTGAGCAGTATGCCGGTCAGCAGGCCGTTCATGACATAGGTGAGCGAGGCCTTATCCTCGGCCGTGTACATGCCGTAGTTGAACACCTGGTGGCCGAGCGGCTCGGCCACCGAGGTCAGGGCGGTGTGGATCGTCGCGTTCTTCGCGGCCTGGCTGTTTTCGGTGATGAGCGCGATTTTCATGGGCTTCCTCAGGGTGTGATGACGGGCGGGCGGAGGTTCAACACTCCTGACGGACGGTCGGCTGCATACGGCCGCATCCCCATCCCATCGTTTGCATCAGCTTATGACACCGGTTACCTATGCGTTCAATCCGCATCCCGCAAGCCGGGGAGGATCGGCGTTTCGGCCTTGGCGCATCTGTGCCAAACCTCATGACCGGCCCTTTGTCAGCCAAGAGCGAGGCCCGCTGAAATGAACCCGTTCGATCTCACCGGCCGGACGGCCCTCGTCACCGGCGCCAACACCGGTCTGGGCCAGGCCATCGCCGTCGGCCTGGCCGGAGCGGGAGCCGACATCGTCGCCGTCGGCCGTTCGGCGCCGACCCAGACCGAGGCCCTCGTCACCGGTTTGGGCCGCGCCTTCAAATCGATCTCGGCCGACCTCGGCTCGACCGCGCCGATCGCGGATGTGGTCGCCGAGGCAGGCCCCGTAGACATCCTCGTCAACAACGCCGGCATCATCCGCCGCGCCGACAGCCTCGACTTCAGCGAGGAAGACTGGGACGCGGTGATGGACACCAATCTGAAGACCGCCTTCTTCCTGTCGCAGGCCGTGGCCCGGACCTGGGTCGCCGACGGGCGGGGCGGCAAGATCATCAACATCTGTTCGATGCTGTCCTTCCAGGGCGGCATCCGGGTGCCGTCCTACACGGCCTCCAAGAGCGGGCTGGCGGGGCTGACGAAGCTGCTGGCCTGCGAATGGGCGTCGAAGGGCATCAACGTCAACGGCATCGCCCCCGGCTATTTCGCCACCAACAACACCGAGGCCCTGCGCGCCGACGAGACGCGCAACCGCGACATCCTCGCCCGCATTCCGGCCGGCCACTGGGGCCAGCCGTCCGATCTGGCGGGAGCGGCGGTGTTCCTCGCCTCGGGCGCGGCCGCCTATGTTCACGGTACGGTATTGGCTGTGGATGGCGGCTGGCTGGCCCGGTAACGCTAACATTCCAACCGGCGCCATATGGAACAGGCTCAGGCACAGACGGTTGGTCACTCACCTCTGTCGTGAAACCTGAATATGACGCCTCTCCATACCGCCGAACAGTGCCGCCAAAAGGTCAGAGACCTTATCGCCGAGGCCGTGTCCGAATCGGACAGCGCCCGCCGCGAGGGCCTGTTGGAGATGGCCGACCAGTGGACGGAGGTCGCGCGCCGCCGCCGCCACACCCTCTCCAGCTAGGACATCCCGCGGCCCAACGGGCGCAATACGGTGTGCCCGCCACGACACGCATATCGGCGTTACCGCGCCGCTTGTGGTGACTTTGTGTCAGGACAGCCTTGCGAAAACGCAGATCGTCAGGTTAGGCTCTCGATTGCTACCGGTGTCAGGACGCGTTCCACGCGACGATGACACCGGTGTCAAACGGAATGGCCAACGATGCCGGACCGCAATAATCGATAGACCGGGGTCACTCCGGCGTCCTTATGCCCATTGGGAGGTGGCATATGATGCAAGCCATTCAGTCGGGGCCGCGCGCCCTGCGTCGTACTCTATTCGCCGGGGCCTCGGGTCTGGCGGTCGCCCTGTCGTTGGGAGTCGGGGCCGCTCTGGCCCAGACCGCACCGCAGACTCCGGATGCCGCGACCGAGGTCGAGGAGATCATCGTCACCGGCTTCCGCGGCAGCCTGGCCCAGGCCCTGTCCGTCAAGCGCCGCGAGGCGGGCGCGGTCGACGTCATCATGGCCGAGGACATCGCTGACTTCCCCGACCAGAACCTTGCCGAGGCGATCCAGCGGGTCCCCGGCGTGACCATCACGCGCGACGCCGGCGAGGGCCGCAATATCTCCGTGCGCGGCCTCGGGCCGGACTTCACCCGCATCCGCATCAACGGCATGGAGGCCCTCGGCACCACCGGCGGCACCGACAGCTCCGGCGGCACCAACCGCGGCCGTGGCTTCGACTTCAACGTCTTCGCCTCCGACCTCTTCAACAGCATCACCGTCCGCAAGACCGCCTCGGCCGATACCGAGGAGGGCTCGCTGGGCGCCACGGTGGATCTCCGCGCCGCCCGTCCGTTCGACTATCCCGGCTTCACCCTCGCGGTGTCAGGTCAGGCCGGCTGGAATGATCTTGCGCAGGAGATCAATCCCCGCGCCGCCTTGCTGATCTCCAACACCTGGGGCGACGGCGCCTTCGGGGCCCTGTTCTCGGTCGCCGTCTCGGGGCGCGAAGCCCTTGAGGAGGGCCACAGCACCGTCCGCTGGCAGGGCGGCAATGTCGGGACCGGCGCCGGGGCGGTGAACGCCTTCACCCCGCGTCTGCCGCGCTACGGCATCCTCGAGCATGACCAGGACCGACTGGGTCTGACGGGCTCGCTGCAATGGCGCCCCGGACCGGCCACGGAAGTCAGCCTCGACCTCCTCTATGCCGACTTCAGCGCCACCCGATTCGAGCATTTCCTGCAGGCCCCCGACTTCAGCGCCGGCGGCGCCAACGGCCGGGCCGGCATTACGGTGCTGGACTCCTTCGTCGACGCCAATGGCAACATGCTCTACGGGCGCTTCGACAATGTCGATGTCCGTTCGGAATCCCGCTTCGATGAACTGACGACCGAATTCACCCAGCTGACCCTCGACATCTCGCACGCGTTCTCGGACCGCTTCCGGGTCAACGCCTTCGCCGGCTCCTCGAAGTCGGAGCACGACAACCCCGTGCAGACGACGCTGCTGTTCGACCACATCAACTCCGACGGCTACAGCTACGACTACCGCGGCAACCCGAACCTGCCGCTGATCACCTACGGTTTCGACGTCAACGATCCCGCCAGCTGGACCCTGTCGCAGATCCGGCTGCGCCCGCAGACGGCCGACAACACCTATGAGACGCTCCAGCTGAGCGGCGAGTGGGACATGAACGAGTCCATCACAATCCGTGGCGGCGTGTTCCAGAAATCCTACACCTTCGAGACCACCGAGCAGCGTCGGGACCCCGCGTCGTGCGGCCTCGCCCCTACAGGCAACGCCGAGGCCTGCCTTCCCCCGGGTGTGGCGGGCACGCCGATCTCCAGCTACAGCCGGACCGTCAGCCTGGCGGACCAGTGGGACATCCCGGCCGGCACGCAGCTCTCGTGGCTGATCCCGGACTATCAGGCGGCCAACGACCTGTTCGGACTCGACTCCATGCCGCTCAGCTGGATTCCGGCCAGCGGCAACAATCGCTCGGTCGACGAAGAGACCCGCGGCGCCTTCGTGCAGATCGATTTCAACACCCAACTCGGCTCCCTGCCGGTGCGGGGCAACATCGGCGGTCGCTACATCGATACGGACCAGAGCTCCACCGGCTACCAGATCGCCGCCGGGGCCCCGGTCCAGGTCACGGCCGAGCGCAGCTATGACGACTTCCTGCCCTCCGCCAATCTGGTCTTCGAGCCGACGCCGGACCTGTTGATCCGCGTGGCGGCGGCCAAGGTCATGGCGCGCCCGGGTCTGGGCAGTCTGACCCCGGGCGGCAGCGTCACGGTTTCGGGGAACAACCGGACGGTCAACTCGGGCAATCCGCTGCTCGATCCGACCCGCGCCACCACCTATGATGTGGCCGCCGAATGGTATTTCGCACCGGAGTCCATCCTGTCCCTGGCGTTGTTCGCCAAGGAGATCGACAGCTTCGTCGCCAACAACGCCGTGTCCAGGCCGTTCACCGGCAACCCGCTGGGCATTCCCGACAGCGTGGCGGTGGCGGCGTGCGGCGCGGTCGCCGGGTGCACGCCCGGGGCCGACTGGACCTTCAACCAGCCGGTCAACACCGACGGCGGCGATCTGAAGGGCTTCGAAATCAGCTACCAACAGCCGCTGACCTTTCTGCCCGGCCTGCTGAGCAACCTGGGGGTGATGGCCAACTACACCTATGTCGACTCGGAAATCGAATATCCGAACGGCACCACCAACACCCTGACCGAGCTGTCCAAGCGCGCCTACAACGGCACGCTCTATTACGAGGACGACCGGTTCAGCGCCCGGGTCTCCGGCACCTACCGCGACGGCTATCTGACCCAGGTTCCGGGCCGCAACGGCAACGCCATCGAAGGCGTGGTCGACACCTTCAACGTCGATGCCTCGGCCTCATACACCGTCAATGAGGCGCTGACGTTGACCCTCGAGGGCATCAACCTGACTGACGAGGTCCCGACCCAGTACGTTGGAAACTACAATCTGGTCTCGGTGCACCATCACACCGGTCGGCAGATCTTCGCCGGCTTCCGCTACCGCTTCTGATCTCTCCTGATTGAAGCCATCTCGCGCCGCCGGATCCGTTCCGGCGGCGCTTTTTGTTGTCGGCTCAGCGGTCGGCCAGCAGGTCGGTCAGGTCGGCCCAGACGCTCTCCGCGGTCGGCGTCCGGCCCGCCCCGCGGCCGGTCGCGGTGAATATCCGGCCGTCGGCGGTCGTCACGCGCACGGCGTTGCCTTCATCCGCCAGACCGGCGAACAGCGGGTCCGCGTCCATCGCCTCGAACGTCACCGAGGCGCGGCGGTCCGCAAGATTCAGCCTCGACACCTGCCGCACGCGGCCGGCCGGCAGGATCGCCGTCTCCGACAGCGCCTCCCGCGCCACGCTCGTCGGGGCCAGCCGCCAGTCGGCCGCCTCATGCGCGAGGATGGCCAGCTTGGCGGCGGCGTCCAGCCCGGTCAGGTCGGCCGACGGATCGGCCTCGGCGAACCCTGCCTCGCGCGCGGCCGTCAGGGCGGCGCCGAACGGCGCGCCCTCCGCCAGCCGGTTGAGGATGAAGTTGCAGGTGCCGTTCAGCACAGCCTCGATGGTCTCCACCGGCGCATGGGCCCGGGCCCGCCGCACCGTCTCGATCAGCGGCGCCCCGCCGCCGACGCTGGCCGAATAGAGCAGCCGCGCCCCGCCGCTCGCGGCGAGAGCCGTCAGGGCCGGCAGGTCGGCGCCGACCGCCTGCTTGTTGGCGCTGACCACCGCGACGCCCCGGCCGAGGGCGGCCCGGATGAGCGCCAGCCCGGTCGAGGCCTCGGAGATCGCCTCGACCAGCACGTCCGACTCACGCGCCAGCAAGGCCGCCGGGTCCGATATCAGAAGGGCTTCCGGCACGGCCACGTCGCGCCGCCTGGCGGGGTCGCGAACCAGCACCCCGACGACCTCGAAACGCGGATCGGCCAGCAGCCGCGGCAGCAGGCCGCCGCCGACCACGCCGCACCCGGCCAGGGCCACGCGCAGAGGCGCGGCCGACGTCTTCGCCGGTCCGGCCGGGGCGGTCTCCGGCCCCGGCGCCAGGGTGACGCCGTCGTGCAGCAGGGCCTCGCCCACGGCGGGCGTGACCGTCGCCACCCCGATCGCGTCCAGCGTCCGCGCCAGCCGCTCGACCCGCTGCGCGCCGCCCGCCACCACCGCCACCACCCGGCGGCCGCGCCGCACCTCCCGGTAGACGGCCGAGGCGGCGTCGGCCGTTTCTCCGGACAGTTGCAACAGGGCGACGGGCTCGGCCGGCGGCGGCAGGGGGGCCGGATCGCGGCGGGCGAGGGGAAGGGCGGTCATGGCGGCGTCCCTCAGGCGGCTTCGGCGGCGAGCGGAACCGGCACGGCGGCCAGCGCCGCCGACAGGTCGGCCAGCAGGTCCTCGGGATGCTCCAGCCCGATCGACAGCCGCAGCAGGCCGTCGGTGATCCCGGCCGTGACCCGCGCCTCGGGCGTCATGGCGGCGTGGGTCATCAGCGCCGGATGGGCGATCAGGCTCTCCACCCCGCCCAGCGACTCGGCCAGGGTGAAGACGTTCAGCCCGTCCACCAGCGCCCGCACCGAGGCGATGTCGGCCAGCTCGAAGCTGAGCATGGCCCCGAAGCCGGCCTGCTGGCGGGCCGCGACGGCGTGGCCGGGGTGGCTCTTCAGCCCGGGATAGTGGACCGCCGTGACGGCGGGATGGGCCTCCAGCCATTCGGCGATCCGGCCGGCGGTGGCCTGCTGTCGCTCGATGCGGGCGAACAGGGTGCGGACCCCGCGCAGGGTCAGCCAGGCGTCGAACGGCGAGCCGGTGACGCCGAGGCAGTTGGCCCACCAGGTCAGCTGCTCCAGATCGGCCGGGTCCTTGGCCACCACGCAGCCGCCGACCACGTCGGAATGGCCGTTGATGTATTTGGTCGTCGAATGGATCACCAGGTCGGCGCCGAGGGCCAGCGGCTGCTGCAGGGCCGGCGACAGGAAGGTGTTGTCGACCGCCGCCTTGCAGCCGACGGCGTGGGCGCGGGCGCAGATGTCGGCCACATCCACCACCCGCATCAGCGGATTGGACGGGGTCTCGATCAGGATCAGCTTGGGCCCGCGGGCGAAGGCGGCGTCCAGCGCCGCGCGGTCGTTCTGGTCGACGAAGGCGACCTCGAAATGCTTCCGCTGCGCCCGGGCGCACAGCAGCCGATGGGTGCCGCCATACAGGTCATGCGGCGCGATCAGCAGGTCGCCGGGCTCCAGCGCGAACAGGGCCAGATCGACCGCCGCCATGCCGGTCGCCGTCACCACTGCGCCGCAGCCGCCTTCCAGCCTGGCCAGCGCCTCGGCCAGCACGTCGCGGGTCGGATTGCCCGAGCGGGTGTAGTCGTAGCGCCGCTTTCCATCGAGGCCGTCGAAGCTGAAGTTCGACGACAGATACAGCGGCGTCATCACCGCCCCATGCGTCGGATCGGTGTTGACGCCATGGCGGGCGGCGGTCGTACAGGGGCGGACTTCGGACGGGCAGGTCATGCGGCGATCTCGCGGGTGAGCGTGGCGTAAAGCGGGGAGAGGGCGTCGTGCAGGGCGCGACCGACCAGTTCGCGTTCCTTGAGGAAGGCGTCGTGGCCGAAGATGGAGGGGGCTTCGATGAGCCGGCGCAGATGCGGCGCCCCGTCGGCCAGCTCGCGGCTGTCCTCGACCGGCACCAGCCGGTCGGAAGTGAAGCCGACCACGGTCAGGGCGCACTGGATCGCTTCGGGCGCGACGTCATGACGGTCCAGCGAGTCCGACAGGGCGATCCAGCGGGCGGCCGAGCTGACCTCGGCATAGCCGGCGCCGCGGGCGATCAGATAGTCGCACACCGGGTAGGGGGCGCCCGCCTCCGTCGGCGGCGTCGAGGCGAAGCGCAGGGCGAACTCCTCGGAGGTGCGATAGGTGGCCATGGCCAGTTCGCGGGCCAGCGCCACGCCCTCGGCCTCGCGGCCGCAGTCGCGGGCGAAGGCCAGCACGCGCCGCTGCACGCCGCGCCAGGCCGTGGCGGCGGGATGGGTCCGGTGAGCGGCCGAAAGGGCCACGACATGGCCGATCCGCTCGGGGAAGGCGGCGGCGAAGGCCAGGCCGATACAGCCGCCGTAGGAGGCGCCGACGAAGGCCTCGACCCGCGGTTCGTCCAGCGCGTCCAGCAGCAGCGCCAGCAGGCGGGCCTGATCGGTGGTGGTGATGGTGACGGCCGGCTCGTCCTTGCCCGGCAACAGATCGAAGCCCAGCACCCGGACGCGGTCGAGATCGACGGGGCCGCCCGCCCGCACGGCCCACGACCACCAGCGGGTGACGAAACGGCCGCTCGAGATGCCGCCGGCGACGACAACCAGCGGGCCGCCGGCGGGGCCGTGCAGCCTGCCGACCACTTCGCTCGCGGCCAGACGCTCGCCGGATTCCAGCCGGAAATCCCCGGGGATGGGCGCGCGGACGTCGCGGCCGGGCGCTTCGTCGATGGGCCAGTCCTGGCCGGTTGGGTCTGGGGACGCCACGGTCCGCTCCGCTCTCGCTCAGCGAAACCGGTGGGGCGGACCAATTCTTGCGGTGACAGACCCGTGAAGTCAGTCGGTCCCCGGACGTGAGGGGGCCGTCGCTTCACTCATCTCTCGCGGCTTCCGAAGAGGCCTCGCAGGAGTTGGCACCATCTCCAGGATCGGGTGGATCCTGGCAGGTTGCCCCGGCGTCAAAGGGCCTATCCCTCAGCCGGTCTTGATGAGTGCCCTTACGGTGCCGAACAGATCAGGCGACGTCAATCCCCTTGTTGCAGGTGCGAAGCGAGGCCCGGGATCAGCCCTCGCTCCAGCCGCCCGCCAGCGCCTTGAACAGGGCGATCTGATAGGTGGTGACCAGGGCCTCCGACGACGCCAGCTGGGCGTCGGCCAAGGCCAGGGTCCGTTCCGCGTCCAGCACCGTCAGGAAGCTGTCGGCCCCGGCGTCGAAACGCAGGCGCGACAACCGTGCGGCTGTGGCGGCCTGATCCCGCGCCGACTGAAGCGCGGACCGCCGGTCCAGTTCGTTGGCGTAGTTGGCCAGGGCCGTCTCGGTTTCCTGCAGGGCGACCAGCACCGTCTGGTCGAAGGTCGCCAGGGCGGCCTCGGATGCGGCGCTGGCCTGTTCGATGCGGGCGCGACCGGCGAAGACGTTGGGGAAGGACCAGCTGATCAGCGGGCCGAACGAGAAGCGGAAATTCTCGCTGTCGCCCAGACCATCGGCTTCCAGCGCCGTGGCGCCCAGCGAGCCGCCGAGGCTGATGCGAGGGTAGAGGTCCGCCGTCGCCACATTCACCCGCGCCGCGGCGCCGGCGAGATTGCGTTCGGCCTGGCGCACGTCAGGACGGCGGGCCAGCAGGGCCGCGCCGTCGCCGACCGGGATCGGCTGGCTCAGTTGCGGCGGCCGTTGGCAGGCGCGGGCCGCCTCGCTGGCCTCGGCCGGGGTGCGGCCGGTCAGGGTCGCCAGCCGGAACAGGGCTCCGTCGCGCTGGGCCCGCAGGGGCGGCAGGCCCGCCCGGCTGCTTTCCAGCGCCGAGCGGGCGCGGGCGGTGTCCAGCCCGTTGCCCGAGCCGCTGTCCAGCAGGCGTTGGGTCAGGTCGACGCTGTTCGACTGCAGGTCGATGGTCCGTTCGGCGACCGCGATCTGGGCGTTGGCCGAGCAGGCGTCGGCATAGGCGCGGGCCGTCTCGGCCACGACCGTGACGCGCACGATGTCCAGCGCCGCCTCGGCGGCGGCGGCGTCGGCCCGGGCGGCGCGGATGGTCGATTCCACCCGGCCGAACAGATCGATCTCATAGGCGACGTCGAGGCCGGCGTCCCAGGTGTCCGTTTCCGGCGCCTCGGTTCCGGCCGGCAGGCCCTGGACGGTGGCGGCCGAGGGCCGGCCCGTGCTGACGCCCGCCGAGGTCGTGGTCGTCGGGAACCGCCCGACGCGGGCCTCACCCAGGGCCGCGCGGACGCGGCGCAGATTGGCGGCGGCGGCCTCCAGTTCGTTGTTCTCGGTCAGGGCCTGGCCGATCAGGCTGTCCAGCACCGGATCATCATAGAGCCGCCACCAGTCGTCGCGCGCGGCCTGGGCCGTCACGGCGGGGGCGGCGGCCCCGATGAAGGCGCCCGACGCGAGGGGGGGGAGGGTTGCGTCAGGCGCCTTCGGCCCGACCGCGCACGAGGCCAGCAGGAGGCTGGCGCCGGCGGTTGCGGTCAGGAACCGGAGAGGGGATCGGATGGTCATCAGGCGTCTCCCAGCCGGGGCGTGGCGGGTTCGAGTTGGTCGTGCGGCGGCAGGCCGCCGGTGGTCGGGATCTCGGCCTCCTTCTTCGGAGCGCCCGGCAGTTTCGCCGCCACGCCGCGCATCACGACGTAGAAGACCGGGGTGAAGATCAGGCCGAAGAAGGTCACCCCCAGCATGCCGGAGAAGACCGCCGTGCCCAGCGACTGGCGCATCTCGGCGCCGGCGCCGGTCGCCAGCATCAGCGGCACGACGCCGAAGATGAAGGCGAACGAGGTCATCAGGATCGGGCGCAGCCGGGTGCGGGCGGCCTGAACGGCCGCGTCCCACCGGTTCAGACCCTGCTGTTCCTCGGCCTGTTTGGCGAACTCCACGATCAGGATGGCGTTTTTGGCCGCCAGCGCGATCAGCACCACCAGGCCGATCTGGACGAGGATGTTGTTGTCCAGACCGCGGATGTTGATGCCGATCATGGCCGCGAGGATGCACATCGGCACGATCAGCACGACCGCCAGCGGCAGGGTGAAGGCCTCATACTGCGCGGCCAGCACCAGGAAGACGAAGACCACGGCCATGATGAAGACGATGGTCGCGCCGCCCGCCGACTGCTGTTCCTGCAGCGCCAGACCGGTCCACTCATAGGAGAAGCCCGGAGGCAGGGCGGCCTCGGCCATCCGTTCCATGTGAGCCAGGGCCTCGCCGGACGACACGCCCGGCGCCGCCTGGCCCTGCAGCTCGGACGCCGGGAACAGGTTGTAGCGCACCACTCGCGCCGGACCGGAGTCCTCGCGCAGATTGGCCACCGATCCGATCGGCACCATGGCGCCGGAGGCCGAGCGGGTCTTCAGATTGGCGATGTCGGCGATGTCGTCCCGCGCCGTCGGCTCCGCCTGCGCCGTCACCCGGAAGGTGCGGCCCAGATAGTTGAAGTCGTTGACGTAGGACGAGCCCAGATAGACCCCCAGGGTGTTGAACACCTCGGAGGGCTGGACCCCCATCATCAGCGCCTTGTCGCGGTCGACGTCGGCGGCGATGCGGGGCGAGCCGGTGTTGTAGGTCGAGAACACCTGCTGCACCTGATCCGGCGCCTGGGCGGCGGCGCCCATCATGGCGAAGGTCGCGCCCTCCAGCGGCCGGTAGCCGGCGCCGGTGCGGTCCTGCACCATCATCTGGAAGCCGTTGCCGTTGCCCAGACCCTGAACCGCGGGCGGGGCGATGACGAAGATGTTGGCGTCCTCGATGCCCATGGTGGCGCCGGTGATGGCGCCGGCCAGGGCGACGGCGCCCTGCTCAGCCGTCGTCCGCTCGTCGAAGGCGTCGAGGCGAATGAATATGGTCGCCGCATTGGAGCCGAACGAGAAGCTGGAGCCGTCCAGGCCGGCGAAGGCGACCAGGCCTTCGACGCCGTCGGTGGCCTTGATCGTGTCCGACGCCTGGCGCATCACCGCCTCGGTGCGTTCCAGCGAGGCGCCCGGAGGCAGCTGGATGACGCCGATCAGGAAGCCCTGGTCCTGCTCCGGGATGAAGCCCGATGGCGTGTCCATCAGTCGCCATCCGGTCAGGCCCAGCAGGCCGACATAGACGATCAGCACGATGCCGACGGTGCGCACCAGCCGCGCGGTCAGTCGGCCGTATTTGTCGGACAGCCAGTCGAAGCCCTCGTTGAACTTCCGGCCGGCGTATCCGCCATAGTAGGTCACCGTGCCCCAGGCGCCCGGCTTGCGGTCGGTGTCGTGCGCCTTGTGCGGCTTCAGCAGCAGGGCGGCCATGGCCGGCGACAGCGTCAGCGACACCAGCAGCGACACCACCGAGGCCGTGGTGATGACGATGGCGAACTCGCGATAGAAGATGCCCGGGATGCCCGGCACGAACATGGTCGGGATGAACACCGAGACCAGCACCAGGCCGATCGAGATCAGGGCGCCGGACACCTCCTGCATCGAGCGGTAGGCGGCCTCCTTGGGCGTCAGGCCTTCGCGGATATAGCGTTCGACGTTCTCGACCACGACGATGGCGTCGTCGACGACGATGCCGACCGCGAGGACGAGGGCGAACAGGCTCAGCGAGTTGATCGAATAGCCCAGCATCAGCTGGACGGCGAAGGTCGCCACCAGCGCCACCGGGATGGCCACGATGGGGATGATCGCCGCCCGCCAGGTCTGGAGGAAGACGACCACGACCAGGACCACCAGCAGGATGGCCTCGATCAGGGTGTGCTGCACCGACTCTACCGAGGCGGCGACGAACTCCGTCGGGTTGTAGGCGACCGACAGGGCCATGCCCTGGGGCAGCTCGGCCTTCACGGCCTCCATCTCGGCCAGCACGCGCTCGGCCGTGCCCAGCGCGTTCGCGCCCGGCTGCTGGATGATCGCGATGCCGACGCCGCGTTCGCCGTCGAAGAAGCCGCGGATGCCGTAATCCTGCGCGCCCAGCTCGACCCGGGCCACGTCGCGGACGCGCGTCGTCCGGCCCTCGGCGTCCGTCTTGATGACGATGTCGCTGAACTGGTCGGGATCCGACAGCCGGCCCTGCACCTGCACCGGCAGCTGGAAGGCCGCGGCGTTGGTGGGGAAGGGGGGCTGGCCGATGGCGCCGGCCGCGGCCTGCACGTTCTGGGCGCGCAGGGCGGTGACGATGTCCGTCCCGGTCAGGCCGCGCGCGGCCGCCTTGGCCGGATCGATCCAGACCCGCATCGAATAGTTGCCGCCGCCGAAGATCTGCACAGAGCCGACGCCCTCGAGGCGCAGCAACCGGTCCCGCAGGCTCGAGTTGGCGTAGTTGCCGACATAGTCGTTATCCAGCGACTTGTCCGGGGACGTCAGCCCCAGGATCATCAGGAAGCCGCTCTCCTGCTTGTTCACGACCACGCCGGTCTGGCGGACCTGTTCGGGCAGGCGCGGTTCGGCCAGGGCGACCCGGTTCTGGACCAGCACCTGGGCGGCGTCCAGATCGGTGCCCGGCTGGAAGGTCACGGTGATCGACGCCACCCCGTCCGAGGTGGACGAGGACGACAGATACAGCATGCCCTCGACGCCGTTGACCTCCTGCTCGATGGGCGCGGCGACGGTCTCGGCCAGGGTCTCGGCCGAGGCGCCGGGGTAGGAGGCGTTGATGGTGATCGTCGGCGGCGCGATCTCCGGATACTGCGACAGCGGCAGCAGCGGATAGGCGAAGACCCCGATCAGGGTGATGAACACCGCGATCACGGCCGCGAAGATCGGCCGGTCGATGAAGAAGCGTGAGATGTTCATGTGAGGCTCAGTCGCCCGACGACAGGCTGTTGGCGAAGGTGGCGCTTGAGGCCGGGGCGATGGTCGTCACCGGCGCGGCCTCGGGGGTCGCGACCGGCTGGATCCGGCCGTTCGTGGCGGTCACCTTCATGCCCGGCTGCTGAATGCGCTGGACGCCGTTGATGATGACGCGGTCGGTCGCGGCGAGGCCGGAGCGAACCACGCGCAGGCCGTCGACCAGCGGTCCCAGCTGCACCGGCTTGGGCGCGACCGAGCCGTCGGCGGCGACGACATAGACGATGCGCCGGGCCTGGTCGGTGGCGATGGCGGCGTCGGGCACCAGCATGGCGTTGTAGGTTCCGGCGCCGGCCAGACGGGCCTGACCGAACATGCCGGGCTTGAGGAAGCCGTCGGCGTTGGGGATGACGGCGCGCAGGCGAATGACGCCCGAGGCCGTGTCGACGGCGTTGTCGGTGAAATCGAGACTGCCCGAGCGCGAATAGCCCGCCTCGTCCTGCAGCCGCACCTGGATCGGCGCGGCGCCGTTGCGGGCCTGCCTCTGGTACTTCAGCAGGATGGCTTCGGAGCCGTCGAAGACGAAGTGGATCGGCGCGCTGGAGACCACGGTGGTCAGCACGTCCGCCGCCGACGATCCGCCGGCGACGAGGTTGCCCGCATCGACGCGGCGGTCGGACACCCGGCCCGAGATCGGGGCGGTCACCCGCGTGAACTCAAGGTCCAGCTGGCGGGCGCGGACGTTGGCGTTGGCGGCGGCGATGGCCGCCTGGGCCGTCTGCAGGGCCCCGCGCCGGGTGTCGACCTCGGCCTGCGACACGGCCTGCGATTCCAGCAGGGTCTCGGAGCGGGCCAGTTCGCTTTGCGCCAGCGCCAGCTGGGCCTGCGCCTGCGACAGTTGCGCGCGGGCCGAGGCCAGGGCCGCCTGCGCCGGACGCGGGTCGAGGGTGAACAGCAGCTGGCCACGGCGGACATAGTCGCCGTCGCGGAAATGGACGCCCGAGATGTAGCCGCCGACACGGGCGCGCACCTCGACCGACTGGGTCGCCTCGAAGCGGCCCGTGAACTCGTCCCAGTCCTGCACCGCCTGCACCAGCGGCACAGCCACGGTCACCGACGGCGCCGGCGGGGCCTGCGCCTCGCTCTTTGAGGAACAGCCATAGAGCGCGGCCGCCATCAAGGCGGACGCGGCCACGATCTTCGCGGTGCGCATGAGAGGTAAGTCCTGTCTTCTGTCGACGCGGCGATCGGGGAGGAGGGCCGCTAGTCAACGCCCGGTGACTTAATGGTGATCGCGCTTTCGCTTGTCAACGGGTGATGACAAAGCCATATGGATTATGGGGCTATTGGAGATCACGAATTGTTTTGTCATGTCGCGCCCCGGCCCCGTAACGCCGAGGCGACCCGCGCCGCCATTCTCAACGCCGCGCTGGAACGCTTCTCGCGGGAAAGCTACGACGACGTCGGCATGCGGGACATCGCCGGTGACGTCGGCGTCGACGCCGCCCTGGTCTCCCGCTATTTCGGCTCCAAGGAAGAGCTCTTCACCGCCGTTCTCGACAGCTGTTCGACCCGCAAGGACCTGATGGACGGCGAACGTTCGGACTTCGGCCGGCGCGTCGCCCGCGAGGTCATCTTCGAACGCAAGAACGAAGGCAAGCTCAAGAGCCTGCTGATCATGCTGCGCTCCGTCGGCTCGGCCAAGGCCATGGACCTGGTTCAGCGCCGGGGCAGCGAGGAGTTCTTCGATCCCTTCGCCGCCTGGATCGGCGGCGAAGACGCGGCGGTCCGCGCCCGCCTGGCCGCGGCGACCATCATGGGCATGGCCGTCAGCCGCGAAATCACCGTCGGCTTCGGCCTGACCCCGCCGGAATGCGAGCGGATGGCCGAGCGGATGGGTCTCATCCTCCAGGACATCATCGACGGCTGAGGATCAGCCGCGCTTCTGGAATTTCCGGATCACGCCCGAGAAGGTCATCAGGATGCGCTCGCCGGCGTTGATCTGGCCGCGCACGAAGATCAGGCTCTTGCCGGCCCGCACGACCTCGCCGGTCGCCTCGACCAGTTCGCCGACATAGGCCCCGTCGATGAAGGTCGAATCCAGCGACACCGTCACCCCGGACGCCCCCTCCATCTCCTGATACGCCGTCTGGAACAGGGCGATGTCGGCGAAGGTCATCAGACAGCCGCCGTGCATCCGGTCGCCGGCGTTCATATGCTTGGGCTCGGCCCGGAAGGCGCAGCGCATCCGCCCGTCGGCGTCGGGCTTGAAGTAGAACGGGCCCACGACCTGGTCGAAGGTGCCGTGCAGGTCGTACATCTGCCAGCCGGCGAACTCGCCCTCCGACACCGTGACTTTCGCGACCATCTCGAACTCCGCCTTCTTTATGTTCCCGCAATGCAGCATATAGGCGCGATGAGCGACCCCATCGAAACCGCCATCTTCGAAAAACTGGCGAAGGCCGACCCCAAGGGCGTCGGCGGCAAGAGCATCGAGCCGGCCGACGTGGCCAAGGACCTGCAGCCCGAGCAGTGGCAGCGCATGCTGCCCAAGGTGCGCCACTGCGCCCTCGGCCTGATGCGTCAGGGTCGCCTGACCATCACCAAGAAGGGCAAGCCGGTCGATCCGAACGCCTTCAAGGGCGTCATCCGCCTGCGCCTGCCGACCGAGGCCGAAACCGCCGCGGCCCTGGCGGCCCTGCCGCCGGCCGTCGAAAGCGATGACGACTTCGCCTGATCCGACCGGACTGGAGACAGTCCTCGCCGACATCCGCGCCTGCCGGGCCTGCCTCGGCCAGCTGCCGCACACGCCGCGTCCGGTGGTGCGCGTCTTCCCCGACACCCGGCTGCTGATCTGCGGCCAGGCCCCCGGCCGACGCGTGCACGAAAGCGGCCTGCCCTTCACCGACCCCTCCGGCGACCGCCTGCGCGACTGGATGGGCGTGGACTACGAGACCTTCTACGCCGACCGCCGCCTCGGCGTCGCCGCCCAGGCCTTCTGCTATCCGGGCACGGCCCCGAAAGGCGGCGACTATCCGCCGCCGCGCCGTTGCGCCGAGCTGTGGCGGCCGCAGCTGCTGGCCGAACTGCCGGAGGTCGAGTTGACGTTGGCGGTCGGCGGCTACGCCCAGGTCTGGGCCCTCGGCGAGCGGGCGAAGGTCAATATGACGGAAACCGTGCGGGCGTGGCGCGACTACGCCCCCGACATCCTGCCGATGCCCCACCCGTCGTGGCGCAACACCGCCTGGCTGCGGAAGAACCCGTGGTTCGAGGCCGAGGTCGTGCCGTATCT
>CAZGPS010000006.1:0-30981 GCA_964527675.1 uncultured Brevundimonas sp. | reverse complement strand
CGCCATCGAGGAACGTGGATCCGACGCCCTCCCCTTCGACGGGATGGGAGGCATTGTACGGGGGCCCCGCCCTAGTACAGACAAAACGGATCGAGAAAAGGCTATGTAATTGATTGCGCTGGTGAATATTTTGATAACCAGACTATAGATTCGCGGATTGTAAGCACAGCGTCACGGCGGATTCCTTCTCCCCTCCGGGGGAGAAGGTGGGCGGCGGAGCCGCTCGGATGAGGGGGATGTCGGAGGTAACCCGGCTGGCGGCCCATCCGGAGCCGACCTACCCCTCATCCGCCCCTCCGGGGCACCTCCTCCCCCAAGGGGAGAAGGATTTCGCCTCAGTTCTGCGGCGCGGTCGGGGAGACGACGGCGGGGCCGGTCGGGGCCGGGGCCGGGACCTGGACTTCGCGTTCGATGATCACCGGGCTGGCGGCGCGGGCTTCGGCGGCGCGGGCCTCGCTGGCGGCGCGGGCGGCGTCGGCCTGGGCGATGTCGACGCTGGCCTGGGCGCCGGCCACCTGACCCTGGACCAGGGCGGCGTCGCGCTGGGCCTGGGCCTCGGCGGCGTCGAGGCGGGCGTCCAGCAGGGCGTCGTCGGTCGCGGGCGTCCCCCTGGCGAACAGGATCCACAGCACCGCCAGCAGGACGAGGGCGCCGAGGATGCCGGCGATCCACCAGCCGGTGTTGGACTCACGCACCACGACCGTCTCGACGGTCTCGGTATAGCCGGGCTCGACCGTGCGGATGACCTCGACGGTTTCGGTATTCGGGTTGTTCGGGTCGTACTGGGTCACGGGCAGTCCCTCCATTGGACTGCCGCAACGGCTCCGGTTGATGTCCGTTCCGTCGTCAGCCCACCCGTCTCAGAACCAGGGCGCTCCAGGCGTCGCGGCGGATGCGGCGTTCCAGCACGAAGCCGCGCGAGAGGTAGGCGGCGGTGACGCGACGCTCCTGGGTCCGCAGCAGTCCCGACAGGATGGCGACGCCGCCGAGGGCCAGGGCCTCCTTGATGTCCTGGGACAGGCTGACCAGCGGCGGGGCGAGGATGTTGGCGAAGACGAGGTCGTAGGGCCCCTGCCCCCGCACCTTGCGGTCATTGAGGCCGAAGGCGTGGACGAAGCGGGCGTTGGCCAGGTTCAGCTTCGCATTCTCGTTGGCGATGCGCACCGAGGGCTCGTCGATGTCCGTGCCGACCGCGACCCTCGACCCCGTCTTGGCCGCCGCGATGGCGAGGATGCCGGTGCCGCAGCCGACGTCCAGCACCCGCTCGAACCGCTCGCGCTTGAGCAGTTCGTCGAAGGCCAGCAGGCAGCCGACCGTGGTGCCGTGGTGGCCGGTGCCGAAGGCGGCGCCGGCGTCGATCTTGAGATTGACGGTGTTGCGCGGCACGACGCCCTGGTCATGGGCGCCGTAGATGAAGAAGCGGCCGGCGCGCACCGGGGGCAGACCCGACAGGGACATGGCCAGCCAGTCGGCGTCGGCCAGCTTCTCGACGATGACGGTCAGGCCGTCGTGCGCCTTGAGCCGCTCCGCCATGCCGCGGGCGTCGTCTTCATCATTGGGAAAGGCGTCGATCCGCCATATGCCCCGGTCCTCGTCTTCCTCGAGGATCGAATAGGTGGCGCCCTCCAGCAACGGGTCGGAATCCAGAGACATGGCGGCGGCCTCCGCGATCGCGCGCGGGCCCCTCGCGATTATTTGAACTGCGGACTCGGACATTTCTCAAACACCGCTATCATTGCGAATCGAGACACGCGCTGGCGTGCTCTCCTGCGCCAGCATCAACCAACTGAACCGAGGGGTCGGGGAAACCATGGCTAAAGCACCGTCCAAGCCGAGCACCGCCAAACCGAAGGCGGCAACCGCCGCTTCCAAGCCGAAACCGGCGACAAAGTCGAGCGCCGCGAAGCCCGCCGTCGCCAAGGCGCCTGTGAAGGCCGTCGCGCCGAAACCGGCCGCCAAGCCGGCCGCCGCCAGGAAGCCGGTCGCCAAGGCCGCGCCGAAGCCGGCTCCCAAGGCCGCCGCGAAGGCTGTCGCCAAGCCCGCCGCCAAGGCCTCGGCTCCGGCCAAGGCCGCCGCCAAGGTCGTCGCGGCGAAGAAGCCCGCGGCCGTGAAGAAGCCGGTCGCCGCCAAGGCCGCCGCGCCGAAAGCCGCGGCTCCGAAGGCTGCAACTCCGAAGGCCGCTCCGGCGCCCGCTCCGAAGCCCGCCGTCGCGGCTCCGAAGCCCGTCGCCGCCGCGCCGACGCCGGCCCCGGCTCCCGCCGCCGCCGCGCCGAAGCCCGCCGCCAAACCGGCCGAGAAGAAGGGCTTCCTCAGCGGCCTGCTCGACGCGATCTTCGGCAAGACCAACTGATCACGGGCTGAAACGACGAAGCGCCGGAGGAGCGATCCTCCGGCGCTTTTTCGTGCGCATTGTTGCGGGGCCGGTCAGTCCTGCGGCAGGTCTTCCGCGAGGATGGCCATTTCGAACATGAAGCTGCCGGCCTCGTCCTCATCCTCGAAGACGACGCCGATGAATTCGTCGCCGACATAGACCTCGCAGGAGTCATTGGGCTTGCCGCGCGGCTTCAGGATGATGCCGCCGGTGTTGAAGGTGCGCTTCAGGTGCGTCTCGACGCGCTTCATGTCAGCGGAGTTCATGGTCGGCCTCGGGTCTGGAATTGAGCGGCGGACCCTAGAGAAAGGGGCGCCGAAGGGAAACCCTCAGATGACGAAGTCGTAGACGATATCGGCGAGGGTATGGTCCATGGTCCGGGCCGGCGCCTCGCCGGCAGGGCAGTTGACCAGCCGGGCGGGCACGCCGGCGACGGTGCAGCCGGCGGGCACCGGCTTCAGCACCACGGAGCCCGAGGCCACCTTGGCGTAGTCGCCGACGGTGATGTTGCCCAGCACCTTGGCCCCGGCGCCCAGAAGGACGCCCTTACCGATCTTGGGGTGGCGGTCGCCGCGCTCGGCGCCGGTGCCGCCGAGGGTGACGTTGTGCAGCATCGACACCTCGTCGCCGACCACGGCCGTCTCGCCGATGACGATGCCGGTGCCGTGGTCGAGGAACAGGCCCGAGCCGAGCCGCGCCGCGGGATGGATGTCGACCTGGAACAGCTCGGACATGCGGCTCTGGAAATGGAAGGCCAGGGCGTCGCGGCCCTCGGTCCACAGCCAGTGGGCGACGCGGTGTCCCTGCAGGGCCTGGAAGCCCTTGAAGTAGAGGAAGGGCTGCAGCAGCGTCTTGATGGCCGGGTCGCGCTCGGCCACGGCGCGCAGATCGGCCTCGGCGGCGGCGACCATGGCCGGGTCGGCGGCATAGGCCTCGAGGCAGACCTCGCGCACCGACATGGCGGGCAGTTCGGCGTCGGCCAGCTTGCGGGCGATCTGATAGCTGAGGGCCGCGGCCAGATCGCCGTGCGACAGGACCACGGCGTTGATCTGCGACGCCAGCAGGGGCTCGGCGCGGGCCGTCTCCTGGGCGGCGGCGCGCAGCTGGCCCCAGGTGTCCGGGCGCGGGGCGACGACTTCGAGCTGGGGCATCCGGGACTCCTTCGGCGACATCATAGGCCCGCCAGCATGGCCTTCGCCAGTTCGGGCGGCAGCTCGCCCTCGCGCGCCATATGGTAGGCGCGCAGGACGGTCGCCACCGTGAACATGTCGCGCGCCGAACCGCGGCCGACCTCGCGCAGCAGGTCGCCGAAGGGGACGCGGGCGATGCGGATGACCTCGGTCGGATCGGGCGCGACGGGCACGGGCGACAGGTCCCAGGCGATCCAGGCGAGGGCGCGTTCGTCGGTGATCGAATTGCTCATCTCGACCTTCAGCGCCGGGAGCCAGACGGCGGCGGCGAGCCCGGCCTCCTCCGCCAGTTCGCGCCGCGCGCCCTCGATGGGGTCCTCGTCGAACGGGGCGCCGCCCTCGGGCATCTCCCACGACCAGTTCATCAGGGCGAAGCGCTGCTGGCCGACCAGGGTCACGGCGCCGTCGTCGTGAAGCGGCAACACCCCGACTGACAGGTTCTTCGGCCGCATCACCACATAGTCGGCTTCCAGGCCGGTGGGGGCCGTGGCCGGATGGCGGGTCAGCCGCATCCACGGGTTTTCGAAGATCTGGCGCTCGCCGCCGTTGCGCCAGGGCGGCGGACGGTCGGACGGATCGTCCCAGGCGGGAGTCGGGCGGTCGGCGTCGAAGGCGTCGCGGGAGTCGGTCATGGCCCGCATATGGCGCCGGGCGGGCCGGACGCCTAGCTAGGGATCATGTCCGACGCCGATCTGGGCCTGGCCCTCCCCCTCCCCGTCCCCTCGACCGAGCAGCAGGCGCGGCTGGCGCGGCGGCGCTCGGCGCCGGCCCAGGCGCTGGTCGGTCCGGGGCCGACGCCGGCCGAGGTCGCGCAGATCCTGCGGCTGGGGGCGCGGACCCCCGATCACGGCAAGCTGTTCCCGTGGCGCTTCGTGGTCATGGGGCCCGATAGCCGCGCGGCGCTGGCGGCGGCGCTGCTGCCCTTGGCCGACGATCAGGCTGATCCGGGCAAGGCGCGCAAGGTGCTGGCCAAGCTGACCGCGCCGCCGCTGACCATTCTGGTGATCTCGACGCCGGTCGAGGGCCACAAGGTGCCGGTGTGGGAGCAGCAGCTGTCGGCCGGGGCGGTGTGCATGAACCTCGAACACGCCGCCGACGCCCTGGGCTATTCGGCCAGCTGGATCACCGACTGGTACAGCTATGACCCGCGGGCGCTGGCGCTGCTGCAGGTCGGCGAGGGCGAGCAGGTGGCCGGATTTATCCACATAGGAAGGCTGGCGGAACCGCCGCTGGAGCGGCCGCGGCCGGATCTGGCGGCGAAGGTCGACTACCGCAGCTGAGCCAGCGCCGCCCCGATCGACAGGACGGCGAGCACGGCCTGACCGAGCGTCACCGCGATCAGGGCGATGAGCAACAGGCCTTCGGTTCGGTCGCGGACGAAGCGCATGAACACAGGATGCCGGGATTCGCGCGCGCTGGCGATCACCGGTCGGCGACGCCGCCGAGGTAGCGGCGGTGCAGCAACGGCTTGCCCAGCCAGTAGCAGAGCTCGGCCGGGCGCTGGATGTCCCAGACGGCGAGATCGGCGGCCTTGCCGGCCTCGAGGGTTCCGGTCTCGGCCTGGAGCCCGAGGGCTTTCGCGGCGACGCGGGTGGCCCCGGCGAAGGCCTCTTCCGGGGTCAGGCGGAACTGGACGCAGGCGAGGTTGAGCGCGGCAGTCATGGAGGCGAGAGGCGAGGTGCCGGGGTTGCAGTCGGTGGCGACGGCCATGGCCACGCCGTGGCGGCGCAGCAGCTCGACCGGCGGCGGGGTAGTCTCGCGCAGCATCAGGAAGGCGCCGGGCAGCAGGACGGCGACGACGCCGGCCTGCGCCATCGCCCGGACGCCGGGTTCGGTCGTGTGTTCGATATGGTCGGCAGACAGGGCGTGGAATCTCGCCGCCAGGGCCGCGCCGCCGCCGTCGGACAGCTGGTCGGCGTGCAGCTTGACCGGCAGGCCGAGGGCCCGGGCCTTGTCGAACAGGCGGGCGACCTCGGCGGTGGAGAAGGCGATGGGCTCGCAATAGGCGTCGACGGCGTCGACCAGACCCTCGGCGTGGGCGGCGGGGAGGATTTCATCCACAGCCTTGTCCACATAGCGGGCGCGGTCGGCGCGGTGCTCGGGCGGGACCGCGTGGAGGCCGAGATAGCTGGTGCGGACGCGGACGCCGGCCTCGCGGCCGAGACGGCGGGCGACACGCAGCATCTTCAGTTCGCTGTCGTGGTCGAGGCCGTAGCCGGACTTGATCTCGACCGTGGTGACGCCGGTGGCGATCAGGCCGGCGAGACGGGTCAGGGCGCTGGCGTAGAGGTCGTCTTCCGAGGCGGCGCGGGTGGCGGCGACGCTGGAGACGATGCCGCCGCCGGCGCGGGCGATCTCTTCGTAGGTGGCGCCGCCCAGCCGCTGTTCGAACTCGCCGGAGCGGTCGCCGCCGAACACCAGATGGGTGTGGCAGTCGATCAGGCCGGGGGTGACCCAGCGGCCGTCGAGCCGGTCGGTGGCGGCGACTTCGTGCGACGGCAGCTCGGCGCGCGGGCCGGCCCAGAGGATGCGGCCGTCGCGGATCAGGATCGCGCCGTCGTCGACGGCCCCATAGGGCTCGCCGCCCTCGCGCATGGTCGCCAGGCGGCAGTCGATCAGCAGGCGGTCGGCGATCATCGGGCCTCCGGGCGGGCGGGCGAGAAACGGGCGACCAGATCATAGGCCTGTCCCGGGAAGGTCTGCCACGCCCAGGTCACGCCCCGGCCGTCGGCCCAGGTGCGCCGCTCCAGCTTGAGGCAGGCCTCGCCCAGGGGCAGGTCCAGCCGCAGGGCGGTCTCGCGGTCAGCGGCGACGGCGGCGATGCGGTGCTCGGCCTCGGTCCACGGGGCCCGTTTGAGCAGCCAGCCGCCGGGGGGGATTTCGCTGAAGGGCTCGTCCGCCGCCTCGGGCGTGGCCGCCAGGCCGATCAGCCGCCGCTCCAGCGCGAACGGCGAGCCGTCGGCGCGATGCAGGCAGACGATCGACAGCACGCCCCGGTCGCCCAGCCAGGCCTCGGGCTCGGTCGCCTCGCGCACGCCCCGCTCAATCAGCTCATAGCCGTAGGCCATCCCGCGCGCCGCGATCTCGGCGGCGATGTCGGGGATGTCGAGCACGGCGGAATGAACCGGCGGGCGGGCCACCACCGATCCGGCGCGGCGGCGGCGCACGATCAGCCCGCGCGCCGACAGGTCGGTCAGGGCTCTGGACACGGTCATCCGGGCGCAGTCGTATTCCGCAGTCAGCTCGGCCTCGGTCGGCACCCGGGCGCCGGGCGGCCACTCGCCGGAGAGGATGCGCCGCTCGATGTCCGCGCCGATGCGGCGATGCAGCGAACTCATCCGCCGAGCACGGCGGCCAGGGCCGTGCGATAGCGGGCCTCGATCGCGGTCCGCTCGACATGGCGGCCGTTCTCCACCACCACGCGCCCGCGCCGCCAGACGGTGCGGATGGCCTGCTTCGGCCCGGCGAAGACCAGGCTGTCCAGCAGGGCGTCGTCGCGGCGGCCGGCATAGGCGAGGTCGTCGGTCTCCAGCGCCACCAGATCGGCCGCCTCGCCGACGGCGATTCCGGGCGTTCCGCCGGTCGCTTGCGCCCCGCCCGCCAGGGCGCGGCGGTACAGGGTCCCGCCGGTCGAGGCGCCGGGGTCGGCCAGCACGGCGCGGCCGCGCCGGGTCAGCCTCTGACTGTATTCCAGCGCCCGCAGCTCGCCGGCGGCGTCGATCAGGACGTTGGAGTCCGTGCCGACGCCGAACGCTCCGCCGGCGCCGAGGAAGTCCACCGCCGGGAAGACGCCGTCGCCGAGATTGGCCTCGGTCACCGGACACAGCCCCGCCACCGCCCCGCTCGCCGCCAGCCGCGCCGTCTCGCCGGGCGTCAGATGGGTGGCGTGGATCAGGCACCAGCGCCGGTCCAGCGCGGCGTTGTCCAGCAGCCACTGCACCGGCCGCGCCCCCGACCAGTCGAGGCAGTCCTGCACCTCCTTCGTCTGCTCGGCGGCGTGAATGTGCACGGGCCCGTCGCCGGCCATCGGCACGACGGCGGCCAGCTCCTCCGGCGTCACCGCCCGCAGGCTGTGCGGCGCGACGCCGACCACGGCGTCCGGCAGGGCGGCGGCGATGCGCCGGCTGTCGTCCATCAGGGCGGCGAAGCCGTCTATGTCGTTGATGAAGCGGCGCTGGCCGTGCGCCGGCGCGGCGCCGCCGAAGCCGGCGTGGGCGTAGAAGACCGGCAGCAGGGTCAGGGCGATGCCGGTCCGGTCCGCCGCCGCCGCGATCCGCCCCGCCAGCTCGCCGCGATCGGCATAGGTCCGGCCCGAGGGGTCGTTGTGCAGATAGTGGAACTCGCCGACCCGGGTGAAGCCGCCCTCCAGCATCTCGGCGAAGGCCAGGGCGGTGATAGCCTCGATCTCGTCAGGCCCGCCGCGGTCGAGGAAGCGGTACATCAGCGCCCGCCACGACCAGAAGTCGTCGCCCTCGGTCGGCCCGCGTTCCTCGGTCAGCCCGGCCATGGCCCGCTGGAAGGCGTGGCTGTGGACGTTCGACAGGCCCGGCAGGGCGACGCCCAGATCGGCCTCGCCCGCCGCGCGCGCGACGCCCGTCTCGACCTGCGACACGAGCCCGTCGGCGACGCTGATCCGCACGTCGCCGGCCCAGCCGTCCGGCAGCAGGGCGCGGGCGAAGAACAGGCTGTGGGCGGGACGAACCGGCACTGGACAAATCTCCTTCGGCCTGAATATGTCTATACATAATCGGCGGACTGACAAGACGGAGGCGGGCATGACGGACTGGCTGACGGTGACGCCCGGCGACGCCCCCCTGATCGTCGCCTTTCCGCACACCGGGACCGACATCCCGACGGCGATCGAGGCGCGGATGGTCGATCCGTGGCGGGCCCGCAAGGACGCCGACTGGTGGATCGACCGGCTCTACGCCTTCGCCGGCGAGCTGGGCGCCACCATGGTCCGCACCGCCATCTCGCGCAGCGTCATCGATGTGAACCGCGACCCGTCGGGCCAGTCGCTGTATCCCGGCATGACCACCACCGGCCTGTGTCCGGTCGAGACCTTCGACGGCGAGCCCCTGTACCGCCCGGACGAAGAGCCCGACGCGGCCGAGATCGCGGCCCGTCGGGCGGCGTTCTTCGACCCCTACCACGCCGCCCTGACCGCCCAGATCGCGCGGCTGTCGGCGGCCGGGCCGGTCGTGCTGTACGACGCCCATTCGATCCGCTCGCATGTGCCGCGCCTGTTCGACGGCGAACTGCCCCAGTTCAACATCGGCGACAACGGCGGCGTCACCTGCGCCCCGGCCCTGACCGCCGCGGTCGAGGCCGCCTGCGTCGCTTCGGGCGACAGCCATGTCGTCAACGGCCGCTTCAAGGGCGGCTGGACCACCCGCCACTACGGCCAGCCCGCGCGAGGCGTCCACGCCATCCAGATGGAGCTGGCCTGCCGCGGCTATGTCGACGAGCCGGCGGTGGTGGATGCCGCAACCTGGCCCACGCCGTTCGACCCGGCCCGCGCCGCGCCAATCACCCGCACCCTGCGCGAGGTCCTCGCCGCCGCCCGCGACTTCGCCCTCAGCCAGCGAGCCTGACCATGACAACCCCCAACGCCCGCGTCGTCCGCAGCCCGCGCGGCCTCGACATGACCGCCAGGACCTGGGCCGCCGAGGCGGCCCTGCGCATGCTGATGAACAACCTCGACCCCGAGGTGGCGGAGCGGCCGGAGGACCTCGTCGTCTATGGCGGCATCGGCAAGGCCGCGCGCGACTGGCCCTCGTTCGACCGCATCGTCCATGAACTGCGCGAACTCGAACCGGACCAGACCCTGCTGGTGCAGTCGGGCAAGCCGGTCGGCGTCTTCCGCACCCACGCCGACGCGCCGCGCGTGCTGATCGCCAACTCCAACCTCGTGCCGAAATGGGCGACCTGGGAGCATTTCAACGAACTCGATCGCAAGGGGCTGATGATGTACGGCCAGATGACGGCCGGCTCGTGGATCTACATCGGCACCCAGGGCATCGTTCAGGGAACGTACGAGACCTTCATGGAGGCCGGGCGCCAGCATTACGGCGGCGACTGGTCGGGCAAGTGGATCCTGACCGCCGGGCTCGGCGGCATGGGCGGGGCCCAGCCGCTGGCGGCGACCATGGCGGGGGCGTCGTGCCTCGCGGTCGAGTGCCAGCGCAGCCGGATCGAAATGCGGCTGAAGACCCGCTACCTCGACGTCATGGCCGAGACGCTGGATGAGGCCCTGGACCTGATCAAACAGGCCAAGGCGGATAGAAAAGCCATATCTGTCGGCCTGTTGGGCAATGCAGCGGATGTTCTGCCTGAACTCGTTCGGCGCAGCGTGCGGCCCGATCTGGTCACCGACCAGACCAGCGCCCATGACCTGATCAACGGCTATCTGCCGCAAGGCTGGACCGTCGCCGAATGGGAGGACAAACGCGTCAGCGACCCCGCCGCCGTCGAGGCCGCCGCCCGCGCCTCCTGCGCCGTCCACGTCCAGGCCATGCTCGACTTCCAGTCCGCCGGCGTGCCGGTCACCGACTACGGCAACAACATCCGCCAGGTCGCCTTCGACGCCGGCGTCGGCAACGCCTTCGACTTCCCCGGCTTCGTGCCCGCCTATATCCGCCCGCTGTTCTGCCGCGGCATCGGCCCGTTCCGCTGGGCCGCCCTGACCGGCGATCCGGACGATATCCGCAAGACGGACGCGGCGATGAAACAGCTTTTCCCGGACAACGCCGGCCTGCACCGCTGGCTCGACATGGCCGGCGAGCGCATCGCCTTCCAGGGCCTGCCCGCCCGCATCTGCTGGATCGGCCTCGGCGACCGCCACCGCGCCGGCCTGATGTTCAACGACATGGTCGCCTCGGGCGAGCTCAGCGGCCCCGTCGTCATCGGCCGCGATCACCTCGACAGCGGCTCGGTGGCCAGCCCGAACCGCGAGACGGAATCAATGATTGACGGCTCGGACGCGGTCTCCGACTGGCCGCTGCTGAACGCCCTGCTGAACACGGCCTCGGGGGCGAGCTGGGTGTCGCTGCACCACGGCGGCGGGGTGGGCATGGGCTACAGCCAGCACGCCGGCGTGGTGATCGTGGCGGACGGCACGCCGGAAGCGGCGAAGCGGCTGGAGCGGGTGCTGTGGAATGACCCGGCGACCGGGGTCATGCGCCATGCCGATGCCGGCTATGAGATCGCCAGGGAGGCGGCGCGGGAGCACGGGTTGAACCTGCCGAGTTTGTAGAAGCCCTTCCCCCTTGATGGGGGAAGGGTTGGGATGGGGGTGAAGGCGGCCGCCGCAGACGGCGCCGCTGTCCTTTCAGCCCGGAACTTCCTTCGGCGGCCAATCGGACCCGCCGCACCCCCAACCCCGGCCCTTCCCCCATCAAGGGGGAAGGGAGAAGATCAGCATATGACCCTCACCCTCGGCCAATCCCCCCTCACCCTCGCCCAGCTCCGCGCCGTGCTGGACGCCCCCACAACCGTCGGCCTCGCCCCCGCGGCCTGGACCGCCGTCGAGCGGGGCGCGGCCGTGGTCGCGGCCATCGTGGCCGAGGGGCGCACCGTCTATGGCGTCAACACCGGCTTCGGCCTGCTGGCCAACACCTCCATCGCCGCGGAGGACCTCGAGACCCTGCAGAAGAACCTCGTGCTCAGCCACGCCTGCGGCGTCGGCGCGCTTCTGCCCGATGACATCGTGCGCCTGTTGATGGTGCTGAAGATCGCCTCGCTGTCGAAAGGGGCGTCCGGCGTCCGCCGCGAAACGCTCGAGGCCCTGATCGCCCTCGTCAACGCCGATGTCCTGCCCTGCATCCCGTCCAAGGGCTCGGTCGGCGCCTCGGGCGACCTCGCGCCGCTGGCGCATATGAGCTGCGTCCTGATCGGCGTCGGCGAGGCCCGGCACAGGGGCGAGACCCTGTCCGCCGAGGCCGCCCTCGCCCGCGTCGGCCTGACGCCTCTGACGCTCGGCCCCAAGGAAGGTCTCGCCCTGCTCAACGGGACCCAATGCTCGACCGCCCTGGCCCTCGCCGGCCTGTTCGCGGCCGAGGCCGCCTTCGCCGCCGGGATCGCCGCCGGGGCCCTGTCGGTCGATGCGCTCAAGGGCTCCGACGCCCCGTTCGACGCCCGCATCCACGCCCTGCGCGGCCAGCCCGGCCAGATCGCCGTCGCCGCCCGCCTGCGCGCCCTGATGGCCGGCTCGGCCATTCGCGACAGCCACCGCGAGGGCTGCCACAAGGTGCAGGACCCCTACTCCCTGCGCTGCCAGCCGCAGGTGATGGGGGCGGTGCTGGACGTGCTCAACAACGCCGCCGCCACGCTGGAGCGCGAGGCCAACGCCGTCACCGACAACCCGCTGGTCTTCATCGAGGACGGCGACGTCATCTCGGGCGGCAATTTCCACGCCGAGCCGGTCGCCTTCGCCGCCGACATGATCGCCATGGCCCTGTGCGAGATCGGCAATATCTCCGAGCGCCGAACCGCCATCCTCGTCGACCCCAAGATGAGCGACCTGCCCGCCTTCCTCGTCCGCGAGAGCGGCCTGAACTCCGGCTTCATGATCGCCCAGGTGACCGCCGCCGCCCTCGTCGCCGAGAACCGGATGGTGGCCCATCCGTGCAGCATCGACACCGTGCCGACCTCGGCCAATCAGGAGGACCATGTCTCCATGGCCACCCATGGCGCGCGGCGCCTTCTGGACATGGCCGAGAACACCGCGACGGTGGTGGCGATCGAACTGCTGGCGGCGGCGCAGGGGATGGAGTTCCACCGGCCGCTGACCTCGTCGCCCGATCTGGAGCGGGTCTATGCCGTCGTGCGCGAGGCGGCGGCGGCCTATGGTTCGGACCACTATTTCGCGCCGGACATCGCGCGGGCGACCGACGGGGTGCGGGCCGGCCGCTATCGGGCCTTCGCCGGGGACCTGCTGCCCTCGGCCTGACCCTGCCATCCCCTACCCTTTCAGCCCTGCAACGGAGCCTTGCGCAGGGCGGTCAGGTTGGGCGAGCCGGTGCAGAAGCAGACGGTGCGCATCTGGCGGATCACGGTCTGGAAATGCTCGACGACCGCCTCGGTCGACAGGGTCGCCGCGGTCAGGACGCCGGCCGCCTGACCGACCATGTCGGCGCCGAGGCGGATGGCCTTGGCCGCCTCGACCCCGTCGCGGACACCGCCGGAGCCGATGATGGTCGCCTTCGGACAGGCGGCGCGCGCCTCGGCGATGGCCCGGGCCGTGGGGATGCCCCAGTCGGAGAAGGCGGCGGCGTGGGCCTTGTCGGCGGCGTCCACGGCCCGCTCGCCCTCGACCGTGGCCCAGTTGGAGCCGCCGGCGCCGGCGACGTCGATCGCCGCCACCCCCATCTCGACCAGCCGCCGGGCCGTCGCCGCCGAGAGGCCGGCGCCGGTCTCCTTGACCACCACCGGGGCGTCCAGCGTCTTGACCAGGGCTTCCAGCGCCGCGCCGACGCCCCACCAGTCGCGGTCGCCGCCAGGCTGGCAGGCCTCCTGCAGCGGGTTGAGGTGCACGATCAGGGCGTCGGCGGCGATCATGTCGAGGACGCGTCGGGCCTCATCGACGCCGAAGCCGCGTGTCAGCTGGGCGGCGCCGATATTGGCGAGGATGGGGGTGTCGGGCGCCTTGAGCCGCAGGGCCATGTCCAGCCCGGGCGTCGGGCCGTCGGCGGCGAGGGCCGCCCGCTGCGAGCCGACGGCCAGGGCGATGCCCAGTTGCTGGGCCGCCTCCGCCAGCCGGGCGTTGATGGCCTCGGCCCTCGCCGGGCCGCCGGTCATCGCGCTGATCAGCAGCGGGGCCTTCAGCCGACGGCCGAGGAAGTCGGCGCCGAGGTCGATCTTGCCGTGGTCGAGATCCGGCAGGGCCTCATGCACGAATTGGATGTCGGCGAAGCCGCTGTCCCGCCCGTGCCGCGCCTTCCCCGCGAGGACGACGTCGAGGTGCTGGTCCTTGCGGACGGTGCTGTCGGTCAAGGCCATACTCCACCCAACGCGGCGGGGCGTCGAAGGCTCAGGGCTTTTTCTCGACGGTCAGGGCGTAGGCGCCGGTCTGGCCCTGCTGATAGGCCCCGGCGCGGATCTCGAAGGTCCCGTCGTCCGGCGCCGTCCATTCCAGTTTGGCGTGGGTGTCGGTCAGGCCGTCGTCGTCGGAGCCCAGCACCTCGAACGCCCCGTCATCCTTCTCGCGGCCGATGGTGACGAAGCTGTCGACATCGTTTGAGACCATGGTGATGAGCAGCTTCTCGTCTTCTCGCAGATCGACGCGGTAGGCGTCGTAGAGGCTGTTGTGGTCGGTCGTCGCATCGGTCGCCGTCAGGGTTCCCCAGGCGGTGGAGCCGACCAGGATGCTGCCGGGCCGGGGCTGGGGGCCGCGGTCGATCAGCTCAAGGGAATACAGACCCTTGCCGTCGGAACCGAGGGGCGAGGCCCGCAGCACATAGTCCCCGTCCCCGGGGAGGGTGTAGTTGAGGCGCGAGTCGGTGCCCTCCATCAGGCCGTCGTCGTCCGACGCCAGGGCGGTGAACTCGCCGTCCGCCCCGCCGACCTGAAGCCAGGTGTCGAAGTCGCCCGAGCGCATGATGGCCTGGATCCGCTGACCCTCGCGGCCGGAAAAGACGAAGGCGTCGTAGCCACGGTCGTCGTCGTCGCGCGGGTCGTCCCCGTCGATCTCGCCCTGCAGGCTGGCGCCGAAGTCGATGCGGTCCGGGGCGCGATCCGGTTCGACCTCCGTGACCGACAGGCTGTAGTCGCCGAGGGCGGCCGAGAAGGCGCGCGCCTCGATGATGTAGGCGCCGGTGCGCGGCAGGGTGATGGTCATTCGCGAATCCGTGCCTTTCGGCCCGCCGTCGTCATCCTCGTCGAGGCTGACGCGGTTCTCGTCGAACAGCTCGAGGTAGGTGTCGAAGTCGCTGGAGGTCATGTCGATGCGGATGCGCTGGCCCTCGCGGCCCTCGAACCGCCAGGCGTCGGCCGGGGCGCCGCTTCCGCACTTGCCGACGCTCGCGGTCAGTTCGCCCTCCACCGTCGCTCCTATGGCGATGGGCTGGGCCGCGATGGGCGGCGGGCCTTCCTGCAGACCGAGGCTGTAGGCCCCTGCGCCGTCGGCCCCGATCGACGTCACCCGGATCAGGTATTCGCCATTGTCCGGCGCGGTGAAGATCAGACGGGAGTTCAGACCGGTGTCCGGCCCGTCGTCGTTCTCGGCCAGCTGGACGAAGGCGCCGTTCTCCAGTTTTCCGACGCGCAGCACCGGATCGAACGCCTCGCTGCTGAGCGACATGGCGATGCGGTCGCCCTGGCGGGCGCGGAAGGTGAAGGCGTCGTACGGCAGGCCGTCGTCGGTTTCCGGGTCCCGGCTCGACAGCTCGCCGTTGACGGTCTGACCCAGACGAATGCCGGAGGGTCGCGGCGCGCGCGGCGCCGGCGGCCGCTCCGTCAGGCTGAGCGTGTAGACCCCGCCGTCCAGCCCCGACAGCGGCCGGGCGCGCAGGATCCAGGTCCCGGTTGTCGGTACGGTGAAGCGCAGCCGCGAGTCGGTCCCCTCGCCAAGGCCGTCGTCGTCGGAAGCCACGGAGTCGCCCAGCGCGTCCTCAGGGAGGAGCTCCAGATATGCGTCGAACTCCCCCGAGCGCAGCACGGCCTCCAGCCGCTGACCAGCGCGGGCCCTGATCGCATAGTCGTCATACCGGTAGGCGTCCTCGGCCGCGGTCGCGTCGCCCTCGTCTATGACGCCCTCGACCGTGACCCCCGGGGCCAACGGCGTGGCGGACTGGGCCAGGGCGGAGCCGGCGGCCAGCATGAGTGCGAGACCGCTGACGGCGGCGAGAATGGTCTGACGTCGCATGCGAGTCCCCCTGAATACGGTCTCGATCATAGACGACGAACCGCGCCGTCTGTAAATCGCGCACACCGCACGATTCCTGACGACCGGAGCCGAACCCATGACGGCCGCACCCGCCCGCGCGACCCTGATCGACGGCAAGGCCTTCGCGGCCGGGCTGGTGGAGCGCGTCGCCGCCGCCGCCGCCCGGCTGCAGGCGGGGCGGCGGGTCAAGCCCGGCCTCGCCGTGGTCATCGTCGGCGAAGACCCGGCCAGCCAGATCTATGTGCGCAACAAGGGCGAGACGACGCTGCGGGCCGGGCTGCGCTCGGACACCCATCAGCTGCCGGCGGAGACCGATCAGGAGACGCTGCTCAACCTGATCGCCGCCCTGAATGCGGACAGCGGCATCCACGGCATCCTCGTGCAACTGCCCCTGCCCGGCCATATCGACGCCTCGGCGGTGCTTGGCGCGATCGATCCGGACAAGGACGTCGACGGCTTCCATGTCGTCAACGCCGGGCGGCTGGCGGTCGGCCTGCCCGGCCTGGTCCCCTGCACCCCGCTGGGCTGTCTGATGCTGCTGAAGCATGAGCTGGGCGATCTGACGGGACTGAACGCAGTGATCGTCGGGCGCTCCAACATCGTCGGCAAGCCGATGGCCCAGCTGCTGCTGGGCGAGAGCTGCACGGTGACCATCGCCCATTCGCGCACTCGCGACCTGCCGGCGCTGTGCCGCACGGCCGACATTCTGGTGGCCGCCGTCGGGCGGGCGGAAATGATCCGGGGCGACTGGATCCGCCCCGGCGCCACGGTGATCGACGTCGGCATCAACCGGGTCCCATCGCGCGATCCGGAGAAGGCGGCCCAGGGCAAGACCCGGGTCGTCGGCGACGTGGCCTTTGACGAGGCGGCGGCGGTCGCCGGGCGGATCACCCCGGTGCCCGGCGGCGTGGGACCGATGACCATCGCCTGCCTGCTGGCCAACACCTATACGGCGGCCTGCCGCGCGGCCGGCGTCGCGCCCGAGTCGCTGGACGCTTGAACGGCGAAGCCTAACCTCCGATAGTCGTTTCCACAGGTCTGCACCTGACAGGAGACGATGATGATTCGTTTGAACTCCCGGATGGCGGGCATCGCCGCCGTTGTGGTCCTGGCCCCGGCCGTCACCGGTTGCGGCATCAACGCCATCCCGACCAAGGAAGAGGCCGCCAAGGCGCGCTGGGCCGACGTCCAGTCGCAGTACCAGCGGCGCTCGGACCTGATCCCCAACCTCGTCGCCACCGTGCAGGGCGCCGCGATCGCGGAACGCACCACCCTGACCCAGGTGATCGAGGCCCGCGCCCGCGCCACGGGCGTGACCGTGACGCCCGAGACGCTGAGCGATCCAGCCGCCTTTCAGCAATACCAGGCCGCCCAGGGCGAACTGACCCAGGCCCTGTCGCGCCTGATGCTGGTGGTCGAACGCTATCCGGAAGTCCGCTCCAACCAGAATTTCATCGCCCTGCAATCGCAGCTGGAAGGCACCGAGAACCGCATCGCCGTGGCCCGGCGCGACTACAACGAAGCCGTGCAGGACTATAATACGTCGCTGCGGACCTTCCCGACCGTGATCTGGGCCAAGACGATCCACGGCGGATCGGAGCCGATGCAGCTGTTCGCCGCCACGGAGGCGGCGCAGAGCGCCCCGACCGTCAATTTCGACGCCATCAATCCCGCCACGCCCGGCGGGACCGCTGCGCCGACCCAGCCCGGCGCGACTCCGCCCGCTCCGTGATCGATGTCCTGACCAGAGGACGGACGCGGCTCGCCGCGTGGCTGGTCGCCCTGTCTGTCGTCGGCTGGCTGGGCCTGGCCGGCGCGGTCATGGCCCAAACGGCCCGTCAGCCTGACTTTCCGCCCCTGTCTGGCCGCGTGGTGGACCAGGCGCGGCTGCTGTCGCCTGAAGCCGAGACCGCCCTCACGGCGAAGCTGGAGGCGCTGGAACGGGACACCTCCGACCAGCTGGTCGTGGTCACCGTCGAGAGCCTGCAGGGTCAGGAGATCGAGACGTACGGCTATCAGCTGGGCCGGGCGTGGGGCATCGGCCAGGCCGAGGACGACAACGGCGTGCTGCTGATCGTGGCTCCGGAGGAGCGCAAGGTGCGGATCGAGGTCGGCTACGGCCTCGAGCCGGTGCTGACCGACGCCCTCTCGGCCCTGATCATCCACAACGAGATCCTGCCCTCGTTCCGCGAGGGCTATTTCGAGCGGGGAATCCAGCGGGGCGTGGACGCCATCGACGCCCAGCTGCGGCTCGATCCGGCCGAGGCCCAGGCGCGGGCGGCGCAGGCCGCCGCCCCCAAGGCCGGGATTCCGGTCGGACCGATGATCCTGATCGGTCTGGTCCTGTTCCTGATGTTCACCGGCATGATCGGCGCATTGTCCCGCGGCGGACGCCGGCGTCGCGGGTCCGGCGTCGGGCCCATCCTGATCTGGGCGGCGAGCGAGGCGCTTCGCAACAGCGGCCGGGGCGGTCGTGGCGGGGGCTTCGGCGGCGGCGGCGGGTTCAGCGGCGGCGGGGGCGGCTTTGGCGGCGGAGGCGCGTCGGGCGGATGGTGATCAAACTGACAGGCGAGGTCCACGACCGGATCGCGGCCGCCATCGCGGCGGCGGAGGCGCGGACGTCCGGCGAGATTTTCTGCGTTCTCGCCCGCCGGGTGTCGTCCTATCACGACGTGTCGCTGGCCTGGGCCGCCGCGGCGGCGCTGGTTCTGCCGCTGGGCCTGATTCCCCTCGGCTTCGAGCCGGGCTGGATTCCGGGCATGGCCGACAGTTGGGAAGCGGCCCATCTGGCCTCACGCGACATCTCGGCCGGCCAGGCCCTGGGCGCCTATGCCGTGATCCAGGCCGTGCTGTTCCTGGCCGTCTATCTGATCACCCGGCTCCCGGCGGTGACGCGATGGGTCACCCCGCGGGCCGTTCGCCGGTCGCGCGTCCGCGACGCCGCCCTGCAGCAGTTCCTCGCCCATGGCCTGCACGTCACCGAGGGGCGCACCGGGGTGCTGATCTTCGCCGCCCTGTCGGACCATCAGGTGGAGATCGTCGCCGATCAGGGCATCCACGGCCGGGTCGAGCCGTCGGTCTGGGGCGATGCGGCCGAAGCGCTTTCAAAGGGCCTCAAGCGGGACGCCCCCGCGGCCGGGTTCGAAGCGGCCGTCGACCTGTGCGGCGGGGTGCTGGCGCAGCATTTCCCGCCACGCGCCGGAAATCCGAACGAGGTCGCCGACCGGCTGGTCGTGATCTGACACCTGATCGGAACGCGCCCCACGGGGGTCGCATTCCTGATCGAAATGGCCTAGCCCGGCCGCCTCAGAGCGTTTCGGCCCGTTCCCAGGACCTCATGCCCCGCCTGCTGACCTACAATGTGCACCGTTGCGTCGGCGTCGATCGTCGGCTGGATGTCGGGCGGATCGCGGCCGTTATCGCCGAGCACGAGCCGGATATCGTCTGCCTGCAGGAACTGGACGTGGGCCGGGCCCGGACCGGGATGGTCGATCAGGCCAGCGCCATCGCTGATCGGCTGGCCATGACCTTCCACTTCCACGCCGCCATGACGGTCGAGACGGAAGAGTATGGCGACGCCATCCTGACGCTTCGTCCCGAGCGACTGGTCAAGTCCGGGGAGTTGCCGACGGTCCGCGGCATACCGGGGCTGGAGCCGCGGGGCGCGTTGTGGGCGGCGATCGACATCGACGGCGTCGAGCTGAATGTCATCACCACCCATCTGGGGCTGGTGCCGCGCGAGCAACGGCTGCAGGTTGCGGCCCTGCTGGGCGAGGGCTGGCTGGGCCACCCGGACTGCTCCGGCCCGACCCTGCTGACCGGCGACTTCAACGCCACCTCGATCACCCGGCCCTATCAGGCGCTGGCGCGACGGCTGTCCGACTGCCAGCGCGAACTGGGCCTGAAGCCCTCAGTCAAGACCTTCCCGTCCAGCTTCCCGGCCATTCGCATCGACCACTGTTTCACCAGTCCCGAGATTGCGGTGACGGGGGTGACGGCGCCCTTCTCTCCCCTCGCCCGCATGGCCTCGGATCACCTCCCGCTGGTGGTGGATTTCGAAATCAGGACCTGATCAACGGCTGCAGGGTCCGCTGCGAGCGGCTGCGCCGCTTCCACGGCTGGAAGGCGTCGGAGGTCGAGGTCGGGTCGCCCAGCTGGAATTCGGCGATGAACTGTTCGATCGCCGACGGCGGCTTGGCGCCGAGGGTCTGCATGCGGCCGTTGTCGAAGCGCTGTATGGCCTCGCCGACCGAGCCGAACAGGGCCTCGGCGGCCGCGAACTCGTCAGCGCTTTCGCCGATCCAGTGACCGATGGTGCGGTGACGGAAGCGGCGGATCGCCGCCCGGCCGGCCTCCGTGACGGGCGCCGCCGCGACATCGCATTCGCTGTCGAAACCGAACGAGCGGTTGTTGAGGTTGGTTGAGCCGATACGCAAAACCTCGTCGTCGTAGATCGACACCTTGGCGTGGACGATGATCCGCTCGCCGCCGGTGGTGTGCGGCGCAAAGGCGTAGAAGCGGTTGTTGCGGTCCGCCTGCTCCAGCCGGAACAGCACCTCGGCGCGGGCCGTGTCCATGGTCATCTGGTCGAACCAGCTGGGGCTTGCGGCGGTCGACACCAGCACCACTTCGGGGCTGTCCGGCTCGGCCAGACGCGCGGCCAGGGCGGCGGCGATCCTCGGCGAGGTGAAATACTGGTTCTCGAGATAGATCAGCCGGCGCGCCCGGCGGATGGCGTCGAGGTGCAGGGCCTCGTTCTCGCGCACTTCGCGGCGCCCGGCCCAGGCCGGCTCGGTCCGGGCGATGCCGACCGGCGTGTCGAGCAGATCCGGCTCAACGCCGTCGGGCCAGGGATCGCCCTCGACATCCTGGGCGACGATGCGTTCCGCCGACGAGCGGTACCAGCGCTCGCGCGCCAGGTCCCCGAGCGCCCGCGCCGCAGGACCGTCCATCACGCACATGATCTCGTGCCGCGGCGGCGAGATCCGCCCCGACGGCTGGCAGCGCCGGGGGTCGTCGTCGAGGTGCTCGTCCGAGTCCCAGCGATCTGTGGCGACGTCGCCGCCGCCGCAGAAGGCGACGGAGTCGTCGATGATCACCACCTTCTGATGATGGCAGGCGCCCGGCGGACTCAGATTGTCGAGCCGAAGCTCCACCATCCGCTTGCGGAACCAGCTCTGCGCCCTGTGAGGGAAGAATCCCTGGGAGGCGGCGATGACCAGCGGCGAGCGCCAGATCAGCAATCGCACGTCGAGGTTGGGCCGCGCCTTGACCAGCATGCGCAGCTGGTGGCCGATCTGGGCCTGGGGGTCGTCGGGGCGGGACGCGGGGTCCAGCCGGGTGCGCGGGTCGAACTGCCAGCCCAGCATGACGACAGATCGCTTCGCCTTGCCGAGCGCCGAACTGAGCGCCTCGAAATAGGCGGCGTTCTCCATCAGCACGGCGAACCGCCCGGCGGTCTCGACCCGCCAGCAGTTGTCTCCCGGCGTCAGCCAGGGCTCGCTGTGTTCATCCGCCAAAAGGCTCATGGAGGCAGCCTGACCGATTCGCGTGACGGCGGCATGCGCCCCAAGCTTTACAGGACGCATGCGGGCCGGTTCCGTTCCATCGCCAGGGCGCCCGGATTGCCCGGGCGGCGTTTAGGGCGCATAAGACGGCGTTCAACGGGGACGGGGGAGGTCGGCGATGCAGGCGCTGATCGAAATGATCATCGGCTTTATCGCCCTGCTCGCCGCCGCGGCCCTGGCCCAGTTCGGCCTGCAGCTTGACGACCCCGAAAAGACCCGGCGCGAAATCCACCGCGTGCGCGACTGCGGCGACAAGCCGGCCGGCGCGGTCTTCATCGCCACGGAACGCAAGCAGGATTGCTGACTCCCGGATTCGTCCGTGCTCGCCTTTGCGCGCCGCGAATGAGCCGCTAGGGTCCGGCTGGGTTGCGCGCCCCGGCTGCGCGACGTCGCATCCAGTCGAGATCGCCGCCTCATGAAGTCCCGTCAACGGCCGCCGCTGAACCTGACCGACCCCCAGCCGGAGGTCGACGCCATGGCCGAGATCAAGGCCGCGCTGGAGGCGCCCGCCGACCCGGAGCCGGAGCCAGAGGCGGATTCGGAGCCTGAACCTGAACCGAAGGCCGAGCGCCCCATGTCCGAACGGCGCCGGCGCCGGCTGGCCGAGGAGCGACGGCAGGCCGAGCAGAAGGCCGCCGAGGCCGCGGGACAGGGTGGGCCGATTGCGGCCCCGGTTGCGACGCCGGAGCTGGGCCAGTCGGTCGATGCACCGCCGGTCGCCTACGAACCGCCCCCGGCGCCGACTCCGCTCCGCCGACCGCTCGAAGCCGCCCCGTCAGGCCGCCACGCCTATCTGCTGGCCAGCGTCGCGGCGGCGCTGTGGATCGGCGGCGTCGCGGCCTGGCTGGCGTATGAGATCGGATCCGGGGCCGTCGATATGGAGCCGCTGCGGATGGCGGTCTACGCCATGATCGCCCTGGCGCCGGCCGGGCTCGCCATCCTGCTGGCCCACGCTGTGCGGCAGGGCGCCGGCCTCGCCGCCGAAACCCGCCGTGCGCGGAGCCTGTCCGAGGCGCTGATCGCCCCTACGGCGCTGGCCGCCCAGCAGACCGGCGAAGTGCTGCAGTCGTTGCGCAATGATATCGACCAGGCCTCGCTCGCCGCCGAACGCGCGCGCCACGACATGACCCTGCTGCGGGAGGCCCTCGCGCACGAGACGACGCGGCTCAACGAGGCCGCCGAGACCGCCGGCCGGACCGCCCGGCGTCTGGTCGAGCAGCTCGGCCAGGAGCGCGACCAGATGCAGACGCTGGGCGTTCAGCTCGACAGCCAGGCGACGGGGGTGATCGACGCCGTCGAACGCCAGTCGCGCATGGTCGTCGACGCCTCTGACCTGGCCCAGACCCAGTTGCGCGAGGCCGAGGCCGCCCTCGCCGCGCGCGCCGCCGATCTGGCCGCCGCCGCCGGCGAGGCCCAGGACGCCGCCCGCGTCGCCGCCGACGATCTGGCCCGCCAGACCCTGCGGCTGGAGAACGCCGGATCGGGCGTGGCCGAACAGATCCAGTCGGTCGAGGAAGGACTGGGCCAGCAACGCGCCGCCCTGATCACGGCCGCCTACGCCCTGCGCACCGACCAGGAGGATTTCTCCGCCCAGGTCGAGAGCCAGCGCGCCCAGCTGACCGAGCAACTGTCCGCCACCCGGGCGGTCACGGACGAATTGGGCCAGACCTCGGCCCGCACGACAGAGAGCATCAAGGACCTGGTCGAGGCCGCGACCGACCAGTTCCGCGCCCTCGTCGACATGTCTCAACGCGAGGCGGATGGATTCGACAGCGCCACCAAGCTGGCGCTCGACAAGTTCGAGGCCCTTGCGGCCGAGGCGCGCGACGCCCTGGTCGAGGAGACCCGCCGCGCCCTGGCCGCGCTGCAGGCCACCGCCGAGGACTCCCGCGCCGCCGCCGCCGACGCGGCCGAACAGGCCCAGGTCCGGGCCGACCGCCTGGGCGAGGCCCTGTTCGACGCCGCGCAGAAGGCCGATCAGGCCGCCGACGCCCGTGTCGACAGCGCCCGCCGCATCGTCGTGGAGACGAGCAGCCTCGTCGATGAGGCCGGACAGCACGCCCTCGAGCAGCTCGAAAGCACTGTGGAGCGCATGAACGCCGCCCTGGCCCGCATCGATCAGGCCATGGAGGATCTCGACGAGCGGGCGTCCCGCCTGCCCGAGGAGGCGCAGAAGCGGGTTGAGGTGGTGCGGGCCTCGGTCGAGGAAGGCCTGGCCGCCCTCTCGGCCGCCTCGCAAAAGGCCGCCGCCGACACCGAGGCGCTGGACGCCGGCTTCCAGGAGCGGGTGCGGCGCAACTACGACATGCTGACCGAGGCGGTGCGGCTGATGGGGGTGGTGTCCGGCGAGAGCCCGACCACCAGCCGCCGCCGCGAGGCCCTGGCCGCAAGCCCGCCCCCGGAGCCGGAGGCGCCGCCGCGGGCGCGGCCGGAGCGGGCGCCGGAGCGGAGCGAAGAGGCGCGCGGCTTTGGCCTGCGCGGTCGGCTGGAACTGGCGCCGGCGCCGGGCGCCGCCCCGGTCAACCAGTCCGAGAAGGACCGGCTGGGCTGGAGCGATCTGGTTGACGAGAGCCCCGGCGAGCCGCCGCTGGACCTCGACACCCCGGTCATGCCGGCGGCGGACAGCGACGCGCTGGCCGAGAGAATCACGGCCGCGATCCGCCGCATGGGCGTCGATCCGAACGCCTTGCTGCCCCGGTCGCGGGTGGAGGAAGCGGCTCATGCCGTCGCCGCCGGCGATCCGGACCGGGCCCGACAGATCGTCCGTCGCGTCGCCCCGGCGGCGGTGCGCAGCGTCTCGCGGCGGGTGCTGACCGACACCGACCTGAGGGCGGACGCCGAGGCCTTCGTGCGGAGCTACGGGCGCGAGTTGTCAGCCCTGGCCGAGGCCCAGGACGGGCCGGGCGTGCTGGGCCGGCTGACCTCGGACGGCGGCCGCGCCTTCATGCTGCTGGACGCGGCGATCGGCGATCTGGCCTGACCTCGCCCAGCCGCCGTCTCAGCGGGATGGCGGCGACAAGGCCGGCGGCGGCCATGGCCGCCATGGCCCAGTAGCCCCCCGCCCCGAAGCGGTCGTAGAGCGGGCCCGAGGCAGCGGTGGCCAGGCCGATCAGCAGCCCTGCGGACAGCACCGAGCTCAGCGTCTGGGCGGCGGTGTGGCTGTCGGGGCGGGTCAGGCGCTCGACGATCTGCAAGCCGGCGAGGAAGGTCGCGGCGAAGGTCAGGGCGTGCAACGCCTGCAACGGCCAGAGCAGCCACAGAGGCGGGGCGAGGGCCATCGCCGACCAGCGCAGCACGGCGGCGGCCGAGCCGACCATCAGCAAGCTCCACGGTCCGATGCCGACGCGCCGGCGCCACGGCTCGAACAGCCACATCAGGGCGATCTCGACGACCACGCCGAAGGCCCAGAGCTGGCCGGTGACCGCCTCGCTTATCCCCTGGGTTTTCCACAGGATGGCGGAGAAGCCGTACTGGAAGGCGTGGGCGGCCTGAACCGCGCCGACCGCGAAGATGGCGGTCATGAACAGCGGATCGGCGAGCAGGCGACCAAGCCCGCGGAAACGCTCCAGACCGGCGACGGTCGCCCCCTCGGCCACCGGCTCGGGCGGCAGGGCCAGGGCGGCGACGGCGGCCAGGCCGAGGGACGAGACGACCAGCCAGACGATCACCCCGTCGACGGGTCCATGGAGCAGCAGTGCGCCCATGGCGACATTGGCCGCGACAAAGGCGGCCGAGCCCGCGCCGCGCGGCAGGGAGAAGCTGAATCCCAGACGCGCCGCCAGCCGCAGGGTCATGACGTCGGTCAGGGGCACCAGCGCCCCCATGGCCGTGGCGCCGACGAACCATCCGATCGCCCGAACCGCATAGAGGTCGGAGAGGCCGGCCACGCCATAGCCCGCGGCCATGGCCAGACCGAGCAGGGCGATCGGCGTGCGCCGGTAGCGGAAACCATCGGCCCAGACCGCGAGCAGCGGACCGGTGACGACCCGCGCCACCATCGGCGCGGCGAGGAGGGTCCCGATCTCGGCGCCGCTCAGACCCTGCGCACGCATCCACAGGCCGGCAAATGGCAGCGACACGCCGGTGGCGCCGAAGAGCAACACATACTGCAAAGCCAGGCGCTGGGCGGCGGTCATGTCGCGCGAATAGCAGACGCGCGGGATTCTGTCGGCTAGCGTCCGTCCATGACAGTGACTCGCAGCCTGGTCGCCTTCGCCGCTCTGAACGGCGCCCTCGCCGTGGCGCTGGGCGCCTTCGCAGCGCATGGAGCCGGGCCCCAGGTCAAACAGCTGCTCACCACCGGCGCGCACTACGAGCTGGTGCATGCCGTGGTCGCCCTGGTCTGCGCCGTATGGCCCGCCCGGAACCGGCTGATCGTCATCGCCGGCTGGCTGGCCGCCGCCGGCGGCCTGGTGTTCGCCCTCGCCCTTTCCGCCGTCGCCCTGCTCAGCCTGTCGGTGATGAGCGCAGTCGCGCCGATCGGCGGCCTGCTGATGATCGCGGCTTGGCTTTTGATCGGCTTTGCCGCATTGCGGACACAAACCGCCACCGCCTGACACGAAAAGAGACCGAGTACCGTATGGCCTTCCCCGTGCCCGAAACGCCCCGCCGAGACCTGTTTCCGGAGATTGAACCCTATGCCACCGGCCTGATGCCGACCGGCGGGGTTCATGAGATCTATTACGAGGAATGCGGCAATCCGCAGGGCCTGCCGGTCGTGGTGCTGCACGGCGGCCCGGGCGGAGCGGTCAATCCCGGCATGCGACGCTATTTCGATCCGGCGAAATACCGCATCGTCCTGTTCGACCAGCGCGGCTGCGGCAATAGCCGGCCAAACGCCTCATTGGAGGACAACACTACCTGGACCCTCATCGAGGACATCGAGCGTCTGCGCGAGTCGTTGGGGATCGACAAATGGGTCGTATTCGGCGGCAGCTGGGGATCGACCCTGTCGATGGCCTACGCCATCACCCACCCCGAGCGGGCGACGGCGCTGGTGCTGCGCGGCATCTTCCTGCTGACCCGGGCCGAGTTGCACTGGTTCTACCAGGATGGCGCCTCGAACATCTTCCCGGACGCCTGGGAGCGGTTCGTCGCCCCGATCCCCGAAGACGAGCGGCACGACCTCATGGGGGCCTATTACAAGCGGCTGATCGGCGACAACCAGGCGGAGCGCGAACGCTGCGCCGTGGCGTGGTCGAGCTGGGAGGGCGAGACCGTGAGCGTCCAGGGGCCAGACGCCAAGCCCGACAAATTCGCCGAACCGGATTTCGCCGTGGCCTTCGCGCGGATCGAGAACTGGTATTTCACCAATGGCGGCTTCTTCCCCGAGGAGGGCTGGTTGCTGAAGAACATCGGCCGCATCCGCCACATACCCTGCTGGATCGCCCAGGGCCGGTTCGACGTGGTGACCCCCATCTCTGGCGCCTGGGCGCTGCATCAGGCCTGGCCCGAGGCGAAGCTGGACATCATCGGCGACGCCGGCCACGCCTCAAGCGAACCGGGCATCGTCGACAGCCTCGTGCGGGCGACGGACTGGGCGGCGGGATTGAAGTAGTGATTAGTGGCTAGTGGCTAGTGACTAGCCGCCGTCTGTGTGCGGGCGCTGTCTGCGCCGCCCTTCCGCCCACGGCGAAGCGCAAATCACCAGCCACCAGCCACTAGCCACTAGTCACTCTTGTCCGTCTTCCGCACCATTTCCGACAGCTGGAACCCAATGCGGCGGGCCTCACGCTCCTCGGGGCGGCGACGGACGTCGAGCAGGACGTTGATCTGGCCGTAATGCTGGATCAGGCGCACCGGCTTGCCGTCGGCGTTCTTGCCGATGAAGAGGATGAAGTCGGGGCCCCAGAAGCCGACGTCTTCGATCGACATGGTGCCGTCGCCCGGCAAGCCGACGATGCGGGCGCCGACCTCGTCATCCTTGTCGAGGCCCTTTTCGAAATCCTCGATCAGCTTTGACAGTCGCACGAAGGCCCATTCGGCCGGGTTCTCGCGCATGCGAACGCCGTCCATCATGGCTGCGGTCTGTTCCGGGGAGGCGGTCGGGACCACAGGTTTCGGACACGGCTTGTCGCCCCAGTCGGGAACGAACACGGGCGGGGCGGATGATTTGGCGGGCGTTTCAGACATGGTTCGAACCTAACGCCTGAAGCGGCCGATCAGAACAGGCCGTGGCCCTTGGGCAGTTCGGCGTAGCGGTGAACGCGGGTGGAGAGCACCAGACCGAAGCCGATCATGACGGTCATCATCGACGATCCGCCATAGGACAACAGCGGCATCGGCACGCCGACCACGGGGGCCAGGCCCATGACCATGGCGCCGTTGATCAGGACAAACAGGGCGAAGAAGGCGGTCATGCCGGCCGCGGCGATCCGGCCGAAGTGGCTGTGCGCCAGGGAGGCGATGCGCAGGGCGATCAGGATGACGGCGACATAGCAGAGCAGCATGGTGAAGGTGCCGACAAAGCCGAACTCCTCGGCCAGGGTCGAGAAGATGAAGTCGGTGTGCCGCTCGGGCAGGAACTCAAGCTGGCTCTGGCTGCCCAGGCCATAACCCTTGCCGAGGAAGCCGCCCGATCCGAGCGCGATCTTGGACTGGATGATGTTGTAGCCGGCGCCAGAGGGGTCGGACTCCGGACTGAGGAAGGTCAGCACCCGATTGCGCTGGTAGTCGTGCATGCCGAACATGACGAACGGCGGGATGACGGCAATGGCAGCGGCCGCTCCGGCGGCGATGACCCGCCAGCTCAGTCCGGCCACGAACATCACGGCGGCGCCCGTCAGACCGATGACCATGGCCGAGCCAAGATCCGGCTGCTTGGCCACCAGCAGAAAGGGCAGGCCGATCATCCCGGCGGGAATCAGCAACTTCCACGACCATTTGGCGTCCTGGGCCGAGTGATTGTGATACCAGCGCGCCAGGGCGAGGACGAGGCCGATCTTGACGAACTCGGCCGGCTGGATGCGCATGAATCCCAGGTTCAGCCAGTTGCGCGCACCCCCGGCGGTGTAGCCGAGCGGGGTGAACTCGATCATCAGGACGAGCACCAGCAGCAGGCCGTACATCGGATAGGCCGCCCGGAACCACCATTTCGGATGGACCATGGCCAGGGCCAGCATCACCACCAGCAGCGACCCGAAGCGCAGCAGGTGTTTGGCGGCCCAGGGCTGCCACTGGCCGCCCGCGATCGAATAGAGCATGGCTGCGCCGACACAGGCGATCACGGCCAGCAGGCCGATCAGGCGCCAGTCCAGCTCGGCGATCTTGGTCGAAAGCCGGTCGCGTTCGCCGGGGCGGGTCAGGGCCGAGGCCGTCATCGGTCTGGCTCCGACAGATAGGGGCGCGGGCCGGTCGCGGCGGCGGCGGCGGCCGGGCGCGCCGCGACGGGCGCTTCCGGCGCGCCGTTAGGCTCGGCGGCGCCCAGGGCGTTGGCCTCGTGGGCGCCGGGGTCCTCCGTGTCGGTGCAGCCGGCCTGTTCAATGCGCTGGCGGATCTCGGGGTCCTTGAGAAGGGCGACCTTCATCACCTCGCGGGCCCGGGGAGCGCCCGCGGTGCCGCCGCCCATGCCGCCGTGCTGGACGATGACGGACACGGCGTAGCGGGGATTGTCGATCGGCGCATAGGCGATGAAGAGATTATGGTCCTTCTCGGCCCACGGCCGGCCCGCGCCCTTGCGCGACCCGGAGCCGTAGTCACGGGATTGGGCCGTGCCGGTCTTGCCCGCCATGCGCACGGCGCCGAGGCCCAGCTGGCTGTTGCGGAATCCGGTGCCGCCGACGTCGGTCACGCGGTTCATGCCGTCGCGCAGCACCGCCAGCAGTTCGGGCGGATAGGGAAGATCGCGAACCGCCCCCGACGGCGGTTGCTCGACCCCGCCCACCGACTTGACCAGACGCGGCATCACCGCCTTGCGTCCATTGGCCAGGCGTGCGGTGTAGACGGCGAGCTGGAGCGCGTTGACCGTCAGGGCGCCCTGCCCGATCCCGTAACTGGGCGTCTCCCCGGGATACCATTTCGGGTCGCCCCGCACCGGATTGCGCCGGCGCCATTCGCGGTCGGGCACGAGACCCGGCTTCTGGCCGTCGATGCCGATGTCGAAGGTCTGACCGAAGCCCATGACACGGGCCACCTCGGCGATGGCGTCAGGGCCATGCTCGACCGCCAATGTCATGAAGTAGACGTTGCAGGAGTTCTTGATGGCCTCGCGCATGTCCTGCGAGCCGTGGGTGGCGTGGCACGCGAACCGACGACCGAGATAGAAGCCGCCGGTGCAGGTGACCCGCCGATCGGGATTGGCGCCCCGGGAGAGAGCCGCGAGGCCGGTCACGGGCTTGAAAGTCGAGCCGGGCGCGAAGACGCCGGTGATGGCCTTGTCCAGCAGTGGACGGCGCTCGTAGTCGGCCCAGGCGCGGTAGATCTGGCTGGGCACGCCGCTGACGAACAGGTTCGGATCGAACGATGGCGCGGAGACCATGCACAGGATGTCGCCGTTGCGCACGTCCATAACGACGCAGCTGCCCGACTCCTCGCCGAAGACCTCAAGGGCGCGGTTCTGGATATCAGCGTCGAGGGTCAGGACCACATCCTTGCCGGGCAGCGCCGCCCGCGATCCTCCGGCGTCCTCGGCCACCACGCGACCGCGCGCATCCACCTCGACCCGAACCCCGCCGGCCTCGCCGCGCAGGTCGGTGTCAAAGGCCTTCTCCACGCCCTGACGTCCGATGCGGAAGCCGGGATTGAACAGGAGTTCCGGGACTTTCTCGCCCCGATCCCGGATGGCCTTGATATCGCGATCGTTGGGCTTGGCGACATAGCCGATGACGTGGGCGAAGGAGCCGCCGAACGGGTAGTAACGCGCCTCGTTCATGTCAGCCATGACGCCCGGCAGCTCGTTGGCGTAGAGATTGACCTTGGCGAACTCGTCCCAGGTCAGGTCGCTCTTGACCGGCACGGGACTGAAGCGCGGCGCTGCGTTGACGTCGCGGATGATCGCACGGCGACGCTCCAGCGTATCGGGAAGCAGTCGCCCCAGCAGGTCGAGGGTCTGGTCGAGGTCCTTGGTCTCATCACGAACCACCAGCACCCGGAAGCTGGGCCGGTTGCCGGCGATCACCACGCCGTTGCGGTCGAGGACCCGGCCGCGCGGCGGCGGCACGAGGCGGAAGTTGAACTGGTTGTTGGTGGCCAGGGTGGCGTATTCGCCGGCCTGCACGACCTGAAGCTGGGCCAGGCGGGCGGTCAGGGCGACGCCGGCGATCGTGGTGATCCCGCCCAGCACGAAGGTGCGGCGCAGGAAGGAGCCCTGGCGCTCGTTGGTGTCGGAGAAGAAGATGGAGGGTTCGGAACTCATCGGAACCTCACGTCGCCGTCTTCAAACCGCTCGATCAACCGGTGGGCGAACGGGAACAGCAGCAGGGTCGGCAGAACCTGGAGGAAGACCGAGATCAAACTGGCCGGCGTCGGGGCGATGAAGGCCATGACCACATAGGCGAGCAGGAAGGCCAGGGCGCAGCAGGCGCCGTACCAGACGAACAGCACCGCCGTGTCCTGCCCCGCCAGGAAGCTGCGCGAGGCGAGAACGACGCTGTAGACGACCAGAAAGGTCAGACCCCAGAGGCCGAGCGGACCGTAGGTCAAGATGTCGAGCACCAGGCCCAGGGCAGCCAGGATGACCGGCGCGAGCACCGAGGGGCGGATCAGCGGCCAGGCGAAGGCCAGCACCATGGGTATGACCGGCTCGGGCAGATGCAGGCCGAACAATTCGACGGGCGTCTGCAGGACGATGGTGGCGGCGATGGCGATCAGGGCCGGATAGACGATCCACTGCATCGGCCCGACGACGCGAACCGCGACCGCGCGTCTCATTCGGCCGCTCCGGGCGGGGGGACGGCCGGCTGCGCGGGGGCCGGCGGCGCGGCGGATTCGCGGGCGACCGCCTCGCGCGCCGCGGTCTCGCGGGCGGCCGTC
>CAZGPS010000005.1:0-31311 GCA_964527675.1 uncultured Brevundimonas sp. | reverse complement strand
CGCTCGTCTCGCCCCGCACGCCCATGGCTGCCACAGAGGGATAGGTCTCGCCGGGCGGCGCCTTGCCGACATCCATCATCTCGACCTGCAGGTCGCCGTCGACCCGCTCGAACCGCTGGCCGCCGTCGACGGTGTGGAACAGACCCGCGCGCGAGACCAGCCACAGATCGCCGTCCCGCCCCGGCGTCGCCTTCAGCGGCCAGGCGTGCTCACGCCAGGTCGGCCGGTCGGCGGCCAGGCCGGCCGGCAGGCCGCGACTCGGCACCGCGGCGAAACTGGCCGCGCCGTCAACGCTGACGAACCATCCGCCCGTGTCGAAATCGAGCGCATAGAGCAGCTGCGGATCGACCCGGTCGGCGACCGGCCGCAGGAAAAGGGGCAGGCCCTGCACCGGCCGCCATCCGGCGCCCCGGTCGCGCGACGTCATCACCTGCGGCGTGGCCAGGACAAAGGCGGAGCCGTCGGCCGTGACGGTGATCGGCGCGTCGCGATACAGGTCCATGCGCGGATGGGACGAGGCTTCCGCCAGGCCGGCCGGGCGGGGCCGTCCCAGCGATTTCCAGCTGCGCCCATGGTCGTCGGACCAGGCCAGGGTCGCGCCGTCGTGCCCTTCCGAGCCGACGCCCTCGTGCGGCGTGCCGCTGCGCACCACCACATTCGGGGCGCCGCCGGCGTAGTCGATCTGGTTGGTGTTGCCGAAGACCGGCGTGGTGAACTGCAGCGTCGGCGAGCGGCCCAGGTCCTCATGGGCGAAGCCGGAGATGTCGCCGAAGCCGGTCAGCAGGGCGGGACCCGCCGGCGGACTGATCAGGGTGATGACGGCGGTCTGTTCGATGCCCTCGACCCACGGCGCCCAGTCCGTCGGCGCGCCGGCGTCGGCGGCGGTCAGGTTGGAAGTGGCGTAGACGGTCGCGCCGGTGGCGTAGACCGCGCGGTCGGACTCGAACGGATCGATGGCGAGGGCGGCGATCCACCAGCCGAAGTCCGGCTTGTCGTTGCCCCAGTTGAGGAAGGGCGTGGCGCTGACGTCGTGGCGGGCCTGCTCGCGCAGACTGGTCCAGCTGCCGCCATCGTCGGTGCTGCGCCACAGGGTGTCGCCGGGCTGCCAGCGGTTGAGGGTCGAGACCATCAGCACCCCGGGTCGCTGGCGATCGACCGACAGGCCCATGAAGCCGCCCAGCGGCCGGGGCGGGCTGATGTCGCGCCACGCGCCGGAGCGGGTGTCCAGCCGCCAGACCTCGCCGTCGGCGACCCCGTTCGGCCCCACGCCCAGGGTGCAGGTCAGATACAGGACGCCGCGTCCGTCGATCTCGGCCTTGGCCGCCGACAGCTCGGGCCGGGGGCCGCCGGCGACCGCCGCCCAGGTCGCCCCGGCGTCGTCCGACCGGTACAGGCGGGCCGATCCAGGGTCGGCGACGCCGACGAACAGGGTCGGCGTGGGCGCTCCGGCCGTCCCGCTCGAGGGGTCGAAGACCACGAAGCTCAGCCCCGGGTGGGTGGGACCGTCCGGGACGAGGCCCTGGCCGGGCAGGGGGAAGCTGGCGACCTTGGTCCAGGTCGCGCCGCGGTCGAGGCTGCGCTGCAGGCCGTCGTGGCGCGAACCGAAATACAGGATGCGGTTGTCGTTGGGATCGATCGCCAGCCGCTCGCCGAGGCCCCGGCCGTCCTCATTGCCGCCCATGCGGAACGGGACGGGCGTCCGGGTCCAGGTCGCGCCGCGATCCGTCGAGCGCAGCATGGCCGACGGGTGATTGCGGCCGACCCCGACCGCCGCGTGGACGACCTCGGCGTCAAGCGGATCGGGGGCGATGCTCTCGACCCCGAAATCGCTGCCGATGGGCGTGGAGTCCTGTAGCGGCAGCCAGCGATCCCGGGCCGAATCCCATCGATAGGCGCCGCCCATGTCGGAGCGGGCGTAGGCCAGCCCCTTCTCTACCCGGCTGAAGACGATGCCGGGGATGAAGCCGCCCGCGCCGACCTTGACGTTGCGCCAGGCATAGGGCGTTTCCGCCCGCGCCGGGCGGGCGCCTGTCAGCCCCGCCGCCCCCGCGGCCATCAGGGCGGCCAGGCCGGCTTCACGTCTGTTGAGACCCTGGCGCATGCTGATCGGCTCCCTTGCTCCGGGGCGTTGATCCGCCCGCTCGTGGAATGTTAGCGCTAACGAGATTGCAGTTGACAGCATTGTCATGGGTGCATCAAGCTTGCACTGGTAAAAACGAGGGCGCCGCTCAAGGTCGTCCCGGAGGAACACAGGACAGCTCTGCGATCTCATCCTCCGGCCGACCCACGCCGCGCCCGGGTTTTTGCCGAACCTGAACAGACTGCCGGCGCGACCGCCCGATGTCGCGCCGGCCTTTTCGCTTTCACGGAACCGGATCATGCCCCAGCCCCTTCGATCGATGCTTCTGACCGGCGCCATGCTCGGCGTGGCCCTGACCGGCGCCTGCGCGACCGACGGCCGGGCGCAGGATCCGCAGACCTTCGTTTCCCCGCAGGCTTCGATCGTCGCCGACGCGGCGCGGGCACGCCCGTCGGCGTGGCCGCGCGCCGCCTCGCCGCACGCCATGAGCGACGCGGCGACGGAGGCCTTCGTCACAGAGCTGATGTCGCGGATGACGATCGAGGAAAAGATCGGCCAGCTGATCCAGGCCGATATCTCGGCGATCAAGCCGGAAGACCTGCTGACGTATCCGCTGGGCTCGATCCTCGCCGGCGGCAATTCGGCGCCGGACGGCAACGACCGCGCCACGCCGCAGGCCTGGGTGGAGTTGGCCCGGGCCTTCCGCGCCGCCGCCGCCGCCCGGCCCGGCGCGAAGATCCCCCTGATCTACGGCATCGACGCCGTGCACGGGCACAACAACATCGTCGGCGCCACCATCTTCCCGCACAACATCGGCCTCGGCGCCGCGCGCGACCCGGACCTGATCCGACGCATCGGCGAGGCCACGGCGCTGGAAGTCGCCGTGACCGGAGCCGACTGGACCTTCGGTCCGACCCTGGCGGTGCCGCGCGACGACCGCTGGGGCCGCGCCTATGAAGGCTATGGCGAGGACCCCGAGATCGCCCGCAGCTACGCCGGCCCGATGACCCTCGGCCTGCAGGGAGAGCTGAGCGCTGACGGCCCGATCGCACCGGGCCGGATCGCCGGCTCGGCCAAACATTTCCTCGCCGATGGCGGCACCGCCAACGGTCAGGACCAGGGCGATTTCCGGGGCTCCGAAGACGAACTGGTCGGCATCCATCTGGGCGGCTATGTGCAGGCCATCGACGCTGGCGTCCTGTCAGTCATGGCCAGCTTCTCCAGCTGGAACGGCGTCAAACACTCCGGCAATGAGACCATTCTGACCGAGGTGCTCCGCGGGCCGCTGGGCTTCGACGGCTTCGTCGTTTCCGACTGGAACGCCCACGGCCAGCTGCCGGGCTGTTCGAACGAGAGCTGCGCCCTGGCCGTCAACGCCGGCATCGACATGCTGATGGCGCCGGACAGCTGGAAGCCGCTCTACACCAACACCCTGGCCCAGGCCCGGTCGGGCGAGATCCCGATGGCGCGGGTCGACGAGGCGGTGCGCCGCATCCTGCGGGCCAAGGTCAAGACCGGCCTGTTCATCGAGGCGCGGCCGGTCGAGGGCCGCTTCGAGGCCCTGGGTTCGCCGGAGCATCGGGCGCTGGCGCGTGAGGCGGTGCGCAAATCCCTCGTGCTGTTGAAAAACAACGGATCAGTTCTGCCGATCCGTCCGGGCGCGCGCGTGCTGGTGGCGGGGTCGGCGGACGACATCGGCCAGGCGTCGGGCGGCTGGACCCTGACATGGCAGGGCACCGGCAACGCCAACACCGACTTTCCCAACGGCCAGTCGATCTGGTCCGGCCTGCGCGAGGCGGTCGAGGCCGGCGGCGGGACCGCCACCCTGGCGCCCGACGGAAGCTTCGACCAGAAGCCGGACGTGGCCATCGTGGTGTTCGGCGAGACGCCCTATGCCGAGTTCCAGGGCGACATCGATCATCTGGACTTCGTCCCGACCGAACCGCTGGAGACGCTGCGACATCTGAAGGCGGCGGGCGTGCCGACGGTGTCGGTGTTCCTGTCGGGCCGGCCGATGTGGACCAATCCCGAGATCAACCAGTCGGACGCCTTTGTGGCGGCCTGGCTGCCGGGTGCGGAAGGCGGCGGCGTCGCCGACGTGCTGATCGGCGACCGAGACGGCCGGCCGCGTCACGACTTCAGCGGCCGGCTGTCGTTCTCGTGGCCGAAGGACGCCACCGGCGCCCCGCTGAACCATGGCCAGCCCGGCTATGATCCCCAATTCGCCTATGGCTACGGCCTGACCTATGCGCGCCCTGCGACGGTTCCGACGCTGGGCGAGGAAAGCGGCGTGGCCAGTGAGGCGTCCAGCCTCGATCGCTATTTCGTCGACGGTCGCTTCATGCCGCCCTGGTCGCTGATGCTGCGCGATGCGGGCGGCGAGTTCCGCCTCGGCCAGGAAAAGGCGGGCCAGTCGCCGCGCGGCGTGGTCGCCCTGCGCGCCGCCGACGGCGTGGCCCAGGAATCGGCGCTGGGCCTGACCTTCTCGGGCGCCGGCGGCCAGGCGGTCATCGCCGCCCGTCCGGTCGATCTGACGCGCCAGACCAATGGCGAAATGGCGCTGCACCTCCGCTACCGGGTCGATACGCCCCCGGCCGGTCCGGTCGCCCTCGGCGTCGGCGCGGGCCCGGTGGATGTCACGGACCTGTTCCGCGCGGCGCCCGTCGGGCAATGGCGGTCGCTCAAGGTGCGCCTGTCCTGTTTCCGCGATGCGGGCGCGGACGTTTCCGCGGTCGATCAGCCCTTCAACCTGTCGACAGACGCGGCGTTCGCCGTCACGGTCGAGGATATCCGGCTGGCCTCGAACGAGGGCGACGCCGTCTGTCCTTCCGAGTGACCGCTTGACCGAAACGACCGCCCTGATCGGTGTGGACTGGGGCTCCAGCAATCTGCGGGTGATGCGCATCGCCCCCGGCGGCGGCGTGCTCGACCGCCGCGCCGATCCGCGCGGCGCCGTGGGGCTCGCGCCCGGAGATTTCCCCGGGGTTCTCGAGGCCGTCGCCGGCGACTGGCTGGCCGATGGCGCGCCGACGCTGGTTTGTGGCATGGCGGGCGCGCGGCAGGGCTGGGTCGAAGTCCCCTATTGCCCGTGTCCCGCCGGCATCGCTGATATCGCCGCCCGGCTGGTCCGGCCCGACCCCGCGCGGCCCGTCGCCATCGCGCCCGGCGTCGCCTTCAGTCCCGGCGGCGTCCTGACCGACGTCATGCGGGGCGAGGAGACCCAGGCGCTGGGTCTCGCCGCCGACGGTCTGGTCGTCGCCCCCGGCACCCACAGCAAATGGATCACCCTCGACGCCGGCCGCATCCTCGCGGTCCAGACCTGTATGACGGGCGAACTGTTCGCCGCCCTGCGCAAGGCGACCATGCTGGGCGTCGGCATGGGGGCGCCGGGCAGGGATGCGGACGCCTTCCGGCGAGGGGTGGGGCGCGGCCTGGAAGACCGCAATCTCGCCGCCGCCCTGTTCTCGGTCCGGGTCGAGAGCCTGGCGGGCCGGCTGGAGTCCGCGGGCGCAGCCGACTATCTGTCGGGCCTGCTGATCGGCGCCGAGATCGCGGGTCAGGACCCGGCGCGGCTTTCGGGGCCGCTCACCCTGGTCGGCGACGCGGCGCTCTCGGCCCGCTACAGGGACGCGCTGGAGATGGCGGGCGCGCGCGAGGTGTGCGTCGCCGATGTCGGGCAGGCCACTGCGGTTGGTCTCTGGCGCATATGGGAGGCGAGTCAATGACGGCGGACATTATCGCGAGGCTCGACGCCCTGCCCCTGGTCGCCATCCTGCGCGGCCTGACCCCGGATGAGGCGGTTGAGGTCGGGGAGGCGTTGCTGGCGGCCGGTCTGACCTGCCTCGAGGTGCCGCTGAATTCCCCGCAGCCGCTGGAGAGCATCCATCGGCTGCGCACCGCGCTGGGCGACCGCGCCGTCGTCGGCGCCGGGACGGTGCTGACGCCCGCCGCGGTGCATGAGGTCGCCGCCGCGGGCGGCCAGATCGTCATTTCGCCCAACACCGACCCGGCCGTGATCCAGGCGACGCGGGCGGCGGGCCTGCTGTCGATGCCCGGCTTCTTCACCCCGTCGGAAGCCTTCACCGCGATCGGGGCCGGCGCCCAGGTGCTGAAACTGTTTCCCGCGGAAGTCGCCGGCGTGGCGGGCCTCAAGGCCGTGCGCGCCGTTCTTCCGGCGGACCAGAGGGTCTACGCCGTCGGCGGCGTCGAGCCGGACAGCGTGGCGGTCTGGAGATCGGCGGGCGCCTCGGGCTTCGGCATCGGCTCGGCCATCTACCGCGCCGGCCGATCCGCCCGGGACGCAGGCGACCGGGCGGCGGCCTTCGTCGCGGCCTGGAAGGCCTCCCGCGCCGAATCCTGAACCCTCGGGGCTGCGGACGCGGCCAACGCCCGGGACGAGCCCGGAAGGCCATGCTGCGATCGCGAAGGCAGGTCGCCGTTAAAGGGCGGATGAGGCTGAATATCTGCCTGCGGGGCAGGTTTGTTGCGTATTGGCGACCCTCTTTCCCACCTTCTGGAAGAATCTTCCACCAAACACTGTCCGCCCACTTGCCTATTTCGCAAATGCGGTAAACATTTCGCAAATGCGTAATGCAGTTCAGGGGGATCCGAACGATGCGACTTTGTAGTGGACTTGCGGGGACCCTCGTCCTCGCCTCGACCGGGCTGGCGACGGCCGCTTCGGCGGCGGTCACGCCCACGGCGCCGGAACCGACGCTCTTCGCCCATCAGGTCGCGCTTGTGCTGGACGGCGCGGCCTCAAGCTGGATTCTGACCTCCACGGCGCTGGTCCTGCTGATGACCCTGCCGGGTCTGGCCCTGTTCTACGGCGGCATGGTCCGGCGCAAGAACGTCATCGCCACCATCACCCAGTCGCTCGGCGTGGCGGCGGTCGTCACCCTGGCGTGGTTCATCGCCGGCTATTCCCTGTCCTTCGGCGTCGGCCAGCCGACGGCCGGTTATTCCGGCGACACCGTCAACGCCTATATCGGCAGCCTCCAGTCCCTGTTCCTGAACGGCGTCACGCCGAACACCGCCCACAGTCTGACGCCGGGCCTGCCCGAGTATCTGTGGATCGCCTATCAGCTCACCTTCGCGATCATCACGCCGGCCCTGATCGCCGGCGCTTTCGCCGAGCGCATCAAATACTCCGGCCTGCTGCTGTTCACCGGTCTCTGGACCCTTCTGGTCTACGCCCCGATCTGCCACTGGGTCTGGGGCGGCGGCTTCCTCGGCGCCGCGGGAGTGCTCGATTTCGCGGGCGGGGCGGTCGTGCACGTCAACGCCGGCGTCGCCGGCCTGGTCTGCGCGGTCTTCCTCGGGGCCCGGAAGGGCTACGGCCAGTCGCCCATCGTGGCGCACAATCCGGTCCTGACCATGATCGGCGCCTGCCTGCTGCTGGTCGGCTGGATCGGCTTCAACGCCGGCTCGGCCTGGACGCCGGATTCGATCGCCTCGGTGGCCCTGTTGAACACCCTGCTGGCCGCCATGGCCGGGTCGCTGACCTGGAAGATCGTCGAGGTCATCGAGAAGCGGAAGCCGTCCCTGATCGGCGCCCTGTCGGGCCTGATCGCCGGCCTCGTCGCCATCACCCCGGCGGCCGGCCTGGTGGATCCCAAGGGGGCGGTGATTATCGGCCTTGCCTCCGGTCCGGTCTGCTATGCGGCCTCGGTCTGGATCAAGAAGCTGCTGCGCTATGACGACAGTCTTGACGCCTTCGGCATCCATGGTGCGGGCGGTATTCTCGGCGCCCTGCTGACTGGCGTGTTCGCCTCGGCGGCCGTCAACAGCGTCGGCGAGGGGGCGAGCGTCGCCAACCAGGCCTGGGGCCTGGGTGTGACCATCGGCTGGAGCGCCGTCGTCACCTTCCTGATCCTGATCGTGTGCAAGTTCACGACCGGCCTGCGGGTCAGCGCCGAACAGGAATCGGAAGGCCTCGACGGCCATCTCCACGGCGAGGTCATGGAGCCCGCCTGAGGCTCCGGATCGGCACAGGAGCGGCGCGGAGCCTCCCCTCCGCGCCGCCGACAGTAAGCGTGCATGCGTCTCTACAGCCATTGAAAAACAAGGGGATATAACAATGAGAAATGCTCTCGCCTGCGCCGCCGCGGCGGCCGCCCTGCTGGCCGCATCCGGCGCCTCCGCCCAGGACGGACCCGAGATCGCCTGGAATGTCGGCGTGTTCAGCGACTATGTTTTCCGCGGCTTCAGCCAGACGGACGAAGACATCGCGGTCCAGGGCGGCGTCGACCTCACAGCGGGCTCCTTCTACGTTGGAGCCTGGGGGTCCACTGTCGATTTTGGCGACGACACCACGGCCGAGGTGGACCTCTACGGCGGCTTCCGGACGGAAGCGGGCGGCTTCGCCCTCGACCTCGGCGTCGTGGCGTATCTGTATGTCGAGGCCCCCGACGGCTCGGACTACGACTACGTCGAGTTCAAGGCCGCGGCTTCGCGGGCCATCGGCCCGGTCACCGCCGGCGCGGTGGTCTACTATTCGCCGGACTTCTTCGGCCTCGACGAAGAAGCGACCTACGTCGAGGGCAATCTGGCCTTCACCCCGGCCGAGAAATGGACCGTGTCGGCGGCGGTCGGCTACCAGGCCCTCGATGTCAACGACGACTACACGACCTGGAACGCCGGCGTGGCCTACGCCATGACGGACAATCTGGCGGTCGACCTGCGCTACCACGACACCGACGTTGACGGCCCCCTGTCCGAGGACCGGGTCGTCGCGGCTCTGAAAGTCTCCTTCTAGCATTGCGTCGCGCAAACGGACCGGCAAGACCTTGCGCAATCAGGGCCCTTGTCGGTCCATTTTTGTTCCGTGCCTGACCCGTTCGGCATGAGCCGCACGGAAGTTGCGTGATCGCTTCCAGCCTCCTAGACCTGTGTGCAGGTGCGAAGGAGTAGCCGTGGCGTCCGCCAACCAGACATTCGTTGTTACCCCCAGGGTCGGGCCCGCGAAAATCCCGGCGGGCGAACGCGTGCGCGATTTCGACGAGATCGTCGCCCGCTTCAGTCCGCCGGCGGGCGCTGTCCAGTCCAGCCGCTGCGCCCAGTGCGGCGTGCCGTTCTGCCAGAGCGGCTGCCCGCTGGAGAACAATATTCCCGACTGGCTGAAACTGGCGGCCGAGGGCCGGTTCGAGGAGGCGTGGCGTCAATCCGAGGCCACCTCGACCCTCCCCGAGATCTGCGGCCGCATCTGTCCTCAGGACCGCCTGTGCGAAGGGGCCTGCACCCTCGAACAGTCCGGCTGGGAGACAGTGACCATCGGCTCGGTCGAACGCTTTCTCGGCGACATGGCCTTCGAGAACGGGTGGGTCACGCCGGTGCGTCCGGTGGCCGAGCGGGGACGGTCCGTGGGCATCGTCGGCGCCGGGCCCGCCGGCCTTGCGGCCGCCGACCGGCTGCGCACCGCCGGCTACGCCGTGACCATCTACGACCGGCACGACCGCGCCGGCGGTCTGCTGACCTACGGCATCCCCGGCTTCAAGCTGGAGAAGCCGGTGGTGCAGCGCCGGCTCGATCGCCTCGTCGAAGGCGGAGTGAGCTTCCGACTGGGCGTCGATGTGGGCGGCGACCTGCCGTTCGCCGAGGTACGGGCAGCGCATGACGCGGTGTTGATCGCCACCGGGGTCTATCAGGCCCGGCGGCTGAGCGCGCCCGGCTGCGGCTCGGACGGCGTCGTCGCGGCGCTGGACTATCTGATCGCCTCCAACCGCAAGGGCTTCGGCGACGCCGTGCCCGCCTTCGACAGCGGCGCCCTGAACGCCGCCGGCAAGCGGGTCGTGGTCATCGGCGGCGGCGACACGGCGATGGACTGCGTCCGTACGGCGGTGCGACAGGGCGCCAGTTCGGTGACCTGCCTCTATCGCCGCGACCGCGACAACATGCCGGGCAGCGCCCGCGAAGTCGCAAACGCCGAAGAGGAAGGCGTGGTGTTCGAATGGCTGGCGGCCCCCCGCGCCGTCCTCGGCGAGGCCGGCCGGGCCAGCGGCGTACGGGCCCAGCGCATGGCGCTGGCGGCCCCCTCGGCTGAAGGGCGCTGGAGCGTCGAGCCCGTGCCCGGCGGCGAGTTCGACCTGCCCGCCGACCTGGTCATCGAGGCGCTCGGCTTCGAGCCCGAGGACATGCCGGGCCTGTTCGCCGAACCGGACCTGGCCCTGACCGAATGGCGCACCATCCGCACCGCCGGCCCCACCAAGGCGACCACCCTGGAGGGGGTGTTCGCGGCCGGCGATATCGTCCGCGGCGCCTCCCTCGTTGTCTGGGCTGTCCGGGACGGGCAGGACGCGGCGGCCGAGATCGACGCCTGGTTGACCGCGCGCGAACAGGTGGCCGCATGAGTTTCGATCCCCGTCAGTACGAGGCCGATCGCCAGACGCTGATCGACGGCCACGCCTATGATCCGGCTTCGGAACGGGACGCCTGTGGCGTCGGCCTGATCGCGGCCATCGACGGGCGGCCCCGGCGCGAGGTGGTCGAGCTGGCGCTGAAATCCCTCAAGGCCATCTGGCACCGCGGCGCGGTCGACGCCGACGGCAAGTCGGGCGATGGCGCCGGGCTGCTGATCGGCCTGCCACGCGCCTTCTTCGAGGCCCAGGTCCGCGATGCGGGGCACGAGCCCGGCGCCGGTCCCATCGCCGTCGGCATGATCTTCCTGCCGCGCGCCGATCTGGGGGCCCAGGAACGGGCCCGCACCATCGTCGAACGCGAGGTGCTGGCCGCCGGCTTCTGGCTGTACGGCTGGCGCCAGGTGCCGACCCGGGTCGAGGTGCTGGGAGAGCGCGCGGCCGCCACCCGGCCGGAGATCGAGCAGATCATGCTCAGCGTGCCCGAGGGCCTGACGGGGGAGGAGCTTGAGCGCGCCCTCTACCTGCTGCGCCGGCGCATCGAGGCGCGCGCCACGGCGGCCGGCCTGCAGCATTTCTACATCTGCTCCCTGTCGGCCCGGTCGGTGATCTACAAGGGCATGATGCTGGCCGAGGCGTTGGCCGACTTCTACCCGGACCTCAACGACATCCGGGTCGAGGCCAATGTCGCCCTGTTCCACCAGCGCTATTCGACCAACACCTTCCCCGAATGGCGGCTGGCCCAGCCGTTCCGGATGCTGGCCCACAACGGCGAGATCAACACCCTGCGCGGCAACGCCAACTGGATGCGCAGCCACGAGATCCGCATGACCGCCGAGGCCTTCGGGGCCGACGACGCCACCGTCAAGCCGGTGATCCAGGCGGGCGGGTCGGACTCTGCGGCGCTGGACAATGTGTTCGAAGTGCTGGTCCACGCCGGCCGCTCGGCGCCCATGGTCAAGGCGTTGCTGATGCCCGAGGCGCCGATCGAGGGGCTGATCTCGGACGATCACCGGGCCCTCTACGCCTACTGCAACGCCGTCATGGAGCCGTGGGACGGTCCGGCGGCGGTTTGCGCCACCGACGGCCGCTGGGTGCTGGCCGGCAAGGATCGCAACGGCCTGCGGCCCCTGCGCGCCGCAGAGACCACCGACGGTCTGCTGATCTGCGGCTCCGAGGCGGGGATGACCGGCGTGCCGGACGAGCGGATCGCGCGGCGGCTGCATATCGGCGGCGGCCGGATGATCTCTGTCGATCTCGAGGCGGGGCAGTTGTACGACGAGGCCGAGACCATCGACCGTCTGGCCGCGAAACATCCCTACCGCGACTGGCTGTCGAACATGATCCAGCTGGATCCGAAGATCGGCCCCGGCCCCGAGCCTCGCCGCCTTTCGGGCGAGGCCCTGACCCGACACCAGGCCGCGGTCGGCTGGACACAGGAAGATATCGAGGCCCTGCTGGACCCCATGGCGGGCGAGGGCAAGGAGGCGGTCGCCAGCATGGGCGACGACGCCCCGCCGGCCGTCCTGTCCGAACAGACCCGGCCCTTCGCCCACTATTTCCGCCAGGCCTTCGCCCAGGTCACCAACCCGCCGATCGACTCCCTGCGCGAGGCGGGGGCGATGAGCCTGCGCACCCGCTTCAAGAACCTCGGCAACATCCTCGCCCAGGACGAGACCCAGACGAAGGTCTTCGTGCTGGACAGCCCGGTGCTGACCACCGGCATGTACGAGCGGATGCTGGACGTCGTGGGGGCCGGCGCCACCACCATCATCGACTGCACCTTCGCCGCGCCCGCGCCGGGCGCCCGGCCGGGTCAGGCGATGAAGGCGGCGCTGGATCGCATCCGCGACGAGGCCGTGGCGGCGGCGCGCGGCGGCGCGGCCCTGATCGTCCTGACTGACGAACAGGCGGCGGCGGACCGCCCCCTGATCCCGATGATCCTCGCCACCGCCGCCGTCCACGGCCGGCTGGTCGACGAAGGTCTTCGCACCTTCTGTTCGCTGGTGGTGCGCTCGGCCGAGGCCATCGACGCCCACGCCTTCGCCGTGCTGGTCGGCTGCGGGGCCACGGCGGTGAACGCCTGGCTGGCCCAGGAGAGCTTCCTCGAACGGCTGGACAGCGGCCGCTATCCTGGCCTCAGCCTTCGCGATGCCTGCCTGAACCACAAGACGGCGGTCGAGGCCGGGCTGATGAAGATCCTCGCCAAGAAGGGCATTTCGGTCATCTCGGCCTATCGCGGCGCCTGCGAATTCGAGGCCCTCGGTCTCAGCCGCGCCCTGACGGCGGAATTCTTCCCCGGCATGACCTCGCGCATCTCGGGCATCGGCCTGGCCGGGATCGAGACCCAGGCGGCGGCCCGCGTGGCCCGCGGTTTCGCCGCACCGCGCCCCGCCCTGCGCATCGGCGGGTCGCACCGCATCCGCGCCGGCGAGGAGACCCACGCCTGGGACGCGGAGATGATCCACCGGTTGCAGGACGCCACCACGCGCGGCGACTACAAGCGCTTCAAGGCCTACAGCCGCCGCGCCCGCGAACTGCCCGCCGTGGCCCTGCGCGATCTGCTCGACTTCCGGGAGGCGGTTCCGATCCCGGTCGAGGAGGTCGAGAGCGTCAACGAGATCCGCAAGCGGTTCGTCACGCCCGGCATGTCGCTGGGCGCCCTGTCGCCCGAGGCCCACGAGACGCTGAACATCGCCATGAACCGCATCGGCGCCCGCTCCGTCTCGGGCGAGGGCGGCGAGGATCCCGAGCGCTACCAGCCGCGCGCCAACGGCGACAATCCGAACAGCGCCGTCAAGCAGATCGCCTCGGGCCGGTTCGGCGTCACCGCCGAATATCTGAACCAGTGCCGCGAGATCGAGATCAAGGTGGCCCAGGGCGCCAAGCCCGGCGAGGGCGGCCAGCTGCCCGGCTTCAAGGTCACCGAATTCATCGCCCGCATGCGCCATTCGACGCCCGGAGTCGGCCTGATCTCGCCGCCGCCGCACCACGACATCTATTCGATCGAGGATCTGGCCCAGCTGATCTTCGACCTGAAGCAGATCAACCCCGACGCCCGGGTGACGGTCAAGCTGGTGGCCCAGTCGGGCATCGGCGCGGTCGCCGCCGGCGTGGCCAAGGCCCGGGCCGACATCATCCTGATCGCCGGCCACAACGGCGGCACCGGGGCCTCGGCGCTCGGCTCGATCAAGCATGCCGGCATGCCCTGGGAGCTGGGCCTGTCGGAAGCGCACCAGGTGCTGAGCCTGAACGGCCTGCGCGGCCATGTGACCCTGCGCGCCGATGGCGGCATCCGCACCGGGCGCGATGTGGTGATCGCCGCCATGCTGGGCGCCGAAGAATTCGGCATCGGCACGGCCAGCCTGATCGCGGTCGGCTGTCTGATGGTGCGCCAGTGCCATTCCAACACCTGCCCGGTCGGCGTCTGCGTCCAGGACGAGCGGCTGCGCGCCATGTTCACCGGCACGGCGGACAAGGTGGTCAACCTGTTCAGCTTCATCGCCGAGGAGACGCGCGAGGTGCTGGCCTCAATGGGCCTGCGCTCGCTGGACGAGGCGGTGGGGCGCACCGACCTGCTGCGCCAGGTCTCGCGCGGCGGCGCCCAGCTGGACGATCTCGATCTCAACCCGCTGCTGGTCCGGGTCGGGGAGGGCGACGAGCGCCGACCTGCCGACGCGCCCCGCAACGCGGTTCCGGACGCCCTGGACGCGCAGATCGCGCGCGACGCCACGCCCTTCCTCGAACGCCGCGAGAAGATGCAGCTGACCTATGCGGTGGCCAACACACAGCGGGCCATCGGCACGCGGATGTCATCGCACATCGTGCGGCGGTTCGGGACTGATTTGCCGGACGGCCACCTGACCCTGAACCTGCGCGGCGCCGCCGGCCAGTCGCTGGCGGCTTGGGGTATGAAGGGGCTGCGCATCGAACTGGATGGCGAGGCCAATGACTATGTCGGCAAGGGTCTGTCGGGAGCGGAGATCATCGTCCGTCCGCCGAGCTGGGCGGCCGGCGCGGCCCTGATCGGCAACACCTGCCTCTATGGCGCTACCTCCGGCGCCCTGTTCGCGGCGGGCGCGGCGGGCGAGCGGTTTGCGGTCAGGAATTCGGGCGCGGTCGCCGTTGTCGAGGGCTGTGGCGCGCATGGCTGCGAATACATGACCGGCGGCGTCGTTGTGGTTCTCGGTTCGACCGGCTGGAATTTCGGGGCCGGCATGTCCGGCGGCGAGGCCTTCATCCATGACCCTGAAGGGACGGCGCACGACCGCCTCAACACCGCCTCGGTGGCGGCGGGCAAGGTCGTGGGCGAGGCCGCGGTCCGGCTGCATGGTCTGGTCGCGCGTCACGCCGCCGAGACGGGCTCCCCCATCGCCCGGCGCCTGCTGGAGAGATGGCCGGCCGCGCTCAGCCAGTTCAGCCACGTCCTGCCGATGGCGGAAGGCGGATCATCGGTGAACGCCCGGCGCGCCTGACCGGCGTCTCCAGACGTATAGGGCACCGGCCTTCGCGGGCCGGCGCGGCGCTGTCAGGCCGCCTTGGGCCTGAATATCTCGTCGACGCCCTGCGGGGCGGCCTTCAGGCCGGTGCGGATCAGTTCCGAAAGGGTGTCGGCCTCCATCTTGTCCATCACCCGGGCGCGGAAAATCTCGACCGTCCGGGGACTGATCTGCAGGTCGTTGGCGATGTGTTTGTTGGTGCGCCCCTGAACCAGGGCCTGAAACACCTCCCGCTCGCGCGGCGTCAGACGCGCCAGCCGGCGGACCGCCACGTCGGTTTCGGCGTTCTGCAGCAGCAGATTGTCCAGGTGGGCGAAGCTGCCCCGCACCACCTCGACCAGTCTGTTGGGCTCGAAAGGCTTCTCGATATAGTCGGTCACCCCGGCCTTCATCAGCTGTACCGCCAGTGGCACCTCCGCGTGGCCGGTGATGACGATGATGGGCCAGGTGTCGCCCTTGAGCGCCCGCAATCGTCTGACGACCTCGGCCCCGTCCATCCCGGGCATGCGCACATCGGTTATGACGCACGCCGATGGCGCCTCGGGAAGATTGTCGAAGAACTGAACGCCGCTCGAGAAAGCCCGCGCCCGTACGCCCTGGGAGCGAAGAAGGCACAGGATCGAATCCCGGACGGCGTGGTCGTCGTCGATCACAAAGGCAGAATGCTCGCTCATGCTTCTTCAAGCTCCTGTTCGCGCAGCAGGGTGAACGAAAAGGCGGCTCCTCCCAGGTCGCTGTCCTCGACCTTGAGGAATCCGCCGTGGCTTTCGACAATGGTCCGGGTGACGGACAGACCCAGTCCCATGCCGCCGCTCTTGGTGGTCATCAGAGGACGGAATATGGTCTCGAGTTCGTGGACCGGAATGCCGGGGCCATTGTCTTCCACCCGGATCTCGTAGAGTTCGTCCGACACCGCGCGCCCCATGATGGAGACCCGGGCGTCCGGGCAGTCAGAGACCGCCTCGGCCGCGTTGCGCACCAGATTGACCATCGCCTGCTGGAACTGGATCCGCTCCGCCCTCACCTGATCGGTCGTGTCATCCAGGCGGATATCGACCCGCACGGGCCCGTTCCGCTCGATCATGCCGAACACGCCCTTGAGCCCGTCCACCATGGAGGAAACCCGCTCCACCCCCAGGCTTCGGCTTTCGTGGGCCAGCAGTTCGCGCATGCGCCGGATGATTTCTCCCGCGCGGAGTAGCTGGGTCTTGGCGAGGTCGATCGTGCGCGCGGCGCTCTTCCCCATAAGCCCGGCCTTTTCGACATCCGTCTGGCTGGCCTGAAGATAGGTGGCGGCGGCGGCCAGCGGCTGGTTGAGCTCATGCGCAAGGGAGGCGGCCATTTCGCCCAGGGAGTTCAGGCGCCAGACGCGATTGAGCTGGGTGTGCAGGTCGCGCGCCCGTTCATCCGCCAGATGGGCCTGGGTGAGGTCGGCCAGACACAGCACGACGTGGCTGTTTGCATAGTCTCCCGGGAGGAAGCCCGCCTGGATGCTGAGCGGAACGGAGCCGCCGGCGCGGCGGCAGGTCCAGGCGCGATCGCTGTCACCGGCGAGGGCTTCCCGACCGGTCTGAAAATCCGCAAGATCGAACTCGTCGACGATCGAACTGAACGCCCGGCCAATCGCGTCCTTCTCCGCGATCCCCAGCAAGGTGCAGGCGAACGGCGTGAGGAAGCGAATCTGTCCAGTGCGATCCAGCACCACGACGGGCATGGAGGCGAGGATGGTCTCGAGCATCTCCTCGCGATGGGCCAGTCGATGGGACAGTTCGCCCGCGCGCTGGCGGTAGGCGCGCAGACTCCAGCACAGCTCGGCGATCAGCCAGGTCACCAGGGTGAACAGGGCCGCATTGACGGCGGCGTCGAGCGCACTCACCCGGTCGACATGCAGAAGGTTGGCGGTGATGCAGAGGATGACGGCCAGAGCGGTCGCCCTGCGGCCGCTGACCGCTGCGGTGGCGACGACCGCCGGCACCATCGGCAGATAGTAGAACTCACCCACCAACTCGAGCACCGTCCGCAGCAGGACGGCGGCGCCGACGGCTGCGAAGGCTACCGCGAAGCCTGCCTCACGCCGCCGCAGGGTCGCCAGGAGGGGCGGCCACAACGTCGGGACAACGGAAGACAAGGGCGTCAACGGGTAAGCCTACGGGCGCGTTCGCGCGGTCAGGGCCATAGAATCCGAGTCTGGTTAACCAAACATGGTTACCGACGCCGATTCGGGCGACTACCGGGCGACCGGGGGTCAGCGTAGGTATTCCTACGTATCCTGCAGTTCAGTAATTATAGGCGGGCGTCGGGCATTTCTGGGAACGAACCATTCCAGAGAGACCGATGCTAATCATGTCAGCCCGCCCCGCCCCGGACCGCGCCATCTCGCGGCTTCCGCTCCTCATCGCCGTCCTCGGAGCCTGTGTCGTTCCGACCGCCGCCCACGCCCAGACGGTCAGCGGCCAGATCGGGGTCGCCAGCGAATATGTCGGCAAGGGCGCGGGCAAGAGCGCGGGCGAGCCGAGCGTGTCCGGCTCTGTCGAGGTCGAGGGCGGCGCCTTCTACGCCAGCGCCTTCGCATCCAGCGCGGATCTGAGCTCCGGGGCTCACGCGGAGGTTATCATCGCCGCCGGCTACCGGCCCGAATTCGCCGGCTTTGAGTTCGACCTCTCGGTGATGAACCGGGACCTGCCGGGCTCCAACCCCGGCTACGACGGCAACTACTGGGAGTATCAGGCCGACGCCTCGCGCAAGCTGGGTCCGGTCAGCACCCGGCTGCGGATCAACTATACGCCGGACGGCGCCGGCGGCACGCAGGAGGCCTGGTGGATCGAGCTGCAGGGCGGCGTCGCCCTCGACCGCAAGACAAAATTTACGGCCGCCGTGGCCGACCGCTCGGCCGACGGCGGCGCTGAATACGTCGCCTGGAACGCCGGCGTGAAGCGCAAGCTCACCGACAATCTGGCGCTCGATGTCCGCTGGTATGACACCGATGGACACAGCCTTGGCGAGCCCTACGAGGGCCGCCTCGTCGGCTCTCTCGCCCTCTCGTTCTGATCCCTGCTTTCACTGCGTTCGCCCTCAGGCCTTCGAAGGAAATCTCCCGTGTTTCTTGCCAATCTCCCAGTCAGCCGCAAGCTCATCATCGCCTTCTCGGCGGTGCTGCTCGCGATCGCCGCGATGGGCGGCGTCATTTTCTACAACCTACAGGCCATGGAGCGCGCCGGCGTCCTCCGCTCCGACGTCAATGCGGCGGTGCGCGACACGGCCCTGGCCGAGCTGAAGCTGGTGCGGCAGGAGAACAGCATGCGTGGCTATCTGCTCTCGGGCGATAGCTACTATCTCCAGCGTCTCGACGCCCACCGGGCCGATTTCAAGAAGGCGCTGGCCGACCTGAAGAACGTCCCGGGCATGGACGCCGAGGCCGAGGTCGCGGTGGTCGAAGCCGCCGCGGACGACTGGTTCGAAAACGTCGTGGTCGCCGGCGGCGCTCTCGCCGCCAATCCGGATACCCGGGCGCAGGCCATCGCAATGGTCGGTCGCGAAGGCTCGGCGGATGCCTATGTCGGCAAGGTCGAAGACGGGCTGGAGGCGATCAAGACCATCAATGCCGCACACATCGAGCAAGCGGTACAGGCCCAGGCCGGTGCTGCCCGGTCGGCCCTGATCGCCCTGCTCGTCGGCCTGATCGCCGCCACCATGATCGCCTTGGGCTCCGGCTGGATCCTGACGCGGGCCATCCTGCAGCCGATCCAGAACCTCATTGGCTATATGAAGCGGCTGATGGCCGGGGATACCTCGATCGAGGTGCCCTGCGCCCTGCGCAAGGACGAGTTCGGCCAGTTCGGCATCGCCATCCTCGCCTTCCGGGACGCCGCCCTCGACAAGCTCCGGGTTGAAGCCGAGGCCGTGGCCAGCCGTGAGGCGGCCGAGGCCGAGCGGGCCCGCAACCAGCGGCAGGCGGACGCCGCCGCCGAGGAGCAGGCGATCGTCGTCGAGGCCCTGGGCGAGGGGCTCGACCACCTGATGCGCGGCGACCTGACCTACACCCTGACCCAGACCTTCCCGGCCGACTACGCCAAGCTGCAGGCCGACTTCAACGCCGCCATCGGCCAGCTGAAGGACGCCATGTCGGTGGTCGCCAACAACGTCTCGGCCATCCGCTCCGGCGCCGGCGAGATCGCCCAGGCCTCCGACGACCTGTCGCGCCGCACCGAGCAACAGGCCGCCAGTCTGGAGGAGACCGCCGCGGCCCTCGACGAGATCACCGCCACGGTCAACCGCACCGCCTCGGGCGCCCGTCAGGCCTCGGAAACCGTCCAGGCCGCCAAGGGCGACGCCGAGACCAGCGGCAATGTCGTGCGCGACGCCGTCGGGGCCATGGGGGCGATCGAGAAATCGGCCCAGGAGATCAGCCAGATCATCGGCGTGATCGACGAGATCGCCTTCCAGACCAATCTGCTGGCCCTGAACGCGGGCGTTGAAGCCGCCCGGGCCGGCGACGCGGGCCGCGGCTTCGCCGTGGTCGCCTCCGAGGTGCGGGCCCTGGCCCAGCGCTCGGCCGAGGCCGCCAAGGAGATCAAGGTGCTGATCTCGGCCTCGACCAGCCAGGTCAACACGGGCGTCAGCCTGGTGGGCCAGACCGGCGAGGCGCTGCAACGCATCGTCAGCCGCGTCGCCGAGATCGACGGCCTGGTGTCGGAGATCGCGGCTTCGGCCCAGGAGCAGGCCACCGGGCTTCAGCAGGTCAACACCGCCGTCAACCAGATGGACCAGGTGACCCAGCAGAACGCCGCCATGGTCGAGGAATCCACCGCCGCCAGCCATTCGCTGTCGCAGGAGGCCGAAACCCTGGCCGGCTCGGTGTCGCGCTTCCAGATCGGCGCCGACGCGGGCGCCGCCCCGGTCCGCGTCGCCCCGCGCCCGGTCCATCGCACCGTCACCGCCATGAAGACGGTCGGCCGCGGCGGGGCCGCTCGCAAACCTTCTCCGGTCGCCGCCGAAGACGGCTGGGAAGAGTTCTGATGACCACGGCGCTCGCCTTGCCGGCCGTCCTGGACATCCAGTCGGCCGAAGCCCTGAGGGCCCAGCTGCTGGAACGCCGGGGCCAACCCCTGGCGGTGGACGGCTCGGGCGTCGAGCGCCTCGGCGGACTCTGCCTCCAGGTTCTGATGTCCGCCATGCAGACCTGGGCGGCGGACGGCCACGCCTTTGTGGTCAGTCCGGCGTCCGGGGCCTTCGTCGATCAATGGAATGCGTTCGGGGCGCCCGCCATGGCCGCCGGACCGTCGGGAGACCTCTCGTGATCAAGACAGTCCTGACCATCGATGACTCACGCACCATGCGGGACATGCTCCTGCTGGCGTTGGTCGAGGCAGGTTACCGGGTCATCCAGGCCGTCGACGGCGTCGATGGTCTCGAGACCCTGGCGGCCGAGGGCGCGGATGTCGTCATCACCGACATCAACATGCCGCGCCTCGATGGCTTCGGCTTCATCGAGGGCATGCGCGCCGATCCCAACCACCGCGCCACGCCGGTTCTGGTCCTGACGACCGAAAACGATGCGGCCAAGAAGCAGCGGGCCCGCGACGCCGGCGCCACGGGCTGGATCGTCAAGCCGTTCGATCCGGTCAAGCTGATCGAAGCCGTCCGACGCGTGGCGGCCTGATCATGAGCGACGATCCGTTCGAGGCGATCAAGGTCACCTTCTTCCAGGAGTGCGACGAACTGCTGGGCGATCTCGAGGCCGGCCTGCTGGCGATCGAGAGCGGCGCGGCCGACGACGAGACCGTCAACGCCGTGTTCCGCGCCGTGCATTCGGTCAAGGGCGGGGCCGGGGCCTTCGGTCTGGACGCCCTGGTCCGCTTCGCCCATGTCTTCGAGACCCTGATGGACGAGATCCGTTCCGGGCGAAAGCCGTGCGACGACGTCACGGTCAAGACCCTGCTGCGCGCGGCCGACCTGCTGGCTGACCATATCGCCGCGGCCCGCGGTCACGCGCCCCCCGTTGACGAGCCGCGGTCCGCCGGCCTGGTGGCGGAGCTCGAAATGCTGACCCATGGCGAGGCCAGCCCGCCGGCCGCCCCGGTCCCGGTCGCCCCGCCCGTCGCCGCCAGCGCTGATGAAGACGACTTCGGCTTCCGTCCGGTCGCCTTCGACATGTCGAGCCTGGAGGCGCCGTCGGCGCCGGTCGAGGCTGCCGGCGAGGCCTGGCGCGTGGTCTTCCGCCCCCACGCCCGGATGTACGCCAACGCCAATGAGACCGGACTGCTGCTGCGCGAACTGTCGCGACTGGGCCCGATCGCCGTCGCCCTCGACGATTCGACCCTGCCCGGCCTCGACGACCTGGTCGCCGAGGAAGGCTATCTGACCTGGACCGTCGATATCGAGACCCCGGCGGGAGAGGCCGCCATTCGCGAAGTGTTCGACTTCGTCGAGTCCGATTGCGAGCTGACCGTCTCGCCCGCGTCCGGAGCGGCCGCCGCCGCCACGTCCGAAACCACCGACGATTTCGACATCGCGGCCCTGTTGGCCAAGGCCATGGTAGACCCGGCGCCCGCCGCTCCGGAGCCGGCATCCCCGGCGCCCGGGCCCGCCGCGATGGCGCCGGTTCCGGTCGCGCCCGTCGCCGCGGCCCCGGCGCCGGCCAATGCCCCGACCCAACCGGCGAACCAGACCTCGTCCGCGATCACCATCCGCGTCGATCTCGACCGCGTCGACCGGCTGATCAATGTCGTCGGAGAACTGGTCATCCAGCAGGCCATGCTGGCCCAGCGCGTGGTCGAGAGCGGCCTGGCCCGCTCCTCCGGCATCTCGGTCGGCCTCGAGGATCTCGAACTGCTGACGCGCGAGATCCAGGACAGCGTCATGGCCATCCGGGCCCAACCGGTGAAGTCCGTGTTCCAGCGCATGCCGCGCCTCGTCCGCGAAGTCGCCGAAATGACCGGCAAGCGCGTCCGCCTGGTCACCGAGGGCGAGGCGACCGAGGTCGACAAGACCGTGGTCGAACGCCTGGCCGAGCCGATCACCCACATGCTGCGCAACGCCATCGACCACGGCCTCGAAGGCCCCGACGACCGTATCGCCGCCGGCAAGCCGGTCGAGGGCACGGTCCGGATGGTGGCGCTGCACCGTTCCGGCCGCATCGTCATCGAGATCAGCGACGATGGCCGCGGCATCAACCGCGAACGGGTCCGCGGCATCGCCGTCGACAAGGGACTGATCGAGGCCGACGCCGACCTGACCGACGAGGAGATCGACAATCTGATCTTCCTGCCCGGCTTCTCCACCGCCGAGACCATTTCGGATGTTTCGGGCCGCGGCGTCGGCATGGATGTGGTGCGCCGGTCGATCCAGGCCCTCGGCGGCCGCATCACCATCGCCTCCAATCCCGGCAAGGGCTCGACCTTCACCCTCAGCCTGCCCCTGACCCTCGCCGTGCTGGACGGCATGGTGGTCACCGCCGCGGACCAGACCCTGGTCGCGCCGCTGACGGCCATCGTCGAAAGCCTGACGCCCCGGCCGCAGGACATCCACCACGTGGGCGGGCACGACGCCGTGATCCGCTTCCGCGAGGAGTTCGTCCCGCTGATCGATGTGGCCATGGTCATGGGCTTCCGCACCGAACCCGCGGTCCCCGCCACCGGCGTGGCCGTGGTCATCGAGACCGAGTCCGGCTTCCGCGCCGCCCTGCTGGTCGACGCCATCCAGGGCCAGCGCCAGGTCGTCATCAAAAGCCTCGAGACCAACTACCAGCAGGTCGAGGGCGTCGCCGCCGCCACCATACTGGGCGACGGCCGGGTCGCCCTGATCCTCGACGTCGACGCCATTGTGGCCAACGCCCGCCGCCGCTCGGCGCGTCCTGAACTCAAACTCGCGAGCTGATCATGTCCGACACCCTTTCCGCCCCCGCCGCGACCTCGCGCGAACTGATCGCCTTCCGCATCGGCGAGCAGGAGTTCTGCGTCGACATCATGTCGGTGCGCGAGATCCGCGGCTGGACCCCGGCCACCCCCCTGCCGCGCGCGCCCGGCTTCATGAAGGGGGTGATCAACCTGCGCGGCGCGGTCCTGCCGATCATCGACCTCGGGGTGCGGTTCGGACTGCGCACCTCCGAGCCGACGGCCCGCCACGTCATCATGGTGGCGCGGATCGGCGACCGGACCGTCGGCCTGCTGGTCGACGCCGTGTCCGACATCATCCAGTTGACCGACGAACAGGTGCAGCCGACGCCCGACGTCGCCAGCGATCATGTGAAGACCTTCGTCAAGGGCATCTTCGCGCTCGACGGCCGCATGATCAGCCTGATCGAGCTGGACCGGATCGTCCCCGAGACCGAAGCCGAGGCCGCATGAGCATCGCCGCCGGCCGCTCCTCCCTCGTCGAGGGCGAGTTCGTCTTCACCGCCGAGGACTTCCGCCACATCGCCGAAATCCTGCACAGCTATGCGGGCATCTCGCTGAACGAGGGCAAGGCCGCCCTGGTCTATTCGCGGCTGGCCAAGCGGTTGCGCGTGCTCGGCCTGCGCAGCTTCCGGGACTATTGCGCCCTGGTCCAGGGCGTGGACGGCGTCGACGAGCGTCAGGTCATGACCGCCGCCCTGACCACCAATGTCACCCGCTTCTATCGCGAGCCGCACCATTTCGACCATCTGCGCGACGAGGTCATGCCGGCCCTGATCGAGCGCGCCCGGGCCGGTGGGCGCGTGCGCCTGTGGTCGGCCGCCTGCTCGAACGGGCAGGAGCCCTATTCCATGGCCATGACGGTGCTGTCGGTCCTGCCCGAGGCGGCCGATCTGGACGTGCGCATCCTGGCCACCGACATCGACCCGAACATGGTCGCCGAGGGAATCGCCGGCGTCTATTCCGAAGAGGCGCTGGAGGCGGCGCCGGCCCTGTTGCGCCATCGCTTCTTCGACAAGGCTCCGGCCCAGGGCCGCGACCGGCTCAGCGCCGGTCCGCTGCTGCGGCGGCTGGTGTCGTTCAAGGAGCTGAACCTGATCGGCGACTGGCCCATGCGCGGCAAGTTCGACGTCATCTTCTGCCGCAACGTCGTCATCTATTTCGATGACGCCACCCAGGAGCGGGTATGGAGCCGCTTCACCCCGCTGATGGCGCCCGGCGCGACCCTCTACATCGGCCATTCCGAACGGGTCAGCGGCCCGGCTGTCAAACAGCTGCGGACCAGTGGTCTGACCGCCTACAGGCTGGCGTCATGACCGTCCGCGTCCTGGTCGTCGATGACTCTCCCACGATGCGCGGCCTGATCACCGCCGCCCTGCGCCGCGATCCGGAAATCGAGGTCATCGGCTCGGCCGCCGACCCGCTGGAGGCGCGCGAGGCGATCAAGCGGCTGAATCCGGACGTCATCACGCTCGACATCGAGATGCCCAATATGAACGGGCTGGAGTTCCTCGAGAAGATCATGCGTCTGCGGCCGATGCCGGTGGTCATGGTCTCGACCCTGACACAGGCCGGGGCCGGCATCACCCTCGCCGCCCTGGAGCTCGGCGCCGTGGACGCCGTCGGCAAGCCCTCGGCCGGGGTGACCGCCATGGAGGCCTTCGCCGACCTCGCCGCCAAGGTGAAGGTCGCCGCCCGCTCGCGCGTCCGCGCCGGCGGCGCCGCGCCGGCCGCGAGGCCCGACGCCGATTATCGCGCCAACAAGGATCTGGTGCTGGCCATCGGCGCCTCGACCGGCGGAGTCGAGGCCCTGCTCACCATCCTGTCGTCCTTCCCCGCCGACTGCCCGGCGACGGTCGTGACCCAGCACATGCCCGCCACCTTCACCAGCAGCTTCGCCGCGCGGCTGAACAAGTCGTCGGCGGCGACGGTCGAGGAAGCCTCGGACGGGGCGCCGCTGACCCCCGGCCATATCTACATCGCTCCGGGCGGCGAGGCGCATCTGGAAGTCTCGGGGACCACGCCGCGGTGCCGGCTGGTGAAGTCCGACACCGTCAGCGGCCACCGCCCCTCAGTCGACGTCCTGTTCCGTTCCGTGGCGCGTCTGCGCCGGCCGACAGCGGGCCTGATCCTGACCGGCATGGGGCGCGACGGCGCCCAGGGCCTGCTCGAAATCCGTCAGGCCGGCGGCCGCACCCTCGGCCAGGATGAGTCCAGCTGCGTCGTTTACGGCATGCCCAGGGCCGCTTTCGAGATCGGTGCCGTCGAGCGTCAGCTGCCCCTGAGCCGCCTGTCCGCCGCCATTCTCGAGGTCTGCGCCGACCACCCGCGCGACGCCGTCCCTGTCTCTGTCTGAGGATTTCCGCATGCCCGCCGCCGCCGCCATCCACACCCTCATCGTTGATGACCAGGCCTCCATGCGTTCGCTTGTCCGCACCAGCCTGCAACAGCTCGGCTTCCGCGAATTCCGCGAGGCCGCGGACGGCGAAGCGGGTCTGCGCCAGATGATCGCCCAGCCGGCCCATCTGATCATCTCGGATTTCAACATGCCGAATCTGGACGGGCTCGGGCTTCTGCGCGCCGTCCGGGCCCATCCGCCGATCGCCGGCGCCGCCTTCATCATGCTGACCGGCCGGGCCGATCGCGAGCTGGTCGCCCGCGCCGTGCAGTTCGGGGTCAATAACTATCTGGTCAAGCCGTTCACCGTCGCCCAGCTCAAGGAGAAGGTCGAGACGGTCTTCGGCGTCCTGACATGACGGCGGCCCTGCGAGAGTCCCCCGTCACCCACCGCGTCCACGTGGGGCAGGGCGAGCATTATGTGACCAGCGATCCGGGCGTGATGCTGACCACCATCCTGGGCAGTTGCGTCGCCATGTGCCTGCGCGATCCGGCGGCCGGCGTCGGCGGCATGAACCATTTCCTGCTGCCCGAAGGCTCCGGCCCCGGTCCGGACGCCGGCCGACGCTACGGCGCCTACGCCATGGAGGTGCTGATCAACGACTGCCTCAAGCGGGGCGCGCGCCGCGATCGCATGGAGGCCAAGCTGTTCGGCGGCGGGCGCATGTTCGACGCGCTGCAGGATGTCGGCCTGGCCAATGCGGACTTCGCCGAACGCTTCCTGCGGGACGAGGGGATCGCCCTCGCCGGCGGCAGCTTGCGGGGGGCCGGCGGACGCCGCGTGCAGTACTGGCCGGTCAGCGGCCGGGCGCTTCAGCGTCCCGTCACCGATCACAGTCCGCCGCCGCTCGTCCGTCCGGTCGTCGCGCCTGACGCCGGCGCCGTGGAGTTGTTCTGATGAGCCCGACGCAAACCCGAGCCCTGTTCTCCGGCCTGTCGACCGAGCTGGCGGCCATGATGGAGACGGTGGACAGCCTGACCTCGCTGGTCACCGAACACGCGCGCCTGACCCCGGCGGATCGTCGCTCCGGCGTGCTGGTCAAGGCCCAGGCGATCGACGACCTGCACCAGACGCTGGACTCGCTCCGGGCGCTGTCGGGGGCGCTCTCAGGCGGGGCGCCGGTCGAGGAGGCGCTGGCCGACGTTCCCTTGGCGGCCCTCGCCGAGCGGCTGCAGTCCGTTGTCACGTCGACACCTGCCCGCATGGCCCCGGCCGCGCGGTCCGGCGACTTCGTGATGTTCGAGTGAGCCGATGGCCCGCGCCTCCCGCCAGTCCGACCGGGTCAACCTCGAGCACGTCTCGGTCCTGCTGATCGATGACAACCCCCAGGCCCTCGATATCCTGAGCTCGGTTTGCCAGGGCTTCGGCGTCAAGGAGCAGATCCGCTGCGGCTCGGCCCTGGCCGCCACCGAAATCATCAAGCGGCGCCCCGTGGATCTGATCCTCGTCGACTGCGCCATGCCCGAAATGGACGGCTATGATTTTATTCACTGGTTGCGCCGGGAGGCGCCGGCGGCGACGCGGCGGGTCCCCGTCGTCATGCTGACCAGCCACGCTGCGACGTCCCGCGTGAACAAGAGCCGTGATTGCGGGGCCAGTTTCGTCGTCACCAAACCCCTTACCCCCACCGTCCTGCTTCAACGGATCGTCTGGCTATCGACTGACGAGCGCGAGTTCATCGAATCGGAAAGCTACGTGGGGCCGGATCGCCGGGTGCGGAACATGGGGCCGCCGCTCAATGTCCCCGGTCGCCGCAGCGGCGACCTCTCGACGCATGTCGGCGCCGCAGTGGAGGCGAATATGGACCAGTCCGACATCGACAGCATGTTCAAGCCGCGCCGGGTGGCCCTGTGATCGTGGTTCGAAAAATGGGCGCCCGCAGCACCCTTGCCAGCAAGATGGCCCGGCCGGGCGGACGCACCGTGGCCGAGGCCGTCCAGGCGGCCGAGGCGGGCCTCGACAGTCATCGGGAGGAAGGCATGCGGTCCCTCGCCGTGATCCTCTCCCAGCTGGAGGCGGTGTGCCGGACGCGCGAAGAGGGCGCCGAGGCGCGGGTCTATGAACTGGCCTCGGCCTTCGCCGACATGGCCGGCTTCTTTGACACCGGCCCGCTCTACGCCGCCGCCTTCAGCCTGTGCGAAACCAGCGACCGGATGATCGCGGGAGTCTGCTGGCGATGGCCCGCGGTCGAGGTTCACGTCCACGCCCTTCGACTGATTCTCGCCGCCGGTTGCGAGACCACCGACGCGTCCCGCCTGCTTCTTGGAGGTCTGGCGTCGGTGGTCGCCCGGCTTCCGAAGCAGACCGGCTAGCCATCCGTATCCGGATCGGCCCCGCTGACTGACGCGCCGGCGGGCAGGGGTTCACCCAGGGTCGCCGTCGTCATCAGCAGCTCGATTCGTTGCAACGCCTGCGCCAGCCGGCTGCGTTCAGCTTCCTCGAGTTCGGCGAAGGCGGCGATGAATTGCGGCTGAAGCAGGGGCGGCGCCGCCCTGAGCGCGTCGGCCCCGGCGGCGGTCAGCCGTGTGTGCACCACGCGCCGGTCGATCACCGAGCGGTCCCGCTCCACCAGCCCCTTGGCCAGCAGCTTGTCCAGCACGGCGACGACGGTGGAAGCAGACATGGCCGCCTCCCGCGAAATCTGCTGGGTTGTGACCTGACCCTGGCTTCGCACCGCCTCGAGCACGATCAACTGCGGCAGGGTCAGGCCGGTCAGCCGGGCGATCTCCCGCGACCGGACGTCGATCGCCTGGGCGATGCGGCGCATCGACCGGAGCAGGGTCGTGGCCGGATCGACCGGATTTTCGGATGGAGGGGGAGAACCAGTCGCGCGCATTCGGGTTGTATTCCTTGGTACACAAACCATTTGTGTACGCACCTTCCACAACACAAGGCGGATAAATGTGCGGTCTGAGCGGCGAGATCAATTTCGACGGCAAGCCGGCGGACGCCGGCGCGCTGCAACGAATGACCGATACGCTCGCGCCGCGCGGACCTGACGGCTCCGGCATCATCCTCAGGGGTCCGGTCGGCTTCGGTCACCGCCGGCTGAGCGTCATCGACCTGTCGGAGAAGTCCCAGCAGCCCATGGCCGATCCGGAGCTGGGCCTGACCGGCGTGTTCAACGGCTGCATCTACAACTACCCCGAACTGCGCGCCGAGCTGGAGGGCGAGGGCTACCGCTTCTTCTCCACCGGCGACACCGAGGTGGTGCTCAAGGCCTGGCGGGCGTGGGGCGACCGCTGCGTCGAACGCTTCCACGGCATGTTCGCCTTCGTCATCCACGAGCGGGACAGCGGGCGGACGGTGATGGCGCGCGACCGGTTCGGCATCAAGCCGCTGTATGTGGCCGAGTCCGGCCGGCGGTTGCGCTTCGCCTCCACCCTGCCGGCCCTGCTGGCCGCCGGCGATGTCGACCGGTCGATCGATCCGGTCGGGCTGCATCATTACATGAGCTTCCACGCCGTCGTGCCGCCGCCGCACACCATCCTCAACGGCGTGAAGAAATTCCCGCCCGCCACCATCCGGGTGATCGAACCGGACGGCAGCCGCCGCGACCGGGTCTACTGGACTCCCGAATTCACCCGTGGCGCGGAGGATGAGGCGAGACCCTTCGAGGAATGGCGTGACCGCGTGCTGGACAGCCTGCGGGTGGCGGTGAAGCGGCGCATGGTCGCCGACGTGCCGGTCGGGGTGCTGCTGTCGGGCGGCGTCGATTCCAGCCTCGTCGTCGGCCTGCTCGCCGAACTGGGCCAGACGGATCTGATGACCTTCTCGGTCGGCTTCGAGGCGGCCAATGGCGAGAAGGGCGACGAATTCGTCTGGTCCGACCTGATCGCCCGCCACTACGGAACCGACCATCACCAGATCTTCGTCCCGCACGACCGGCTGATGGACGCCCTGCCCGGCACGATCGGGGCCATGTCCGAGCCGATGGTCTCCTACGACAACGTCGGCTTCTACCTGCTCAGCCAGGAGGTCTCGAAACACATCCGGGTGGTGCAGTCGGGCCAGGGCGCCGACGAGGTGTTCGCCGGCTACCACTGGTACCCGCCGATGACGGACGCGAGCGATCCCGTCGAAACCTACGCCCAGGCCTTCTTCGACCGGTCGCACGAGACGCTGTCGCAACAGCTCAACCCGCGATGGCTGGCCGACACGGACGTCAGCCGCGCCCTGGTCGAGGCCCATTTCGCCCGGCCCGGGGCGACGACGCCGGTCGACAAGGCGCTGCGCCTCGACAGTCAGGTGATGCTGGTCGACGACCCGGTGAAGCGGGTCGACAACATGACCATGGCCTTCGGGCTCGAAGCCCGGGTGCCCTTCCTCGATCATGAGCTGGTCGAGCTGGCCGCGCGCATCCCGCCGCAGCACAAGCTGTCGCACGGCGGCAAGGGCGTGCTGAAGGAGGCGGCCCGCAAGGTGATCCCGGCCGAGGTGATCGACCGCAAGAAGGGCTATTTCCCCGTGCCGGCCCTGAAGCATATCCAGGGGCCCTACCTCGAGATGGCGCGCGACGCCCTGACCAGCCAGGCCGCGCGGGAACGGGGCCTGTTCCAGACGGGTTATCTGGACGCGCTGTTCGACGATCCGACCGGACATATGACGCCCCTGCACGGCTCGGAACTGTGGCAGGCGCCGTCCGACGCCGCGGCCTTCAACCTGCCCGGCGGCGGGTTCAACAGCGGTCTGTTGCGCTACGCCGTCGTCTACAAGCCCGGCAGCTTCGGCTATTATCTGGCGGCGGAAGCGAACCAGTCCGCCCTGGCGCTGGCGACCTACCCGCAAGCCATGCGCACCCTCTGGTACAAGTCGGCCGACAGCTGGACCCGGCGTCTCGCGTCCGAGCGGGATATGGCCGACGACGGCGGCGCCGGCGAGAACAGCGGCGGTTTCTGGTTCCAGCCCTACGGGGAGGGGGACCGCGTCGAGAGGGTCGTGACGCCGCTGTCCGGGCCGCAGACAAGGGTCGATCTCTCGCAGTCCCAGGACTATTTCGGCGCCCAGGGGGGGGCCGACATCGTCCGCGCCACATCCATCGGCCAGCTGAAGCTGGGGATCACCGGCGGCTATCTCAGCTCGCATCAGGACATCCGCGAGACGGCTGACCGGGTGGAGGCGGAGGTGTGGAATCTCGGCGCCTACGCCGGTTGGTCGTCCGGCGGCTCCTTCGCCCACGTCCTGGTGAAGTACGACGACTACGGCGGCGAGATCCAGAACCTGCCGGCCAGCCTCAGGGCGTCGCTGGACGGCCACAGCCAGGGCGCCATGGTCGAGCTGGGCCATCGCTTCAGCCGCGGCGCCTATGTCCTCGAGCCCTTCGCCAGCGTCGGCTGGGTCGAGACCGAATTGAAGGGCTTCACCGTCGGGACCGTCGGCGCGGCCTTCGACCCGGACCGCAGCGTCCGCGGCCGGTTCGGCGCGCGGTTCGGCGCCTACCTCGCCAGCGGCGGCTTCCTCTACACGGGCGCCAGCTATGTCCGCGAGTTCGAGGGGGACGATACGGCGTCGATCGGCTCCGGCGCCTCGGCGCTGGTGGTGGCGGGCCACGGCAAGCCGGACTACGGCGAGGCGTCCTTCGGCGTCAGCCTGGGCGAGTCCGGGCCGGTCACCGGCTTTTTCGAGGCCAACGCCCGCTTCGGCTCGACCGAGGGCGGCGGCCTGCGGGCCGGGGTGAAGGTCGCTTTCTGACGCGACCGGCCTGCGGGTCGCCGGGGGCGGTGGCGGCAAGGGCGAACGGTCCCGGCAGCGAGCGAAGGGTGTCGGGGGCGACGGTTCAGACCGTCGCCCCCGACCTCGTTCTCGCGGCCCGCCCGCAGGGTGGCGGTCGCTCAGCCCGGTTCGCCACAGCATCCCGCCACCGACGGCCGCGTGTTGTCATATGCGATTTGGTCGGGGCGATGCTTCAGTCACGCCCACCGGCTTGCCGGTCGTCCGGGACTCGGCCCATTTCGCCCCAGGCCGAACATCTACGCAGCCCGACCGCGGCGGATCGTGACCGGACCGGCGGCCGTCAGCAGGTGCAGGAGAAAATGGCGCGCCCGGAACGATTCGAACGTCCGACCCTCAGATTCGTAGTCTGATGCTC
>CAZGPS010000004.1:0-39557 GCA_964527675.1 uncultured Brevundimonas sp. | reverse complement strand
AGGAACCTCCCCCCGGTGTCCCTGAGACATTTGCCGCAGACTTCGCGCGCGCGCGCGATGATGGCTGGGATTACATCGCCGCCGACACCCTGACAATCGCGGACAATGACACGCGAGATTGGGAGCCAGTGAAGGACAGCCAGGGCGTCGTCATCGGGGTCAAGGTCGATGGGGAGCATGTCACCCGGTCCAAGCTGCGCATCGAAACCCGGCTCAAGCTGCTGGCGAAGTGGGATCCCCGTCGCTACGGCGAAATGGTGAAGCTGAACCACGGCGGGCCTGACGGCGAGCCGCTGGAGCTGGACGATACCGCCGCCTTCGCCCGGATGGCCGGGATACTGGAAGACGCCCGCCGGCGCAGGGATGGGGACGACTGATGGCTGGCGTGACGACTGTGGACGCGAGCATGATTGACCCGCGCATATCGTGGGGATCGTGGGTGCTGGTCGAGCGCGACGGCCTCCCGCTGCTGGAGCGCGTCGGCGTCATGGGCGAGCGCACCGTCACCGCTGTTGCTGACCCGATACTGGCCGGGGCCTATGCCATGGCTGACGGCTCTGCTGGGGCGACGGACAGGTTCCGGGCCTTCCTCGGTCAAGAGACGGTCCCATTCTCGGAAGCCCTTGTCGCTGCTGTCGAAGGCGGCGCGTGATGGGCGAGGTTCTGACCCTGCCGGTGCGCAAGCCGGTCCCGGCCGCTCCTGTCCTGCCTGAGCTTGGGACCGATCTTCCCGTCCTGAGCCGCGTTGCCGAGGCGCTCTATGACGGCGAGCGCGGCCCAGACTATCCGACATGGTGGGAGCTGGTCGAAATGTCCTGGACTGATCCGGTTCTGGCTTCGACGGTGAAGCGGCATGAGGATCAGGCGCGCGTCGTCATCCGGGCCATGGCGCCGCAAAAGCCCGGCCTTGATCTGGAGTTGTTCGCGGCGATCCATTCCGACCCTCACGAGGCCATGTCCGTTGTCGAGGACTGGCTAGAAGCGGTGCTGCGTCATGTGTGAGTGTTCTTGTGGGCGAACCGTCTCGGTCGAGGCGCTGGAGCGCCTCACCCGTCCGACCCGCTGGCGGTCGTTCGCGTGGCTCCCCTGCCTGACAAAGACCGGCTGGACGTGGCTGCGGCCGATCTGGGTGGAAACCATCCCCATGTTCGCCTTCTCGATCCTGCCGGTGGCCTGGTATGAGAAGAGGGAGGCTGGCGAATGACGGCCGCGCCAGATATGCCGCTGGACCCGCTGGCCTTTCACCCCGGCCGACCGCCGGCTGAAGTCCAAGGCTACAAGCTGATCCTCGATCCCACCTTGGTCGATCATCACGAGGACTGGAGCAAGGTGCGCTCGCCCGGCCGCGCCAAGCGGCGGGAGCGGCGCGGTCATCGTCAGCGGATTCGGCGCTGGACGACGATCATGATGGATGTGAAGGCGTTTGCGCCCGGCCCTCGTGCGCAGTTCCCGCCCCAGATGTTCATGCATCCGGCCCGGTGGCCGTCGTTCTCTCTGGAGCTGGCGGAAGGTCAGGACTTCCTTGATCGGGCAGAGCGACTGAGCCTTGATGTGAAGAAGGCGCTGGACGTTCAAAAGCAATGGCGCTGGATGGCTGAGCGTGGTGGCCGTGAAACCCTGATCCGCGAACGACGGCTCCGAGTTGATCTGGACATCGGCAAGTTTCCTGCCTCTGGTCCGCTCGCCGTCTCTGCGCCGCGCCAAGCCGCCTATCGCGTCGAAACGATTGAGGCCCTCCCGATCTGCCGGTTTGGCCATGAAGGCTATGCCGCCGTCTGGAACGGACTAGTTCTCGGTCTGGTGTGGCTATGAGGCCGCCTTCTCGCTGGGACGGGCTCTTGCTGGTCTATGTGCTGGGTGCTGGCCTTGTCAGTGTGATCGCCGCCGTCTGCGTCGTCTTCTCGCTGTAGCGGCGACGCCGGATAGGGTGTAATACCGGAGCATGGCCAGACCCTCCTTCGATAGTCGCCCTCGGGAAGACCGCCTCCACTGGCCCAATGGGCTGGGGTCGGACTTCAAGGTTCGGTATCGGGTTGGAGACGGGTCGAAGCTCACTTACCTCGCACACGGAAAGGGATACGCGATGATCCGTCGCCCGCACTGTTCGCCGTTCATCATCACTGAAGCGGAGTGGTTGGCTCTGCCGATCTTCGGCGGAGGCGTCTGATGGCCCGCTCCACCACCATCCTGAGCGTCCGGCTCCTGCCGGCGGAGAAGGCGGAAGCGCAAGAGCGCGCCCGCCAGGCCGGGCTTTCGGTCAACGCCTTCATCGTCCGGGCTATCAGCGGTCCCGCGCCTTTCGAGACGCTGGCTCCGGAAGAGCGGTATGAGCGGCTCAAGTCTGTGCGGGAGGCGATGTTCGCTCCCTCGCCCGTCATGGAAGACATCCCATGGAAGGATGGCGAGCTTCCCCGCTACACCGTGCGCACCCCGCTCCCGTCGCCCACTCCTGCCTTCGCGACCATGGAAGACGGGACCGATCACCCTGCCAGTGTCGAGGTGGTCGGCGCGACCGATGCGGAAGACGCTCAATGGATGCTGGACCAGGCGTCGCGCGAGGCTGACCGCTCGTTTCCTGACGGGGACTCGCTCCGGTATGGGGATGTGGCCACGGTGGTTGATCCGGTCGCCATGGGTGAGGCTATCGCTGCCGGTGTGGTGCGCTACGGCGGCGGAGCTGGGGGCGGGAAGATGGCTCGCTTCCGTGGGCGCGAGGCGGAAGGCGTCTGGGAGAACGAAATGCCGCCCGTCATCGCCACGCCCAAGGGGCCGCTCGTCCTGAAGCCGGGGGCGATCAACGTCTTTGACGCCAGGACCGGCGAGCTCACCACCCTCGCCACGTTCGGGTGCGGCCATGCCAAGACGCCCGAGAACAGCCGCAAGGTCGGCAAGGGCCGGGTGGGCTGCAAGACCTGTCGGAAGGCTGTGGACCGGCGCCATGCGGAGGCGAAGGCGCGAGCGTCATGATCGATTGGCAGGCGAACGAGGGGCGGGAGCGCCGCAAGCGCGCGAACCGCCGGGCGTGGGTGGTGGTCGCGGTTTCGTGGGTGGTCATCATCGCCGCCGTTGCTCTGGGCGTCTCGATGCTCATGGGCTCCTGAGCCCGGTATGCGCCCCTCCGCGATCAAGGCCCTCTGGGCGCACATGACGCCGGAAGAACAGGCTTTCGCCAAGGCGTTCATCGCCCGCGACATGCAAGCCCGCCGGTGGCGGGCGCTGCCAGGCCCTCAGTCGGACGCCTACCGGAGCGAGGCCGACATCATCGGCTATGGCGGCGCCGCCGGCGGTGGGAAGACGGACCTGGCCTGCGGCAAGGCGATCACGGACCACCGCAAGGTGGCGATCTTCCGTAGGGTCGGGACCGAGTTGACCGCTATCGAGGATCGGCTTGAAGAGCTGTTTGGCGGGCGCGAGGGATACAACAGCCAGAAGGGCGTCTGGCGCCAGCGCAGGGACGACGGCAAGTCGCTGCAGATTGAGTTGGCGTCCACGCCGAACCCCGGCGACGAGAAGAAGTATCAGGGTCGCCCTCACGATCTGATCGTCTTTGACGAGGCCGCAAACTTTCTCGAGCTTCAGGTCCGGTTCCTCATGGGCTGGATGCGCACCACCATCCCAGGGCAACGGTGCCAAGCCCTGCTGGCCTTCAACCCGCCTACGACGGCGGAGGGCCGCTGGATCATCGCCTATTTCGCGCCGTGGCTGGACGACATGCACCCGAACCCGGCTAAGCCGGGGGAGCTGCGCTGGTTCGCCACGGTGAAGGGAAAGGATCTGGAAGTTCCGGACAACACGCCGTTCGTCCTGATCGACGGCAAGCGGGTCACGGAGTTCAAGCCTGCCGACTATGCTGAGACTGACATCATCATCCCGCTCTCACGGACGTTCATCGCGGCCAAGGTGAGCGACAACCCGTATCTCATGGGGACTGGCTACATGACGACGCTTCAAGGTCTGCCCGAACCGCTGCGATCCCAGATGCTCAAGGGCGATTTCCGCGCCGGGATCGAGGACGATGCCTGGCAAGTCATCCCGACCGTCTGGATCGATGCGGCCATTGCTCGCTGGAAGCCCCGCGACGTGAAGGGCGTTATGGATTCCATCGGCGCGGACGTTTCTCGCGGTGGTCAGGACGAGACGGTTATCTCCCGCCGGCATGGGACGTGGTTTGACGAGTTCCTCGCCCATGCTGGCGCTCTGACGCCGGACGGCCCGGCCGCCGCCGGTCACGTCCTGGTCGCTCGCCGCGACGGCGCTCCGGTCCATATCGACATTGTGGGCTGGGGCTCGTCGGCCTTCGACTTCCTTTCCACGAACAACATCCAGACAATCGGGATCAACGGCGCGACGGGGACGACGGAGGAAGTCACCAAGGAAGGCGGGCTCAAGTTCAAGAACATGCGCGCCCTGCTCTACTGGCGGATGCGCGAGGCTTTGGACCCGACGAACCCTGATCCGATCGCTCTGCCGCCCGACATGATGATGCGGGCTGAGCTGGCCGCTCCGAAGTGGAAGCTGACGCCGGGCGGTATCCTGATCGAGCCCAAGGAAGACATCGCCAAGCGCCTCGGGCGGTCGCCTGACAGGGCGGACGCTGCGGTCATGGCCCTGATTTCCACGGTGAAGACATCGGTTCTGGCGGCGCTCGCTGCGCAGGCCAGACAGACCACCTATGATCCGTTCGCGAACAACGGGCTCTGATCGAAAAGAGGCCCGCCCCTGTGAAGAGGCGGGCCAAGTCTGTCCCATTGGCGTCGAAACGCTGGCTGAATGTATTACCCCGTCCAGCATCGAACAAGGCTATGGTGGCAACAGGCCCGTCCTGTGATATTCAGGGCCGGACATTCTCTCGTGGAGCTTCGCATGTGCGGTTCATCGGCCCCGGCGCCACCCAAGCCGATCCCTGCCCGTCAGGCCGCGCGGATGCCGGATCAACCGGCCGTCGCCTCCCGGTCCCTCCAGAACCTCATGCGCCGGGCCTCGATGTCCGCCACCACGTTCACCGATCCGAACGGCTCGGGGCAGGCTCCGACGCGGGGCGTCGCCCTTCTGGGGCAATAGGGCGTGGCTGACGGGGTTACCGATCTGGCGCTGGTCCGCGCGAAGGCCGAACGGCGCGAGCTGGACATGCGGACGTGGGAACCCCGCGACGCCCTGAAGGCGGCGCTGGCGGACATCGAATCCGGCGACCTGGACCCGGAAGCCATCGTCATCATCTACGCCAGTCCTGCCGGGCTGGATCGCATCAAGACCGGGCGCTATGCCTCGTCCACAAGCCGCCACGGCAAGCGCGACACTTTCTGGATGTGGGGCATGATCCAGAAGGCTCTTGCCGACTGGATGCGGGGAGACTGACCATGGCCGCAATCTCTGACATCGACGTTCTGGAGAAGGTCCAGACCCGCCTATCGGGGATGAAGGTTCACCGGGCTCCGGTCGAGCGCATCAACGAGAGCGTGGCGCGCTACGAACAGCTCCGGTTCAGCCGTCACATGCGCCGGACCGCGAAGGATGGAACCGTGTCGGCCGGCGCGTCGAACGCGGCGACGCTCAAGGGCTGGACGAACGAGAAGCTCTATAACGATCACCCTGTCCGCGCCTGGGAGATTATGCGCAACGGGGTCAGTTCCGGCCTCTGCTCGCCGTCGCAGCCGTGGTTCTCCCTGCGCCCTGAAGACCCGGACATGATGGAGTTCGGGCCTGTGAAGGAGTGGCTCGCGACCGTCACCGCCCTGATCTACGACCTGTTCTCGCGCTGCGGCTTCTACAGCGCTGCGACGCAGGGGTTCGGGGAGCAAGGGCTGTTCGGGACGGAAGCCACGCTCATGATCCCGCATTGGGAGTATGGCGCCGCCTGCCTCCCTCTGGAGTGGGGCGATTACTGGATTGCGCAGAACGACGCGAACCGGGTGGATACCCTCTATCGCCAGTGCGACATGACCGTTGCGCAAATCTACGCCCGGTTCCCGCAGGGCAAGTTCTCCAGGGCGCTCCAGACCCTTCACCGGGAGGGCAAATACGACACCATCGTCCCGATCATGCACGCTATCGAGCCGAACCTTGAGCGCATCTATGGGCGCATGGATCGGACGAACATGGCCTATCGCTCGATCTATTGGGAGCTGAACGCCGACAAGGCTGACGGGATCATTTCGTTCGGTGGTTTTGAAGAGCGGCCCTTCTGGGCTCCACGCTGGGATGTCGCGGGCTCGGGGGTCTATGGCGAATCTCCGGGGATGCGCGCCGTTTCGACGGCGCGGCGTCTCCAGCACCACGAGCTGAAGAAGACGCAGCTCATGGATTACATGGCCCGGCCGCCGCTCGCGGCTCCGTCCAACATCCCCGGCGGCGTCCTGCGCACGAATCCCGGCGATGTCACCATGTTCGCGCCCTCGGATCAGCAACAGGTCTATGCCCTGTGGCGGGTCGAGTATCAGGCGCTTCAGGCCATGGAAGGCTCTATCGAGAAGGCGGAGCGCAAGATTGACGCGACCTTCTATGCCGATCTGTTCAAGGCGTTCATCGGTATGGACTCGTCCGCCTATCAGAACGTCCAGGCCATCGCCCGGAAGCATGAAGAGCAACTGACGCAGCTCGGCCCGGTGGTCGAGCGCGCCGGCAACGAAAAGCTGGATCCCGCCGTGACGCAGGCGTTCAACATCCTCCAGCGTTCGGGCGCCCTGCCTCCGCCCCCGGAAGAGCTGGCGGGCATGGCGATCAAGGTCCGTTTCGACGGGGTTCTGGCGCAGGCTCAACGCATGATCGGCCTCGCGGCTATCGAGCGGACCGCCTCCTTCACCGGAAACCTGCTCGCGGCCTTCCCGGGCACGGCTGACAAGATCGACGCGGACCAGATGATTGACGAGTATGCGTCGCTGGCCGGCGCGCCTCCGAAGATGATCCGCTCGGATGACGACGTGGCTGAGCTTCGCCAGTCGCGGCAACAGGCGGAACAGTCTCAACAGGCTCTCGCGGCCATGCCGCAAGTCGAGTCCGGAGCGAACGCGGCGCGGCTGCTGTCGGAGACGGACATGGGGAACGGGCGGTCCATGCTGGACGCCCTCACTGGCTCACCTGGAGTGTGATGAATGGCCGGACCTTTCGCTGAGCTGGACGACGACGAGGTTGATCCGACCGCCCCTCCGCGCATGACGCCGCGACAGGCGGTGAAGAAGCAGACTGAGGAAGAGGACATAAGGTGGCTTATGGATCAGCCGCAGTTCCATAGGTTCCTCTTGACCGTTATCGAGAAAGCGCGCATCAATGCGCGCACGTTCTGGACGCAACCCACGGCTCTTGCTCACAGCGAGGGTCGCCGCGATCTGGGGTTAGAAGTTCTCGATGGTATCCGGTCGGTCTGTCCTCAGACTGATTTGCGCCTAGCCACCGAACAAGCTCACCTCCAATCCAAAGGGTAATCCCAGATGACTGACGCGACCGCTGACACCTCCGCCATTGAAGACACCGCCGCCGCTGACGCGGCTGCTGCCGCTGCTGCCGGAACCGGCGACGCCGGTGCGGACGCCGCCGCTGCTGCTGAAGCCGCCAAGGCTGGCGAAGGCGAGGGCGATGATGTCTCCCTCATCGGCAAGGCTGGCGAGGGTGACGACGCCAAGCCCGGCGAGGGCGAAGGCGAACAGACCGAAGAACAGAAGGCCGCTGCTCTGGCGGTTCCTTTCGAGGGCCTGAAGGCTCCGGAGGGTTTCGAGGCTCTGGACGATGATCTGCTGACGCAGGCCACGCCCCTGATGCGGGCGCAGGGCATCGACACCCCTGAGAAGGCGCAGGCGTTCGTGGATCAGTTCGCGCCCGTCCTGAAGTCGGCTGTGGACAAGGCCATGTCCGGCGCGGCCGATCAGCAAACCGCCGCGATCAGCGAGCAATCCCGCACATGGGTCGAGGAAACCAGGGCTCATCCGGAGTTCGGCGGCGCGAAGCTGCAAGAGAACCTGGCCCATGCCGCGCGCTTCCGTGATCGCTTCTTCACCTCGGACGGCGCGAAGGCTCTGGTTCGGGAAGCCCCCCTCTTCAACCACCCGGAAATCGTCGGCGCGTTCATCGCCGCCGGCAAGGCCCTGGCGGAAGACACCATCCACCAATCGGACCACGCTGCTCAGGTCCAGAAGACGCCGGGTCAAATCATGTATGGGGACATGAAGCCGGTGGATTCGTCCGGCGGGTAACCGCCACCGCTTATTCCTCCGTCCATCCGGGCGGGGGCAACCCGCTTTATACGTCGTGAGACGCTAGGGAGACTTCTAATGGCCGTCATCAACGTCAACGTCCCGACCCTTCTGGACATCACCACCAACCGTGATCCCGGTGGCGCCCGCGCCCAGGTGGCGGAGCTGCTGAACAAGGACCAACCCTCTATCGAGGATATGGTCTGGAAAGAGGGCAACCTCGTCACCGGCGACCGCGTGACCTATCGCAGCTCGCTCCCCTCGGTCGGCTTCCGCCGGCTGAACGAGGGCGTGGCGCGCAGCAAGTCCACCACCGCGCAGTTCGATGAAGCGGCGGCCCTGCTGGAAGCCAACGCGATCATCGACCGCAAGCTGGCGATCCTGTCGGGCGACCCGGCCGGAACCCGCGTGAACGAGGACAAGGCGTTTATCGAGGCGATGGGTCAGACCTTCGCTTCGACCCTCTGGTATGGCAACCAGACGGCCGATCCCAAGTCGTTCACCGGCCTGACTCCGCGCTTCAACGTCGCTGCAGACGATCAGGTTCTGGACGCTGGCGGAACCGGGACTGACAACGCCTCCATCTGGATCGTCACCTGGGACACCGACAAGGTGTATGGCATCTATCCCAAGGGGACCATCGGCGGCCTGCACCACGCGGACATCACCACCAACCGCACCGACTTTGGCGACGGTCACTGGACCGGCGACATGGTGGCGGACGACAACGGCAACGAGTTCCTCGCCTACCGCTCGCACTATGAGTGGAATTGCGGACTCGCGGTCAAGGATCGCCGCTACGTCGTCCGCATCGCCAACATCGACAAGTCGCTGCTGACCTCCAACATGTCCACCGGCGCGGACCTGGCGGACCTTCTGACCGCCGGCCTCGGCCGCCTGCACCGCGTGGGCGCCCGGACCCGCATCTACATGCCGCGCGAAATCCACACCATGGCCCAGCGCCAGGGCAACAAGGAGCGCGCCGCCTTCACCAACCGCGCCACGGACGGCGGCCCGCTCACGGACTTCAACGGCATCCTGCTGCGTCGCGAAGACGCTCTGGTCGCTGACGAGGCCCGCGTCGTCTGAGCCTGATCTGGGGGGCCGGAATAGTCCGGTCCCCTCACCCCTCTGGGAAACATCGCCATGATTATGGACCGCCAACTCACCTGCTCCACCGCGCAAGCCGTCACCGGCGATGCGTTCTCCACTGTCATCGACCTCGCCGCTTCGGGCCGTGACATCGGCCGCTCGGAAGAGCTGCGCGCTATCGCCCTCGTCGGCTCCGCCTTCACCTCGGACGGCGCCGGAACCCTGATCGTTCATCTGGTCGAGAGCGCGAACGCTGATCTGTCCTCGCCCACCATCCTCGCGTCTGCCAACGGCGGCGTCGCCTATGCCGTGGCCGATCTGACGGCCGGCCGGGTTCTCATGGACATCGCCGTCCCGCAGACCTCCAAGCGGTATGTCGCTTTCCAATACGACAACGGAACCGCCGTCTTCACCGGCGGCACGGTCACGGCCGGCCTGGTGAAGAACAGCCCCTCGCCCATCGCTGGACGCCCCACCGGAAACACCGGCCTCTAAGGCCGGGTTTCTTCCGCCCCTTTCCTGAACAGGACATACGATCATGGCAGACGCCAAAGAACCCAAGACCATCGCCGTCAAGGTCCGCGTCATCGGCCCCTTCTTCGCGGGCGAAGGCACGGCCGGACACCTCATCCCCATCGGCTCGGAAATCACGCTGGACGTGGCGACCGATGACGACGGCAAGCCCAAGATCGGGAAGAACCTCGATTATGTCGGCCTCGCCTCGGATGATCCGACCTCCAGCGAGTTCCTGCCCTCGGGCCTTCCGAACGGTGCGATCCGCGCCGGCAATGGCCAGTGGCTCGTTCCGGTCGGCAACGGCATGACCTATGAAATCTGGGTGCCGGGCGTTCCGACCACCGGACTGGACCGCGTGTCCGGCGAGGAAATGCGGGCTGCGCTGGACGACGCTGCGCAGTTCAACCCCGGCCCCGATGCTTCGGTGGTCGAGGCGGCGCAGCGCGAGAACGCGAACCTGGTGGATCCGGACGGCGACGGCAAAGCCGGCGGCTACGTCAAGAAAGCGGACATCACCCGCGATCTGGACGAGCTGGGCGTGACCTATCCCACCTCGGGCGAAGGCTCCGACCGCGACTCCCTGGCTGACCTTCTGGCCAAGGAAAAGGCGAAGCGGGCCTAAGCCCTCTTTCGCTGCTATGATCCGGGGGCGGTGGTCATTCGACTGCCGCCCCCTTTTCGCAAAGGACGGCCGATGAACCGCGCCCTCTCTGATCGATCGATGCGCCGCCTTTCCGTCTCCTGCCTGGTCGTGTGCGGCCTTCTCTTCCTGATCGGGAGCGCGATCCGCCCGGCGGATGCGCAGGGCTCCAGCGCAGCGGACGGGTGTTCTGGCGCGAAGGCCGCCCCTGTGGCACACATGGCGGTGGTTCCCGCCTCTCCGACGCAATAGGAAAGCCTCATGGCCCTCGCTCCCGTCGATCTGTGCAACCGGGCGCTGGATGACATCGGGCATTCTCCGATCCAGTCGCTCGGGGACAACACGCAAGCCGCCAAGGTCTGCTCCCGTCAGTATCCCAAGGTGCTGGAAGAGCTGCTCGCCGCGACAGACTGGCCCTTCGCCCGGATGCGCGCCGCGCTCTCCCCGATCACCTCTGACCGGCTGGACACCGGCTGGTATGCCTTCGCCCGCCCGAACAACGTGGCGACGGAGTTGCGGATGCTGAGCGGCCCGAACCTGCCCGGCGGCGTCTTCCTCGGCGCGACGGAAGTGGCCCTGCCTTTCGAGATTGAGGAAGATCGGTATTACACCCGCTATTCCAGCGTCATGCTGGAGTATATCCGGAACGATCCACCCGTCTCGGCCATGCCGCCCATGTTCCTGAAGGCCATGCAAGCCGCGCTGGCGGCGAACATCGTCTATCCCCTCCAGAAGGATTCCTCGCGACGCAACTCCCTGCTGGGCGAGGCTGAGCTTCATCGGGACCGGGCCGTCGCCGTGCTGAAGAACGCGCAAGGCCAGACCTACGGAAACTTCCTGCCGGGCGAGCTGTATGCCGTCGAAATGGACTATGACCTCTGATGGCCTATCGGACGGACATCAACAGTTTCGTCGGCGGCGAGATTGGCCGCCAGGTCCGCGCGCGTCATGACACGGCCAAATACAAGACGGGGCTCGATCTGGCCCGCAACGTCCTGCTGCTGCCGGCCGGCGGAGCCTACAACCGCCCCGGCTTCCGGTTCGGGTCTGAGCTGAAGGACAGTTCCGCTATCGGGCGGCTCTTCCCCTTCACCTTCTCGCTCAATCAGTCCTATGCCCTGGAGTTCACGCCCGAAATGATGCGGGTCTATTACGACGGCGGGCTGGTGCTTCGGCCGGAGCTGATCGTGACCGGCGCGGCCAACTCCAATCCGCTCGTCGTCATCATCCCAAACAGCGGTTACACCGTGGGGATGCAGGTCTATTTCACCGGCCAATCCGGGATGACGGAGCTGAACGGCCGAACCCTGACCGTCACGGCGGTCGATGGCGACAATATTACCTTCGACGCCATTTCGACGGAGTGGGGCGTCTGGACCGGCTCTGAGGGTGGCGTGGCCGGGGATGACGACGGAGGGACTGGCGGGTATCCGGACGTTCCGCCCGTCACCCCGCCGCCGATCATTGACGATGAGCCCCCGCCGCGAACCTGCGTCTGGGCGGAAAGCTGGCTGGCGCCCGGCCTTATGGCCGGCGACGCAGCCAAGGGCTCCCCGATTACGAAAATGCGCCCGGACGGAAGCGGGGCCTTTATGGGGTCGGTCGATGCGAACCTCATCGCCTATGCGCCAGGCTATCGCGTCGTCACGGAAACCGGCGTCACGCTCACCATGTCCGACACCGCCCCGGTCGCGGTCATGCACCCGGAGCGCGGCGTCATCTTCATCAACGCGAAGGCCCTGCCGCTCGGGGTCAATGTGGCCGTGTCAGACAGCGACGGCTTCCGCTGGGAGCCGGTGACGCAAATCGACTTTATCGGCATGATCCGCGTCGCCAAGATCACCACCGGCGACGGCATTTATGGCGCGGGCGATGTGATGGGGCGCATGATCTTCACCCACAACATCAAACTGGATCGGCCTTTGGAGGTTCTCCCGTAATGGGCGCTGCTGCGATCTACGAAGTTCCGCATGTCTTCACTGCGGACGAGCTGGAGGCGATCCGCTACGAGCAATCGGCGGATACGATGCTGTTCGCCCATCTGGCCCATCCCCTCCAGCGCCTCCGCCGGTTCAGTCACAATGATTGGCGCTGGGACGCCGCGCCTATAGGCACGGCTCCGGACAAGCCTGCGACAGCTTCGGCCGTGGCCACGGTCACATTCAGCAATCCGGCCGATGACGGCTATACGGCGCAAAGCTACCAATACGCGGTCACTGTGGTCAGCGAGGCGAGCGGTCGCGAGAGCGAGCCGCGCGACGCTGCCGCCGTCACCAACGATCTGGGGACCAGGCCGGGGGCTCCGTCCGGAAACTTCAACACGATCACATGGGCGGCCGTCACCGGAGCCGACTATTACCGCATCTACAAAAAGCGGAACGGCGCATACGGCTACATGGGTCAGGTGCCGGCCGGGACCACGACGTTCATTGACGACAATATCGAGGCGATCTTCTCCGATACGCCCCCGATCCTGCTCAATCCGTTTTCGGGCGGGGAGAACCCGCTGGCGATCTGTTTCCATGAGGGGCGGCTGGCCCTTGGCCGGACCCCGACTTTGCCGTCAGCGACCTTCCTGAGCGTCACGGACGATATATTCAACTTCGACCGGCGCGTCCCGCAACTGGCGACGGACGCGATCAGCCTGAATCTGCGCGGCAAGCGGATCAATGCCGTGGCTCACCTCGTCTCCCTGGGCGATCTGCTGGTGATGACGAACGAGGCAATCGTCGCTGTCCGCTCGGACGGGTCGTTCACCGCCACCACGATCACGTCTGAGACGCAGGGGTATCAGGGCGTGGGCCCTTGCCGCCCTGAAGCGGTGGTCGATGTCCTCTTCTACACCACCGCCAAGGGCGCCGGCATCCGGACGCTCAACTACACTTTCGAGGCGGACGGCTATCGGGGCTCGGACATCACCGTCTTCTGCCCTCACCTGTTCTCCAACTATCGGCTGCTGGCTATGGCGTGGGCGGAGCATCCGTCCACGACGCTGTGGGTGCTGCGGGATGATGGGCGGCTTCTCGCTCTGGTTTGGCAGTCGGAGCAACAGGTCTGGGGCTGGACCTTGTGCGAGACGGCCGGGTTCGTTGAAAGCATCTGCGTCATCCCTGAGAACAACACGGATGTCCTCTACGCATTGATCCGGCGCACGGTCGGCGCGGCCTCGGTGCGCATGGTCGAGCGGCTGGCCTATCCGCTCTGGACGGACGAAAACTGGACCGATCTGCCGGCGGCGGTGGTGCTGGACAGCTCGCGTTCCTACTCGGGCGATCCGGTGTCGTCTGTCATCGGCATGGGGCATCTTGAAGGCGAGACAGTCACCGCTCTCGCGGATGGCCATGTGATCGAGAACCTGACCGTCTCGGCGGGCGTGGTCGAGCTGGGCGGCGAGTATAGCCGAATCACAGTTGGCCTCTCCTATGAGGCTCGGCTGCGGACCCTGCCGCTGGTTGGAAACGTCCAGGGCATTGGGTCCACGAAGGCCCGGCGTCAGGCTGTGAGTGGCGCTGTGGTCGAGGTAATGAACACGCGAGGCGCTGAGTATGGTTGCCTGACGAGCCTCGCGCCGACTATCGACGCGGACCCTTTGGAAGAGTTCTTCGATTTTCAGACGCCGGACGGCGCTCCGGAAGGGTATCCGGAGGCGCTCTTCACCGGGACGTATGAGACGGACTCCTTCCCGTCCGGCGACTGGAAAGAGGCGCTGGTCACGATCAGGCAGCGCAACCCGCTCCCGATGGTGGTGTTGTCCGTCAATCCCGATACCGTCATGAGCGGCGGATGACCGGCGTTGATCTGCGCGAGCGCGGCGAGTTCGGCGGGCGTGGGGTCGCGGTCGGCCTTCCGGTTGTTGCAGACCGAATGAGCCAGGGCCACGTTGCGGTGGTTTCCTCCGCCCTTGGCTCGGGGCTTAACGTGGTCGAGCGTGGGGCGCAGGGATCCTTCTCCGAACCGGCTGAGCCCCTCCGCCACACCACCGGCGATGCAGATGTAGCAAAGCCCCTGCTGGATCGGGAGAAGCTGAGCGATCTTGGATCGGAGGGCGGCGCCCTTGAGGCGTCGGCTGGGGACGAAAACTTCGCCGATGACAGCTTCAAACTCGACGGACGCCTCTGCCCGGAAACGGACAAGGCGTTCCTCGGCGGCGAGGCGAAGGGCGCGACGCTCGGCGCTCCATTCGGCAAGCCAGCGGAGGCGGTCGGCCTTGGTGGACATGGGGCAAGGCTATCGCGCGCCCGCTGGACTGTCGAGGCGGCGCGGCCTGCGCACATCAACCGCATTGCGAACCGGATGCGGGCGATTGATCGCCTGGAGACGGAGGCGGTCGGCCATAGCCCTCGGGTGGCGCTGCGCCTCGGCCTCGCGTCCTCGGTGCTGTGCTGGACCGCCATGCGCGACGGAATCCCGGAAGCCATGTTCGGGCTGGTCGTTCAAAGCCTGATCGGCGGCGTCGGTCGGCCGTGGCTGCTGGGGACCGATCGGTTGTCGGACGGGATGCGGGAGCTTGTGGTATGGTCGCCCCGGTTCGTCGCGATCATGGAAGCTGAGACGCCGGTGCTGGAAAACTACGTCGCCGTTGAGAACAGGCGGTCTATCAGGTATTTGAGGCATCTAGGCTTTGCGGTTGCGCCTGATCCCGTCACCATCGGTGGCGTCCCGATGCTTCACTTTTCCAAGGGGGCCTGAGCATGTGCGATCCCGTCTCCCTCACCATCGCGGCAACCACCGTTGCGGCCGGCGGCGCGCTCTATGGCGGCTACGTCCAGAAGCAAGAGGCGAAGTATAACTCCGCCGTGGCGTCCAACAACGCGACCATGGAACGCCAGGCTGCGGAAGACGCGCTCAAGCGCGGCAACGTCGAAGAGGCGAAGCACTGGCGACAGGTGGCCGCCCTGCGGGCTCAACAGACCGCCGCGTTTGCCGCGAACGGCTTTGACACCGGCTTCGGCTCGGCTGCAGACATCGTGGGTGATACCGACTATCTGGGCGCGGTCGATGCGCAGGCGATCCGGGAAAACACTGAGCGCGAGGCTCGGGCCTTCAACCTCTCGGCTCAAAACTTCACGGAAGAGGCGAAGGCGCAGCGTCGGGCTGGCAACAACGCCATGATCGCGGCGACCATCGACGCGACGGGAACGGTCCTGAGCGGCGCGTCTCAAATCCGGGGGATGAAGACGCCCGCGCCGAAAGCGCGGACGAGCGCGGCCCCCTCCCGCATTTCAGCCCCGTCGTGGGCCTCTCCCGCGCCCTCGGGCGGTCGCGTGACGGTGTATTGATATGGCCGGCATCCGGGTTCCTGAGTATGGCGCGCCGCAAGTAGCGGTGTCGGGCGCGCCGCGCGCGTCGCAACGGGCGGTGACGCAATCTGGCGGTCTGGTGGCCAAGGCCGTTGTCGGCCTGGGGGAGAACATCGCCCGGTTCGCCGTCGCGGAAGACAAGCGCCTTGAGGCGCTCGATGAAGCGGAGGTCATGGAGCTGGATGCGCAGTTCGGAGATTGGGAGCGCGAAACCCTCCGGGGCGAAAACGGATTCCTTCGCCAGCGCGGCCGCAACGCTCTGAATGCGGAGCCCGCCACGGTCGAGGCTTTCGAGGCGGAACAGCAACGGCAACTGGAGCTGGCGCAGGGGGATCGCCAGAAGGCCATGCTCATGCGTGTCCAGCAAGCGCGCCGGACCCGGTTCATGGATACCATCGCGAGCCATGCCGCGACGGAGACGGAAACCTATTGGGACGAGTCCTTCAATGCTCGCGCGGGCTCGCTCTCGAATGACCTGGCCACGTCTCCGGATGACCCTGACCGCCTGCCCCGCATGATCGCGCTGCGGGACATGTATGTCGATTACGGGCAGCGGAAGGGCTGGGACGCGGACCAGGTGCGCGCGGCGCAGCTCGGGGCCTTCACCAACGTCCACAAGGCGTCCGTAGCGAACCTGCTGGAAGCGGGCGATCCCTATGCGGCGCAAGCCTATCTGGAGCAATGGGAGCCCCAGATTGAGGCCACGGCGGTCACGCAGCTCAAGGGCGTCGTCCGCGAACAGGTGGATCGCTATGACGCGGACGCCTTCTGGTCGAGCGAGGAAGCCAAGGCGCCAGCCCTGCCGGAAGTGACCGGCGGGGTTCCGTCTCTTGCTGGCGGACCGTCCGGCGCGACCTTCCGTCTGCGCGAGCCGGTGGCCGCGTCCGTGTCCTCGGACTTCGGGCCGCGCCGTCCGCCGACTGCCGGTGCGTCCAGCAATCACGGCGGTGTGGACTATGCTGTTCCCGCCTTCACGCCGGTCGCGGCGGCTGGGCCTGGCACGGTCAAGTTCGCGGGCGAGCAACGCGGATACGGAAACGTCGTCATTGTGGATCACGGCGGCGGTGTCGAGACGGTCTATGCGCACCTCGGCCGCATCAATGTCGAACAGGGCGCTGTAATACAGGCCGGTCAGCGCGTGGCGCTGTCAGGCGGCGCGCGCGGCATGGCCGGCGCGGGAACGTCCACCGGCGCGCATCTGCATTTCGAGGTGCGCAAGGGCGGACAGGCGGTCGATCCGGATTCCGTCCTCGGGTCCGACCTGACCGGCGGCGCGTCTGGCGGCGCTCGGGCTCAAGCCCGCGCTCCGCAAGTCCGGACGCTGGAAGACGTGTATGAGACGGCGGACAAGGTGGCGGGCGGCGATCTGCGCCGTCGCGAGGCGTTCCGGGCGGCGGGCGTGGCGCGCTATCAGCGCGAGCGGTCGTTTGAGGCGGATCGGGAGCGACTGGCTGCGGATCAGGTGTCGCCCTATCTACCGGGCGGCGCGAACGCAGCGGCGTCTTATGACGCGATCCCGCTCAACATTCGTCAGGGCCTTTCTCCGCAACAAGACCTGGCTATCCGCAACACGTTCATCCGCCAGGCCGAACAAGCCGACGCGCGCCGGACGGACCCTTCCGTCCAGAACAGCTTGCTCGATCAGATGGCCTTCAACCCGCAACGGTTCGCCAGTCTGGACCTGACGCAATACGCGGACGATCTGTCTCAATCGGATTGGGATTCGCTGCGCCAGAACCAACGTCAAATCCAAGTGGCGGCGAGCGGGGGTAATACCACCGTGGGCGAGCTTGCGACGCGCGCGCTTTCCGGGACGGACGACACCGTTAACCGCCTCATCAAGAGCGCGGGTCTGGAAAACGATGAAGTCGCGCGGGCGCAGCTCCGCCAATACACCTTCAATCAGGTGGTCGCCCAAGTCGGCCGCGACGGGACCGCGCCTTCCGAACAAGAGATTGTCGGGATCATGCTCAACGGCCTTCGGGTTTATGAGGTCGAGGGCCGCGATCCTCGCAATCCGAACCGTCGTCAGGACACTCGGGCTTATGATCTGCGTCCAAGCGAGCGCAGCCGGGCGTTCGTGCGCATCCCGCGTGGGACGCGCTCTGACATCGTGCGCCGCCTGCGCGCCTCGGGCGTCCAGAACCCGTCCTCGACGCAGGTTCAAGAGTTCTATTCGCGCGGCCTGCGGACTGGTCTATACCGTCAAGACGATCTGGCTGATTAACCGGGGCTCCGCCGCATGACCGACGCTTGGCTTGACGAGGCGGAAGACGAACAGCGCCGGGTCCGCCAGGCGGCGGCCCGGACCCTCCTGCAAGTTCGCGGCCTGTCACCTGAAGCGGCGGCTCAGGCTGATCGGTCGGCGCAGGTTCTTGGCCTTCCGCCGATGGCGGTGGCGATTGATCCTCGCCTGAACGCGGACGCGCGCTCGCAACAGAACCTCTCCGCGCTGGAGGGCTCACCCCGAACGGCGCGCTTCCTCGCGGATGAAGACAACGCCCGCGTGGCTTCGGATCAGGTCGATTCCCTCTCCACCTTGGAGGCGCTGTCGCAGCACCACCGGGACACATGGGCCCGGAACCGCACGGCCGATCCTTCGCGCCTGTCCTACCTTCAACGGCTCGCGGGCGTCTTTGGCGGTGGCGGATACTACGGCATGGGGGCGAGGGCGCAGGCTCTGAACCTTCCGGGCGCGACGGGGGATGTTCTGAGGCGCGTCCCTGGCGGCTTTGGCGAGGCTCTCGGGACCATCGTTCGCGGTGGTGGCCGGGCCGGCGCGCGGACGTTTGACGAGACGCCCCTTGAGGGCGTGTTCGAGAACATGGCCTCGGCCGGCGAGCGCATCCAGATTGGCGGCCGGAACGTCGGCGGGAACCTGCGCCCGAACGAGGCGCGCGCCTATGCCAACCCGATCAACCGGGGAATCCTGCTGGAGCAAGCCCAGACGGAAACCGGCTTTGTTGGCGAAGTGGCCGGCGGGGTCGGTCAAATCATGGCGCAGGCGACCATTGCGGTGGCGACGGCGGGGACGGCAACTCTCCCTGCGTTGGGTCTTCAAGGCGTCGGCTCCATGGATGAACGGGTCCAGGCGGACATGCGCCGAGAGGGACGGACTGAATACACCCTGCAAGATGACCTGGCCCTGATCGGTGGCGGCATCATCACGGCGGCGTCGGAGAAGGTCGGTCTGGATGCTGTCCTCGGCCGCCTCCCCGCGCCGATCAAGCAGCGCATTACGAACAAGCTCACGGACATCTTCCTCGCGGGCGCTATCGAGGGCTCGTCGGAGCTGGTCGAAGGTATCGGGCAAAACGCCTTGGCGAAGTATCTGCTGGGCGAGGACACCGGCTTTCTGGACGGTGCGGCGGAGGGTGGCCAGGTCGGCTTCACTGTCGGCGCTCTGGCTCGCGCCGCTCTCCTGACCGCCCTCCCGGGGCGTCAGGGAGCATCGACGCCGACACCTCGGGAGCAAGCGGCTGCGGATGCGTCGGCCTTTGACGATCTGGTCGCGGCGGTGAATGAGAACCCGCTGCGCGAACGCGCGCCTGAGCGGTTCCGACAGTTTCTCGAGAGTGTCACCGGCGACCAGACCGTCACCGTGCCGGCGGAACGGATGCGATCCTTTTTCCAGTCGAACCCCGATCTGGAAATGTGGCTCGATGAATGGGACATCCGCGACCAATACAACGAGGCGCTGGTGTCGAACGCGGACATCACCATGTCGCGCGGAACCTATCTGGCGCGCGTCGCGCCGACGCAGGCCCACACCTATTTCCGGGATGACCTCCGCCTCGGTGATGGCGCCCTCACCCTGCGCGAAGCTGAGGACATGGAAGCCAGCGGGGTCGAGCGGCTGGAAGCGGCTGTCGAGCAAGCCAGAACGCGGTCTGAGGAAGCGGTAGCGCAGGCGACGCCCGGCCAGGCCGTCTTTGACGACGTGTTCAATCAGCTTCGGGGTGCGGGCTTCACTGAGCCGGTGGCGCGCCAGTATGCGACCGTGTGGCGGTCGCGGGCTGAAACCCGCGCCGCTCGCCTGCCTGAGCTGTATCCCGACGCCCTGACCGCCTATCAGGCGGAGCCCCTGACCATTACCCAGACCCTTCCGGAAACGCTGCGCAGCAATCCGGACCGTCTGGACGTGATGATCGAGGCTCTCCGGAAGGGAACCGGCGCGCCTTCGCAACGGGCTCTGCGCGGATCGTCCCTGCTGGAGTTCGTGTCCAGCAACGGCGGGATAGTGGACACCGGCGGCGAGCTGATGGCTATGGGGGCGGACGGCTGGCATCGTGGCCGCCGGGTCGGAACCCGCCGCCTCGTCCAGCCGGCGGGGGAAACCACCGGAAAGCTGGATCCGGACTATGTGCGCGAGCGCGCCATTGAGAACGGCTATCTACCGGAAGGCGCATCGATCGATGATCTGTATGCGGCCATGCGGGAAGAGCTGGCCGGTCGGCCTGTCTTCTCGGGCGATGTGGATTTCGACGTGACGGCTGAGGGCAATGCGGAGGCTCTGGACGATCTGGAGCGCGCCTTGTCGTCCCTCGGCATTGATCCGAAACAGGCGACGAACGAGGAAATAAAGGGCGCTCTGGACAAGCTGGCGGCGGAGCCGGAAGGCGAGCCGCTGGCCGGTTACGATCAAGCCGGGCGGGCCGTGACCGATTCCCCGGCCTTCCGCGAATGGTTCGGCAACAGCGTGGTCGTTGACGCGGACGGCAAGCCGCTGGTGGTCTATCGGGGTCAGCACAGCGGAGAGGGCGAGCTTCAATCCCGGCTCCCGTCTCTGACCTTCAGCACGGCCGATGCGGCGTCCACCTATGCGACGATCCCGAACAACCGCGCCGACACGCCAGCGGCTCCGGTGGTGTTCCCGTCCTACCTGTCGATCCAGAAGCCGATCATCAACGATCCGGATGACCCCTATATCGACCTGTCCGTGATCGAGGACGCCCTTGGTCGGGACACGGTGATCGCCCTGGCGCGATCCCAGGCGAGCGATCTGGAGCAAACCGGCGCGTGGGAGGATGGCTTCTCGCAAGAGTTCGCCGACATTGATGACGTGATCGAGCGCGCCCCTGAGCGTCTGGGCGAGCTTCCGGTTCTGGCCTTCAAGGTGCTGGATGATCCGGAGCTGGTCGAGAGGCTCCGCGCCGCTGGTTTCGACGGAGCCGTTCACGCCGGGGTGGGGCAGACCTTTGAGAGCCCTGAATATCGGGTCTTCGGAGAGGCGCAGGTTCAGTCCGTCTTCAGCCGTAGTTACGATCAATCGGCTCCGCCGGTCACGGCGTCGCCTGCGTTCACCCGGTGGTTCCGGGATAGCAAGGCGGTCGATGCGAGCGGACAACCCCTCGTCGTCTATCACGGCACGAATCAGCCGATTGACGAGTTCTCGGCGGAGCGCCTCGGGCGCGCCACCGGGGACAACGCCGGGGCCGGCCGCGCCTTCTTCTTCACGGCGGACCCGGCTATCGCCAGCGTCTATGCGGAGAACGCCGGCAAGGTGGTGGTGGCCGATGTCGCCTCCTATGAGGCGCGCGTCGCCGGGTTCCAGCGCGACATACTGGCGGCGGAGCGTCGGGGCGATTGGGACACGGCGGAGAGGCTGCAGTCTGAGTGGGAAGACCTGGACGCGGACGCCGTGCGCGGCGACGACGTGACGGGACAGAACGTCGTCCCGGTCTATCTGTCGCTCCAGAACCCCCTTGAAATCGACTATGAGGGCGAGCGCCCGACCGATCTGGACGAGCGGGTAGCGGAAGCGCAGGAAGCCGGTCATGACGGCCTAATCCTGCGCAATGTGGACGACACACCGGGGGAAACCCGCGTGTCGGATCAGTTCGTCGTCTTCGCCCCCACGCAAATCAAGTCGAGCCTGAACCGGGGCTCATTCGATCCTTCGGATTCGCGCATCCTCTACCAAGGGCCGGTGCCTGATCCCATCGACGCCCTCACCACCCACAAACAGGGCGCGCAAAACGGAAGCATCGACGGCTTCACGGACCTCGCGCGGCTGGACGGCGGCGGCGTGGTGGAAGACCTCTACACGGCGCTCACGAAAGCGGAGACGGCGGAGGCCGCCTTCAAGGCGGCTGACGGCTGGGCGCTGGCGCGAGGACGCCGGACGGGCGTTGAGCATCTGGTGGCGTTTGACGAGGCTGGCGGGCTGATGCTGGCCGGACGCGGCACGGCAAGCCATGTCGCCTTCCCGCGCTATTTCCAAGACCGCCTCAACGCCGGGCAAGTGCGCTACATGACGCACAACCACCCGAGCAACAGCGGCCTGAGCATCCCCGATCTGATCGGGATGCTGGTCGGGAGCCTTCAGGGTCGGGAGAAGGGCGGCGTCCAGATGGATGCGACCGCCATGGGCCATAAGGGCGCGGTGGTGTCCGCGTCCATCGGCCCTGCGTTCGCGGACAAGAAGGTCAGCGAGTGGAAGGAGATTGGCCAGGCCCTCGCTCAAATACAGGGCAAGGTGAACCTCGAAATCCAGCGCCAGATTAACATGAGCGCCATGACGCTGGATCAGGCGCACGAGTCCAGCACACACCTCGTCAACATGGCTTTCCACCGCGCCGGTCTTATTGACCTGCGCAGCACCGGGGCGGAGATTGTCCGCTCTACAGGCATCGACGTTGATGCGTTCTTCACGAGGGTTATCAATGCCTCCGACGTTGCTAGACGGGCCGGATTTGAACTCGCCGCCGAACGAGATACGCCAAGCGATCAAGGAGCTGGAGGGCTCGGACGACAAGAGCCCGCTGGCGATGGTCAGGCTGGAATATCTCCGGGAATGTCTCGTCCTGTTGGACGCGGGCGAGGCCGTGCCGCTGCCGATCCGCGCCAGCTAACGCTCTTCCAGGGCGAGCGCGGGCGCATCGACTTCACCTCAACGGGGCGGACCATCCGCCTGTTTGAGAACCGCGACTTGTCCACCTTCCTGCACGAGTCCGGCCACGCCTTCCTTGATGACATCATGACGGACGCCGCTGCGGCGGACGCCATGCCGATGGGCGGAGAACAGCTCCGAGCGGATCGGGACGCCCTGCTCAAGTGGTTCGGGGTCGATAGTGTCGAGGGCATCGGGACGGAGCAACATGAACAGTTTGCTCGCGCGGTCGAAGCCTACTTCATGGAGGGCCGCGCGCCGTCTCTGGAGCTGCGCTCCGCCTTTGCCCGGTTCAAGTCCTGGCTGGTCCGCATCTACCGGACGGTGGCCCGGCTCAACACGCCGATCAATGACGACATCCGGGGGGTTCTGGATCGCCTGCTGGCGACGGACGAACAGATTGCGGAAGCGACCACCTCCGCTGTCCATAGCCGCCTGTTCGCGGACGCTGAAGCCGCCGGCATGACGCAAGCCGAGTTTGCCCGCTACACGGCTCTGGACGGCCGGGCGCAGGCCAAGGCTGAGGACGCCCTTCTCCGCAAGATCATGGATCCCCTGCGACGCAAGGCGACGAAAGAGTATCGAGAGGAATGGGAGCGCCTCCGCCCGGGCAATGAGCGTGAAGTGGACGCCCTGCCGGACATCGCGGCGATTGCCTATCTGCGAGAGAACAAGGTCGCCTTGAGCCGTGAGGCGCTCGTCGCCATGTATGGCTCCGACGCCGTTCTCAAGCTGCTGCCGCAAACCCGGCCGCTGATCTACGCCAAGGCCGGCGCCATGCACCCGGACGCCCTGGCGGACATCGTGGGCGCTCGCACCGGGGAAGAGCTGGTCAACCTGCTCATGGCCTATGAGGCGGAGCGAGTCGATCTGCGCGCCAAGGGCGACAAGCGGTCGGTTCGGGATTACCGCGTCGATCAAGGCACGGATCGGGACTATCGCGATCTTTGGGGCGATCCCCTGACGGATGGGCGTCTGGAGCAAGAGGCTCTGGATGCGGTCCACGAAAAGCAGCGCGGCGACGCCATGGCCAGCGAGGTCAACCAACTCGCCAAGCTGGCCGGGGTCAACGGCCTCTGGACGGTCGAGGCCATGCAGGACTTTGCCAGCCGGACGGTGGGCGAGCAACGCGCGAACAAGCTGCGGCCGGCGGCCTATTTGCGGGCGGAGCGAAAGGCCGGGATCGACGCTCAACGCGCCTTTGCCAAACAGGACTTTGGCGCGGCCCTGGACGCCAAGCTCCAGCAGAATATCAACTTTCATCTCTACCGGGCGGCGCTCGATGCGGAGGCGGCGGTGTCCAAGGCGTCCGACCTGTTCGCCAAGGTCATCGGCGGCCGGGAGAAGGACATCGCCAAATACCGCAACATGGACATCGTGTATGCGGCGCGCGGGGTGCTGGACGCCTATGGGGTCACCAAGGCCAACCAGAACCCGGCCGAATATCTGGCCCGGATGCGCGAGTATGATCCGGAAGCCTACGCGATCCTGGAGCCCTACATGACGGCGGCCCTCGCGGACGCCAAGCCGGTTGACGATCTGACCGTCACCGAGTTCGCGGACGTGGCCAAGGTGGTCGATCAACTCTGGAAGATGTCGCGCCGCTCCAAGGTGGTCGAGATTGAAGGCCGGAAGATCGAGATTGCGACGATCACGGCGGAGCTGACGCAAACCCTTCTCGATAGCGGTCCGCCTCGCGGCCTACCCGGCGCGCGGGGCGCGGTGACGGACGCAGACAAGCGCCTCAACGGCTTCCTCGGGCTCAAGTCAGCGATCACGAAAACGGAAGAGTGGGCGGCCCGCAAGGGGCCGGCCTTCGTCCAGTATATCTTCCGGCCGGTATCGAAAGCGGCGGACGCCTATCGGGCGTCCCGTCGCGAGTTCATTCCGCGCCTGCTGGATCACCTGAAGCTCATCGAAAAGGATCTGGGAAAGCCGTTCAAGATTGACGCTCCGGAGCTGGGCTATGTCTTCGGGGAGAACCGGGGCGCGGGGCTGGCTGAGCTGCTGGGCGCGCTCCGCCACACCGGGAACGAAAGCAACCTGCGCAAGCTGCTGCTGGGGCGCCAGTGGGCGTCCGAGAACCCGGACGGCTCTCTCGATACCTCGCGGTGGGACGCCTTCCTCGCGCGCAAACACGCGGACGGAACCCTCACCAGAGCGCATTGGGACTATGTGCAGGCGGAGTGGGACTTGCACGAGGCGATCAAGCCCCTGGCGCAGAAGGCGCACCGGGCCATGTATGGCCGCTATTTCGATGAAATCACCACCCGCCCGGTGGTCACGCCATTCGGAACCTACAAGGGCGGCTATGTCGCCGCGAAGGCTGATCCGAACATCGACGCGGCGGCGGAGGGCCGGGCGGCTGAGGGGCTTCTGGACGGACGCTCGGGGACGTTCATGTTCCCCGGGCCGGCCAACGGCTTCACCAAGTCGCGCGTCGAATATAACACCGCGCTCGATCTGGATATTCGCCTCGCTGTCTCGCAAATGGACGAGGTGCTGAAGTTCGCGCATCTGGGGCCGGTGGTCCGGGACGTGAACCGTATCCTCATGAACCGTGAGTTTGCGCCGATCCTGCGCCAGTATGACCCGAACGCCTGGCTGGGCGTTCTCCTGCCGTGGCTGGAACGGTCTGTCTCGCAGAGGACCGCCACGCCGTCACGCTCGGCCGGCGGCCGGTTCTTTGACGCGGTGGTCGCCGGGATCGGGCGTAATACCGGCATGTCCATCATGTTCGGATCGCTGGTCAACACGGCGCAGCAAGTCACCGGCCTAAGCGTCGCGTCCCTTCGGACGGGCAAGCGCAACATGGCTCACGCGCTGGGCGTCTATCTCCGCGATCCTGCCGGCGTCACGCGCGCCGTTCGCCAGTCGTCGCAGCTCATGGCGGATCGGGCGGATAGCCAGATGCAAGAGGTGGCGGACGCCGCCAACGCCATCGTCCTGAACCCGAGCCTGTATGAGAAGGGCGTCCGCTGGACGACGCAACACGCCTATTTCATGCAGCACGGTTTCCAGAACGTGCTTGATCCGATCATCTGGCTCGCGGCCCGCGACCGGGGCGTTCAGACGGGCGAGGCGGACCCGGAAGGCTATGCCGACATGGTGATCCGGACGACGCAGGGAACGCGCAACCCGGAAGACATCACCAACTTCTCCACCGGGCCGAAATGGGCGGCGCCCTTCAAGGCGTTCACCGGCTACTTCATCGACCAGGCCAACATGCTGGAAACGGAGTGGGTGAAGGCCGGAAGCGTCGGTCGCCGGGCTGAGGTCTATGCGCTCGGGTTCTTCGTTCCCTCCGTGATCGCCAAGCTGATCGCGGAGCTGCTGAGCGGCCGCCTTGTCGATGAAGACGATGACGGCTGGGGTGACGAGTTCCTTGAGATAGCCGTCCTGTCTCAAATCCAATACGCGCTGGCCATGCTGCCGATCCTCGGCCAAGGGGCGAACCTCGCAATCAACCGCTTCGACGGGAAGATGTATAACGACCGCCTGTCGGTCGCGCCGTTCGTCTCGACTATCGAGGCGGCGAGCCGGGTTCCCTTCGATTTCTACAAGATCGTTCAGGGCAAGGGTGACGCCAGCGACACGGTGAAGGATGTCCTCACCGCCGTCGCGCTGGCCACCGGCCTGCCGATGCCCTCCAGACAGGCCGGCTACGTCGCGGATGTGCTAGAGGAAGACGTTGAACCTACGGGTCCGGTGGATGCCACGCGCGGCTTCCTCACCGGATCGGCCTCACCGGAGTCCAGGCAATGACGGCTGACGACATGAAAGCTCTGGCGCTCTGCGTCGTCTTCGGGCCGCTCGCGCTCCTGATAGTCGCTGCCGCGATCCGGTGGTTCCTCGCTCCACGGCTGCGCCAATGGTGACGAAACCGGGCAAACGTGGCATACCCTCCAGCGGGCGGCGTGGGGTCGCCAAGGGACATTCCATGCAAGACGCTCTCGATCATTACGACGCCATCCGGTCCGCCCTGCTGTCCGCCGAAGCGGCTCACCCCGGCTCGCCTGAGCTGAACGCCCTCCATGGCCGTCTGGGCGAGGCGTGGGACGCCTATCGCGCCGCGCACGGCGGAACGGCTCCGGAGTTCTCGGCGCGGTCTGGCGGCGGCGACAAGCCGCCTCAAGACCCGAACGAGCCGGAACCCGGCGGCGGCTGATGGGCCTGACCTCCATCCTCTTCGGACTGGCTACGACAGCGGTTGTGGCAATGGCCCTCGCGACGCCTGCGCGTCGCGGGGGTCAAGCCGTTCGGGCCGGCGCTCTGTCGCTGGCTGCGATCTGGCTGTTCTGTCGCATGGCGGAAATGTCCGTGGGCTGGAGGATGTCTCCTGACGCTTACGCTCTTCTCGATGTCTCCGGGTGCGCGGTGGCGGTTCTGATCTTCGCCCGGTGGGGATCCTCGTGGGCGATGCCTCTGGCGCTCACCTATACGGCTCAATCGGTCCTGCACCTGATCTATCAGACGGAGTGGCGCGTTCCCGGCGGGGTCTATGCCTACATCCTTGGGCTGAATATCTTGTATGCGATCCAGCTTATGATCGTGGCTTACGGGGGGAGACATAGTGGTGCTGTTCTCCGCGATCTTTGCCGGGATTTGCTCGGTCGCTTGCGTGGGTCTGGTCCTGCGATTTGGATACGTTCGCGCCAAGCCGCGCGTTCTGGCTATGGTGAAGCCAAGTGAGACGGACTGGCAGGCTATCTTTTCGGACCCTATCCCCCCTTACACGACGTTCGGGCGCATCGAGAACGAGGATGATCCAGAAGTGAGCGACGGAGCTGAAAGCCACATGGCCGGTGACACTGATCTCCGGGTTTCCATGGCCCGCATGGAAGAGCAAATCCGTGGGCTGAAGAGCGAAAACCACCAGCTCGGGGTGAATGTCGAGCGAGGGTTCAAGACGCTTTCGGATAACCTCGGAAAGAACGCTGATGCGTTGCAGACCGCGTTCTCCAACTTCCGCAACGACTTCGTGTCGAAGACGGAATATGCGACGCTATCGTTTCAGGTGAAGATGCTTTGGGGCGTGGCTTGCGCCCTCGGGATGCTCGTGCTGCTCATGGTTGCCCGCGCCCTGTTCTCTGGCCTGACCCTCGGGAGCTGATCGGATGCGCCTCGCTCTCCACCGCCATATCCTTCCGATCATTGGGGTGGGGACCGCTGGCCTCGCCGTCCTGGTCGCTGCGTTCGCGCTGGCCGTGGGCGCCACGCGCCCCCCGGCCCTGATCTGGGAATCGATCGATGTCCTTCCTGATCCAGTAAACGAGGGTCAGATTGTCGTCACGGCGGTCACGCGCCGGGCCGAAAGGGCGGGTTGCACAAACGGCATCCAGGCGGACATGCGGACGCCGGGGGCGTCGGTCGTTCGTCTTGATCCTCCAGTGCGGGAGGCGGCGGCAGATGGAACGTCCAACTACACGGTCGATCTTCCCCGGCTGACGCAGCCGGGGACGTATCAGGTCCGGCTCCGCGAAACCTTCAACTGCGGCGGACGGCCGGAAGCTGTCGAATCGCCCTGGCTCACCTTCGGAGTTCCGTGATGTCGAGCGGCTGGGACATGTTTCAAACCGTCGTCGGCAATCTGGCCCGACCGTTCGCGGTTATCTGGATCGGCGGCGCGGTGGGGATTGCCGTCGTTCGGCTGAGCGCCGCGCCGGACCTGGCTGAAGCCGCGATCTATGCCGGCGCGATCCTCGGGGGGTTCGCGGTCATCTATGGCGCCAAGTCTGCCGAGAACGCTGCGGTGAAGCGGTCGCAGGCCAAGATTGCAGAGGCGACAGGACAGACGCCTCCGCCTGAACCGGGAGAAGGCGAATGAGCGACATGCTGAGCGACGACGATTTCGTCAGACTGTTTCAACGGACCTTCGGCCTCAAGGAAGACGGCTGGGCGGGCAACGATACGGTCGCCAAGGTGCGCGAGCTGGCGGCGCTTGCCGGCGTCGTCATCCCGGAAGCCAAGGCGAGCGAGATTCCGGACGACTACTGGCCGATGCTGTCGAAGATCGAAAGCGCCGACCGGCTGTATGTCCAGGCCAAGTCGTCCACCGCCTCGGGGCTCTATCAGTTCATTCTCTCGACGTGGGTGGGCGAGGGCGGCGTGTGGGGCAAAGACGCCAAGGGCGAGTATATCCGACGCCCGGCCTTCGGCGGCCTGAAGCCGTCTGCGGAAGAACAGCTCAAGCGCGCCAAGTCGTTCACCGCGAAGAACGCGGCCTATCTCAAGGCGCGTGGTATCCCGATCAACCGGGCCTCGCTCTACGCCTCGCATTTCTTCGGGGTGGTGACGGCGGCGCAAGTCATCGGTGCTGACGTGAACGCCCGCGCCGATCTGATCGCCGGGCCGGGTCCGACCAAGGCCAATCCCTCGATCTTGAAGGACAAGACGGTCGGGCAGTTCCTGACCTGGCTGCACAAGAAAACAGGGGAGTGGGCGCGATGATGCGGTTTCTGACGGTCAAGGTGCTGGGCTATGCGTCGGCGGGTCTGGCGGGGCTGTGCGCGGCCTTGGCGCTGATGCTCTTCCTGACGATCAAGGATCGTGACGCCAAGGCGGAAACGATCCGGGACAGGGACGCGACAATCCGCCAGCAAGCGGGCTCGATCACCGCCCTGCGGAAAGACATCCTTGCGCTCGGGAAGACCGACACCGGCGCTGCGGAATCGGCGGCGACGCAATGTGCCGGCGATGTTGGCGCGGCGCTGGCGCGCGGTATTACTCTCGGCCGCTCCATTTGTGAGGCCCGGGTCCAATGAGGAAGATTGTCTATGCCGTCGCGTTGCTCGGGTTCGGACTGGCGGGATGCGAGACTACACCGGAGCCGACCATCATCCGCGAGCTGGACCCCTGCCCGGCAACGGCAACCGCCGCTGTTGAGCCGCGACCGGAGCGGCCCGCACTCACCACCGCACAGCAAAGCGCGCTGGACCGGGCCGTTATTCTGGCTCTGGGCGAGCCTCTGGCTATCGCGGTGATAGGCTTCTCCGATGTCCTGCTGCCCGCCTACACCAACCGCCAGGTCGAACGTATCGAACAGACGCGGGGTTGGTGCGCCGGCCGCGTGACCGCACCGCCCGAATAGTCTAGTCTCCGCTCTGCCCTCTTTGCTCAACGTCGGGACGACGCCAGCATGACCATCACCGTCACGAATATCGAGGCTGGCCCCGTTGCGGCGACAGGCTCGGCGCAGACGCTTCCGTTCGGCTTCAAGGCGTTCACGGAAGAAGAGGTCGAGGTCTATGCCCTCATTGACGGGGTGGAGCTTATCTCCGATCCCGACGACTATAGCGTCACCCTGAACGAGAACGCTGACGGGAGCCCGGCGGAGGGCGGCTCCATCGCGATCACCGCGCCGGCGGGCCGCGCTCTGTATGTGCGAGCGAAGCCCCGGCTGGCTCAAGGCCAGGTGTGGTCCAATCAGGGCTCCCGCCTCGTCAACCTCAATGAAGCTCTGGACCGCGCCGCGCTGGTGGCCCTGCGTGCGCGCTATGACTTCGCTCGGGCTATCGCTGTCGCGGGAAGCGGTGCGGGGTTCATCGACAAGGTGGACAAGACGGCGCTCCAGGGCGCCGCCGGTGCGGCGCTGGTGGGGGTCCAGAAGCCGGGCGGCCTTCTGCGCGATCTGCACGATGTCTTTGCTGAAAGCACCTCGTCCGGCGACTTTGAAACCCTGAGCGACGCGGCGGCCTCGTTCGGGACCGATACGCCCCCCTTCATTGAAGGCATGGTCTATATCCCCAACGGGGTTCACCCGGAAGGTTTCGTAGCCGGACAGGCCACGCGCTTTGTCGGCCAAAGCCGGGGCGGGGCGATCCTCCAGCCGACTTCCGGCGGATCGGCCGCGCTCATCGACGCGCGCCGGACGCGTGGATCGGGAGCGGAGAACACATGGGGAGCCATGTCCGTCGAACACCTGACCATTGACGGTTCGGGTTTCGCCCGGCCCGGGGTGTGCCTCTACGGCGGCGGCTGCTCTATCCGGGAAGTCACCATCGACGGATGCGAAAGCGCCGGGCTCCAGCTCCAATACGTCCTGAAGACCACCGTTGACACCGTGACGGTGCAAAACTGCACCGGGTCCGGGCTGTTGATCGATACGGATGCGATCCATGCCGGGGACGTGAACACCTCGATCAAGATCAGCAACTTCTGGAGCCTGGACAACGGCGGCTGGGGCGCTGAAATCGAGGACGTTCATTATTCGACGTTCACGATGACGACGCAGGGCAACGCGGCCGGCGGGATTCGCGCGAACGGATCGGGCTCCAGCGTCGCCGCCTGCCTCTCGTTCATCGGCTGCGCCTCTGAAGTCGATGGGGGCTCGGCGTTCCACGGCACGGCGCTGCGGGACTTCCTGATCGCGGACTTCTTCCTGCTGGCGAACCCGGCTTACAACTCGTTCGTCTTCGACGGATGCACCGGCACGGTGATCGGCCTGACCGACACCACGGTTCACACCGGCGGGACTTACACCGTCTCGATCTTGAACCCGGCCGGGCTCGGGCTCATCACGTTCATCGGCGGCAACATCACCATGGATCCGACGCAGATGAAATACTGCGTCTTCGTCAACTGCATCGTGAACGGGAACCTGGTGTCGTCGGTCAACTCGCTGGCCCTGCGCAACGCGACCGACAGTCAGTCCATGTCCCTGGCGATCACCGCGTATGGGGGCGACTTCGGCGGCCTGAGCTTCCTGGAGGCGTCCGGGGCCCGGGTCGGGTTTGTCAGTTCGGCCGGCGCGGCGGTCTGGAGCGGCCTTCGCGGCGCTGCCTTGGACACAAGCGGCATGGTGGCGGGGGATTATTACTTCTACCCCACCAACTCGTCGCTCGAAGTCATCGCCAAATGCCCTGACGGAACGATCCGGACAGGGCCCGTCGCAACTCTCACCTAACGGGCGGCCTATCCCGGCTGCTTGACGGCTTCCCAGATGATAGCGGTCCTGTTCGGGTCGCGCGACGGTCCGCGCCGGCCGGTGTCCCGGATAAGCCCCATGGTGCGCAGCTCGGACGTGCGCGGCTGAACCGTCTCGTATCGGAGCCGCAGTCGTTTCGCGATCTGCGGGGTGGTGAGGGCCTGTTTTTTCAGCAGCTCCAGAACCTTCCCCCGTATCTCGACGCACCGGAGCGCCGCCGCCTCTGCGGCGTCGCGGGACGTGTCGGTTTTCTGCCAGCCCGGATGATTCGGGTAGCCTACAAACAGGTCCATTTGGCCGGGCTCGACGGTCATCTTGCCCTCGCGGCGATCATGGCGTCCGCAAGGGCATAGGCGGCCTGAGCCTCCATCTTGCCGCGCCTGGAGCCTGACGACAGGTCAGCAACATCGTCCTGCGTCAGACGGGCCGCCAGGCCGGTGATAGCCGCCGTGGCGAACGTGTCGCGAAGCTGGGCGCGTTCGTCGTGGGTGAGGGGCGTGGTCATTCGAGTATCTCCGAAAGCATGGCGTTGAAGGCGTGGGCGCAGTCGCTGGCGGAGAGGCCGGAAACCGCCTCCCCTGCCTGACAGATGCGCAGCGCGCCCGGTTGGTCGAGGGAGGTGATGACGAGGGCGCGGACGGCTGCTGCGGCCTCAAACTTGGTGAGCCTCACCGCCTCGGAAAGCAGGGGGTCCGTGTCGTGGGCTTCCTCGATCTTGGCCTGAGCCCAACAGACCGGAGAAGCGACGCCGCTGGCTTTCCAGATGCCCTCCGCCACACGGTCGAGGATGGCGCGGCGGTCGCTGGTCTGGGCGGATGCGAGCTGGGCGCGCCGGGCGGGCGTTGCGGGATACACGGTCATCCGCCGGCGGGTGTCATCGGCCGCGCGCCGCTCCGTCTCGCTCTCGCTCTGGGAGCGCCGGTAAACGGCGAGCTGCACGGCGGTCGGGGTGTCGTCGGGGGCGATGTCCCACCACCGCCGCGCGGCGTCCAGCTCGCGGATCGTATCGGCCCCGGTCATTGGCCCGTCTCGCCGGTGGTGGCGAACGGGTAGGCGTTCTGGCGAGGATCGGTCGGTTTCGGGCTCCACGGCTGGGAGCCGGGAACGGGCTCGCCCGTCACGTCCGTCCACAGCTCGGGCAAGCCGCCGGGCCAGTTGGCGAAGATGGCGCCAGTGGACATCCGCGCCTCGGCGGCGATGTCTCGGCTGGTCGCTCCGATATAGCCGCGCTCCTGATAGAGCTTGCGCGCGGCGGCGCGGACGCGGGCCATGGTGTCGGCCTTCTGGGTGGTGCGATTGGTCATGCGGTGGTCCCTTCGGTGGCGAGTTTCTCGAGAAGCTGTCGGGCTTGGGGGATCAGGGGCGCGCCCTCTTCCCAGAGTTCCATGGTGAGGGCGATCTGAGCGGCGCGGTCGCCGCTTTCCCAGATGATCCGCTCAAGGTGGCCGGCGGTGGTGGACAGGACGTTCAAGTCGTCGTCGCTGGTGTCGTCGGGAAGCTCCGCCATTTCGCGGACGAGCTTTGTGCGGGCCGTGAGCGCCGCATCGGCGGCCGGCTGGCCAAGGGCGGTGATGGGCGGGCTGGGCGGGCCGCGCCATACGCCGTCGTCGTCATACTCGGCGTCGGCCGCCAGGACGTTGGCGCGCAACAGGGCGAGGAAGGCGGGCGAGGCGTTCCAGATGCGGGCCGGAACCCAGACGCCGCACACGTCGCAGCAAATCAGATCGTCACCGTGGGCGTCGCCCTCGCTGGTCGGCTCGCCGGTCGGGCCTCGGACAACCTGCCCGTTCGGGTCGATCCCCCAGATGTTTTCTTCGGAGCCCCTCTCCGAGAACGTGATGCGCTTGTCTTCGCCACAGAAGCGGCAGGGGCGCTGGATGTTGGTCATGGCGGCGTCTCCGTAGGCGGGAGGGGCCGGGGGCGCTCCAGCGGCCCCCGGCGGGGCGATTACGAGCGGTTCCAGACGGCGAGTTCCACGGTCTTGCGGTTGTCGTCTTCCTTGAGAAGCCCCAGCAGGCGGCTGGCCTCATCGCTCGGGAACTCGGACGGGGCCTCCGCCTCGGCGGGGATGATCGCCAGCGACAGGCGTGAGCCCCTGCCGGTGTGGCTGATTTCCGCCCTGCCGCCCTCGGCCTTGAACGCCTTGAGCCAGGCGTAGGGATCGAAGGTGTCGCGGTCCATCATCGGGTGCGACTGGCCGGTCAGGCGAAGCATGTCCGCGTAGATATGCAGGGGCCACGATACGGCGACCTCGCCGGTGTGGCGGGCGTAGTCGGCGAACGCGCGGTCCGTGTAGCCCTTCTTGTCGTCGTCGGTTTCGTAGCCCAGGCGGGCTTGCTTCCACATCACGGCGTCGATGTCGGGCGCCGGGGTGCGGATAAGCGCCACCTCTTTCTCGTCCGCGACATCGAGGGCGGCGTCCAGTTGATCGCCAAGGGCTTCGATGTCAGCGAGGATCGCCTTCACGTCGGCGCGAGCGAAGAACGCTTCCCAGATGTTCCGGGCGGCGTTCCGGGCCTGCTTGGCTTCGAGTTGGTGGGGGAGCGGTTCGCGGTTCTGGTGATCGAACTGCTGCAGGTTCGTATAGAGGACGTTGGCCCTGATGCCTTCGGCCGCCGGCCGGATCATGTCCGGAGCCGCCAGGGCGACAAGGCTCTCATGCGCGGAGTCATATCGATCGTTCAGGTCCGTGATGGTTTTCCGGGCCTGTTCGTGGGCGGCGAAGGCGAGCGTCCAGCGAGACACAGCCTCGCGCATCGGGGTCGGGAAGACGGGCGGCGTGGTCTGCTCCAGCCGTGACAGGGTGGCCAGCGCGCGCATCGCGGCTCTGGCGACCATGGCCACGTCTTCGCCGTCGTCCAGCCCGGCAATGGGGTCGGCGCTCATGGCGTCTTTCGGCAGGAGATAGTTGGCCTGAACCATGATGTCGCGGAACAGGTGATACCGCCGCATGAACGTCGGAGCGTCCAGCGCCGGCAGCTTGAGGATGGCTTCGGCCGCATCCGTCACCACCGCGCGAACGGCGGTCCATGCTTCGTGCGCTTCGGTTTCGGCGGCTTCGGTTTCCGGGGTTTTGTCCGGCCCGATGTTGGCGCGGTCGGCGGCGTTGTGAGCCTCCATCATCTCGCGGGCGAGGGGCAGTTTGTCCGCGACGATCTGGACAAGGCTGCGCTCATGCTCGTCGGTGGTGGCGGCGAGGGCGGCGGTCAGGTCAAGGGTCTTCATGGGATCGATCTTTCTTTTCTGGTTGGTCGGGATCAGGCTTCGCGAGCCGGGAGGAACGAGGTCTTGTCCTTCATCCGGGAAACGGTGGCGTCGAAGGTGGTGTGGCCAAGGAACTGCCACGCGCGGATTTTCTGGCGGCGGATAGCGTCGGCCTCGTCGCCGGCGCGGGGGCCGTGAAGGCGGACAACCTTGGCGTCGATGGGATCGGGGGACTGCGCCTCCAGCGCCTTAATCTCGGCGCGGATGAACTTCACCAGGCGCTCGCGCTCCTTCATGTCGATGCGGCACCCGAGAATGCCGACGAACCGATCCAGGACGCGCCAGTCGATGTTGACGGTCGGATTGTTGTCGGTGAGCGTGGCCGGGGCTTTGTCTTGCATGTCTGGCTCCAATGGGATCGGCTGGGGCGTTCGCCCTCTTGACCACCGTTATGGACGAACGAATATCAGTGGTCAAGCGTCATGGTGGATATTCCCATGCGTATTTCCACCACGCCGTTGACGGCCAAGCCGAACGGGAGCAAAAACAGCGTCATGGATACCGCAATCGCTACCTTCCTCGCTCGCTGCGACGCCTACCGGCTCTCGCTGGAGCCGCCTATCAGCCGCGCACGGCTGGGCTCCATCCTGTTCTCCGACGCCCGCAAGCTGGACGCTCTGGAGGCAGGATCGGACATCGGCGTCCGCCGCATGGCCCTGGCCGAAAGCGCCCTCGCGGCGCTTGAGCGGGCGTCACAAGAGAAAGAGGCGGCCTAACCGCCCTCCCCCAATCCCATCATCGGAAACGCACAATGTCAGACAAACCCGGCGGTATTACTCGCACACCCGACACGGCCAAGGTCGTCGTCTTCACGCCTCGCGGGCGGCTAAGCCCGAGGGATCGCGTTCTGGCCTCTCACCGTCTGGTCGAGGAAGCCGCCAAGGAGCTGGACGTTGGCGATCCGGGGTCCGGGATCAAATCCCTCGTCTTCGCGGCGGCGAATCATCTGGCCCTCACCATCGGGCAGGATCAGGCGCGCGGGTTCTTTGAAATGATCGCGCGGCTGGCTGGCGATACCCTGCCGGTCGAGCCTGAAGGCGATGACGCGGCGTGAACGTCTCGGCCATACGCCCTGCCCTGCCCGATCTTCGGGACATCGTGTCTCGCCTCGGCGGCGAGCTGTCGGCCGGTGGTCGGCAGGCCAATATCCCCGGGCCCGGCCATACGCCAAAGGATCGGTCCCTGAGCCTTCGCGTCTCCGACGACGGGGAGCGCATCCTGTTCAACAGTTTCGCCGGGGACTCGGCGCGCGAGGTCTTCGCCTACCTCGGGATAGAGGGCGCCAGCGAATATAAGCCGACGCGGGCGGAGATTGCCGCCTCGATCCGGCGACGGGAAGAGGAAGCCGCCAAGGCGGAGCGCGAAAAGCTGGCGTTCTGCGCCTCCATCTGGGAGGGTTCGCTTGATCTGCGCGACACACCGGCCGCGCTCTATCTCTGGAACCGGGGGCTCGTCCTCAATGACTGTCCAGACATCCGCTTTCACCCGGCGGTCCCGCGCAAGGCTCCTTGGTCGATCATGGAAGGCGATCCGCCTCCGCCTGATCCTCACCCTGCCCTGGTATGCGCGGCCCGGAACGGTCGAGGCGACGCGCGCGGGCTCCATGCGACCTATGTGACGGAAGACGGGCGCAAGGCGTTCGGGGACCGCTCCCGGCTCATGTTCGGCCCCATGTCCGGGGCGGCTGTCCGGACGGCCCCCATAGGGCCGGACGGGTCACTCGCGGTTGGGGAGGGTCTTGAGACGTGCGGGGCCTTCTCCGTGCTACACTCGGTCCCCTGCTGGGCGGCGTTCTCAACGTCGGGGATCGTGGGGTTTGAGATTCCGCTGGAGGTGAAACGCTTGCTGATCGCCGCCGACAATGACGAGAACGGGGCTGGCGTCCGCGCCGCTCAACAGCTCGCGGAGCGCGCGTCGCGCCGGTGCGATGTCGAGATTATGGTCCCGCCTATGATCGGGGACTGGAACAAGGTGCTTATGGGCGAAGCCGCATGACAGACTCCGTGGCCACCGGCCCCCAGCTCGTTTTCTCCCGCCGCTCCCGGTATCGGCTGGAGCCATACACGGACATCCTGCCTTCAACGTCGTCCTATCTGGTCAAGGGGATGCTTCCGACCACCGGGATAGCCTTCTACGCCGGGGCGTCGAAGGCGGGCAAAACCTTCATCTGCCTCGATCACTGTCTGAAGCTGGCCTCCGGAGCGAACGTGATGGGCCGGCGCGCCAAGCAAGTCGGGGTGGTCTATGTCGCCGCTGAGGATCCGGAAGGTTGCCGCGCGCGCATCACGGCATGGCGGACGGCAAATCCTCGAGAAAGCGCAACGCCCTTCATCCTGATCGGGCAACCTGTCGATCTGAACGACGCGGACAAGGTGGATGACCTGAAGGCCGCGATCCGCGACGCCTCGGAAGCCTTCGATGACATGGGCTTCCGTCTGGGGATGATCGTCTTCGACACCCTGGCCCGATGCCTACCCGGTGGTGACGAGAACAACAGCGCCGACATGTCGCGCGTCCTTCAGACAATCGAGACGTTCGGGACGGATTTCGAGTGCCTCACCACCATCGTCGCCCACCACGGCAAGGCCGGAACGTCCAGCGGCATTCGCGGCTGGTCCGGGATGACCGGCGCGGCCGATGCGATCCTCACCGTCGAACGCGATGAAGAGACGCAAATCCGGACGGTGAAGCTGGACAAGGTGAAGAACGGACCGGACGGGGATGTCGTCCAGTTCACGCTCAAGCGGGTTCTCACCGGCCTGATCGATGAAGACGGGGAAGAGTCATGGTCCTGCGTCGTCACCTATGACGGGCCGGCGGATGTCGTCAGCAAGCCGCGCCGCGCCGTCGCCCTGACACCCGAACAGGAAATCATGCTCACGGCCATCAGATACGTTGTGGACAATGGAGCGACCCAAGCGCCGCCGCCGTCCGCGCTCGGGGTCCGTGAAGGAACCCGGGCGGTGCGCCGCTCGGACGTGGCTGAGCGCGCCAAGGTCATCGGCCTGGTGTCGGACGAGGACAAGCCTGACGCTGCCCGTCAGCGCCTCCACCGGGCTCTCATGGGGCTCCAATCGAAACAACGGCTGCGGGTCGAGGGAGACTTGATATGGATGGTCTGACCGGGGAGCGTGACGGCGTGACAGGTTGTGACAGGTCACAAGTCGTCACGGCGGGGGACGAGGCGGGGTTGACGTGTGACAGAAAGGGGGTTAACTGCACCGCAGGGCAGTTACCCACCTGTCACGCCAACCACCCGCCCCCCGTTCCAGGGGTGCCGGAAAAGGCCCTCCAGACATTTGATTTTGACGCTCCGCCGCCTCTTGGGACGGTCGTGATGTTCCACGGCCAACGGTATGTCATGGCTGGTGTCGGCATGATCGAGCGTCAGGAAGCGCCGGACGTTGAGGCTGGTCTGTGGGAGACGCACTGTGCGCGCTGCGCGGGCCTGTTTCTCGCCAGGATGCCTTTCCCCTCTACGCATGGAACGCGACGCTGCGAGGTCTGCCGGACTGTCGAAAGGGGACGGGTATGATCTACCCAGATGCGGCGAGGGGTGGTAGGTAGTACCGATGTCCGATGTCGCCAACGCCCTGCTCTTGCTGATCCGGTTCCAGACCGAACGGCTCCAGCTCATAGGCCACAAGCCGAACGCCATAGCGGTCGGCGCTGCTGAGGACGAATCCCTTGCCTCTCACTTCGACGCTGAACGCAGGGAAGGGCGCCTCCAGCATGTCATGAGCGACGAGCAAGTCTCCGCCATGGTTTCGGGTGAGGATCAAATCACCACCGTCGCCGGCTGCACCATCAACGGACTGCCCGTTCGGGTGGAAGGGAAGACCGGCGTTCATGTCGAGTATCTCGGGTTCAGCAGGGGGCCGTTCTGATGACGAGGACCAAAGCCGCCTGGAACCTGCGCACCAAAAAGCCATGGAAGACGGCGGACATCACGGACGCCATGGTCGTCACCGCCTATAACGACGCCAACCGCCTCGGCGGAGCTGAGCGCAACGTCTTCGCGTATGACATCCTGTGCGGCGTCCTCGGCTGTCCGGAGAAGGTGGCCTATGCCGCAATGGAACGCGCCGCTGATCGGGGCTTCATCGAATATGGCGTCTCGCTCCGGACTGGCTGGATCACGCCAAAGGGCGAGGCCCTGTTCGCTCCGCCGGTCGAGGCCGAACCTGCGGAGGCAGTGTAATGGATACGCGGGATTGGGCCCCGTTCTCGTCATTGTCCTGTATGCGCTCTGCTGGATCGCGGGAGCGTCAGATGACCGCCTGTAGGACCGTGGGGCTGGGCCTGGCCAATGAGCCTGATCGATCGATCCTCGGTGTCCAGTCGCGGGAGGGCTGTCGCTACGTCTGCGATCTGGAGCCCGGCGATCAAGTCACCGCGTTCGGGGATATGCTGGTCATCGTGAACCCGGACCTTCCGCCCCGGACCATCGCCTTCGCGCAAGACGGCAAGATCGTCGGCGCTGTCATCAATGTGGACATCTGACCATGGCCAAAGCCCCCGCAAAGAAAGCCTCTGTGAAGGAAGCCCGCCCACGCGGGCGACCGCTGCTCTACACGCCGGAGATAGCTGACCGGATCATCAAGGGTCTGTCGAAGGGAACACCCCTCGTCCTGCTGTGCGAACCGGACGACATGCCGGCGACCAGGACGGTGAACGATTGGGCTGGGAAGGAACCTCCCCCCGGTGTCCCTGAGACATTTGCCGCAGACTTCGCGCGCGCGCG
>CAZGPS010000003.1:26614-42707 GCA_964527675.1 uncultured Brevundimonas sp. | reverse complement strand
TCGCCGTACATGATGTCGAAGATGACCTCGCGGAACGGCGGGGCGACCTTGTTCTTGACCACCTTGACCCGGGTGGTGTTGCCGACGACCTCGTCGCGGTCCTTGATCGCGCCGGTGCGGCGGATGTCGAGGCGGACCGAGGCGTAGAATTTCAGCGCATTGCCGCCCGTCGTCGTTTCCGGCGAGCCGTACATGACGCCGATCTTGTGACGGATCTGGTTGATGAACAGGACGATGCACTGCGACTTGTTGATCGAGGCGGTCAGCTTGCGCAGGGCCTGGCTCATCAGCCTGGCCTGAAGGCCGGGCAGGCTGTCGCCCATCTCGCCCTCGATCTCGGCGCGGGGCGTCAGGGCGGCGACGGAATCGACCACCACGATGTCCACGGCCCCCGAACGCACCAGGGTGTCGACGATCTCGAGCGCCTGTTCGCCGGTGTCGGGCTGGGACACCAGCAGGTCGTCGAGATTGACGCCCAGCTTCTGGGCATAGCCCGGGTCCAGCGCGTGTTCGGCGTCGACGAAGGCGGCGGTGCCGCCGGCCTTCTGGATCTCGGCCACGGTGTGCAGGGCCAGGGTGGTCTTGCCCGAGCTTTCCGGACCGAACACCTCGATCACCCGCCCGCGCGGCAGACCGCCGATGCCCAGCGCCATGTCGAGGCCCAGCGAGCCGGTCGAAACCGAGGGGATGGCCTCGGTCACGCCGTTCTTGCCCAGCTTCATCACCGAGCCCTTGCCGAAGGCGCGATCGATCTGGGCGATCGCCGCCTCCAGAGCCCGCTGTTTGTCGCCGTCGTCCCGGGTCACCAATTTCAGATTCGCCTGTGCCGCCACCTTGCCACTCTCCCTTGCCATGATTCCCGTTCGGTACTCTGGAGGAGAGGCCCGCCTTCGGTCCGATGACCGTGACCCGCTCCCTGTGAGCAGCAATATGTGCACGGTTTGTTCCGGTTGCCAATATGTTCTTTTCGGCAGACGCCGTTCGCGCCGGTCGATGCGTCCGATTTTGACGTAGGCTGAAGCGCGACAAAAGCGGCTGGAGTCCGGGACAAGACCATCTGGAGCACTATGGATCACCAGGTGAAGCCGGGGGCAGCCCAGTAGCGTGTGGCTAGGACCACCAGCGGGTAGGTGGCCCCCGCTATGAACAGAAGGCCGGCCAGCCCCTCCAGACCGTAGATTTTCATGGCCTGAACGAGGGTCCACTTCGCGATGGTCTTGTTGGCCTTAACGCCCGCCGCCACGGCAATCCTGACTCGCTGGACGTGCTGCAGTCGGAGGACGGCCGAGACGACATCCAGAAAGGCGGAGAGACCGATGGCCGCCATTCCCATCGCGAACAGGACGGCCGAGGGGAAGATGATCGAGACTATCGGGGCCCCTGCAGAAGCCGTTCCGGCGAGCAGCTCCAGAATCTTGGCTGCGACAGCGGTGAAACCGGCCCCATTCGCGACCCCGACCGCGAGCTGAAGCTGACGACTACGATGTCGAAGGTCCTCACCGCTTTCCACGACGATGCCCTCAACTTCGGACAGCGTGACAGGCGCCTTGGCGTCCTCGCGCGATACGGTCATCAACCCGGCCCCCTGATGATCAGCTCCCGGGCGTGCGTTGGGCCGCTCGCGCTGAGCCCGTAGCTTACTCCGACGGCCTCGATTCGGAACCGCCCGGCCCCGTACAGCGCGCGGATCTCCGGCCGGTCGTTAATGGTCAGGATGAAGCGCCCCTGGACGGCCTCTAAGAGGTCTTTCAGGCGGCCGTGATCGGCCGGGCTGAACATGCCCTTCCCATAGTCGTCCTCGTTGCCCCAGTACGGCGGATCGAGGAAGAACAGCGTGCCCGGGCTGTCATAGCGCGGGATGAACTGCTCGAAGGGCAGGCGCTCAATGACGACGCCGGCGAGGCGCTCGTGCAGGTCCTCCAGCATCGGGGCCAGCTTCGTCAGATCGAAGCGGGCGCGGCTCTTGTCCATGCCGAAGTGGCGCTGGCCGACCCGGCCGCCGAACGCGACCCGCTGGAGGTAGAGGAAGCGAGCCGCGCGCTGCAGGTCGGTCAGGGTGTCGGGATCGACCCTGGTCAGACGCTCGAACTCGTGCCGGGTGGTGATCTGGAAGCGCAGCACCTCCATGAACTGGGGATAGTGCTCGCGCAGGATGCGGAACAGGTTGGCGACGTCGGCCGACCAGTCGTTGATGACCTCGAAGCCCGGGCGGCTGGTGCGCTTCAGGAAGACGCCACCCATGCCGACGAAGGCCTCGGCATAGCGGTCGTGGGGCGTGGCCTCGATCATCTCGACCAGGCGGCGGGACAGGTTGCGCTTGCCGCCGACATAGGGCGCGGCGGGGCGGATAGGTCGCACCGGGGTGCGGGTGGTGGACTCCATGGACAATTCAGCTTCTCGATGACCCCGCCGGTGCGCCCGGTGGGGGGACTGGGGCCAGGCGCGCCTGGCCTTGGTGCGGGTGTCAGCCCGCTGGTGATGGGGCTGCAACCCCGTCACCCCCCTCGATGCCGAGGGGGAAGGTCTCAGGTCTTGACCGCCCACATGACGGCCACGTTCTTCGGCCGCGTCTCCAGGCCGCCGGTCGAACCGGTGGTGGCCGACTGGGCCCCGCCGGAGGAGTCGGCGTCCTCGACGTAGGTGGCGCCGGCGTTCGGGTTGTTCTGGGACGGCAGGGTGTGGGTGTGGGCCTTGAAGTCGTCCGCCTGGAGCGAGCCCGGGGCGCGGGGGCCGGCGGTGTCGACGGTGGCGTCGGCCGACCAGCCACGCAGGAAACGACCGCGATAGTCGGGCACTCGGAACTGGGCCCCCGTGTCGCCGGCGATCAGCCGCGCCTGTGCGGTGTAGTAGGCGACAAGGTCGGGGTAGGTTGCGCGCACATATTGCCCGCCTGCCAAGGCCAGATAGCCGGCCGGAACCGTGGGGCCGTCCAGGGCGATAATCGTGCCGACCGGAACCCGGGTCGCGGCGATGATGCTGGTCTGGGCCGTGGCGATCATGGCCGCGATCGCGTCCTTGAGCTGGTCGGGGTCGCCCTTGTCCAGCGCGATGCCCGCACCCTCGATGACGGTGCAGACGTTCTCCTGCAGGTCGTTGAACCAGTCAGCGCTGAGGATGGTGCCCTGTTGGCCGATCTGCGGCGTGCCGTCCTGAAACTGGCCGGCGTCGTGGCCTTCGGTGTCTACGCGGTGCATGGCGGCTCTCAGTCCGGGGGGTTGAGGAAGTCGAAATGGAGCAGCGGCTCCGGGTCGGGCGAGTAGTCGAAGCTGACCAGGGTGTGGGCCGGCCGGGCGCGGCTGATCACGCATTCCAGGTCGGCCGAGGCGTAGATCGGGGAGTCGTCGCCCATCTCGGCCGGCCCGTAGACCGCCACCCTCCAGGCGAAGGCCCAGGGCCGGCCCCGGAGCGGCGTCGGGAGGGTCAGCGGCAGTCGGCTCGGCCTGAAGCTCTCGACCTCGGCCTCATAGCCCAGAAGGGCCGACAGACCGACATAGTAGCGGGCCGACTGGCCGCCCAGGCTGGCCACCCTCTGGTGCAGGGTCAGCCGCCGGCCGGCGGGGGTCGGGTCGGCGGTGACGCAGCCGTCGGGCAGGCCATAGGCCCGCTCCCAGTCATCCAGCATCTCGGTGACCACGCGCGGGTCGGTCTGGACCATCAGGTCGCCGGCCCGGCCGTCGACACGGGCCAGTTCGTCGGCCAGGCCCTCGAACAGGGCCGACAGGGTCGAGCCGCTCTCGCGAGACCAGGCCGCCCCTTGCGGGGCCAGGGCCATCAGCTGGGCCAGATAGTCTGCGGCGGTGGCCATCAATCGCCCCAGTCGATGACGCCACGCACGGCCAGCTCGGCCGGTCCGGGGACGAAGTTGGCGACGGGGCTGGCCAGCACATGGTCGGTTTCACCCGCGGCCTGAGAAATCGCAGCCCGCAGCTGGCTCAACAGGATGGTCCCCGCCGGCGACGCCTCACGGAACAGCAGATCGTCGATCTCCGCCGCCACGGCGGCGCGGGTCTCGGCGTCGTCCGGCGTCAGACCGGTGATGACCGGGTTGATCGGGGCGGGCGTGGGCGAGAACACGACCAGGTCGGCGGTCACCGGCGCCAGCACGGCCAGATGCGCCTCCACGGCCTCGACGTCGGCCTCCAGCGGGAAGGGATCGACCCGGCCGTCCATCATGAAGGCTATGCCGACCGTGCCCGCGCCCATCCATCCCGGAAAGACCCAGACCCGGGTGACCTCGGCGACCTGCAGCGTCCAGGCCTTGTAGTCGTGCAGGGCGCCGCCCTCGGGGGCCTGCCGGATGCGCGCCAGCAGCCGCTCGCGCAGCAGGGCGTCGCTCTCGGCCTCGGCGCCGCCGGTCAGGCCGTCGCCGGCCACCACGACCTGGGCGGCGACGCCGGCGACAGGCGAGACGAAGGTCAGCTTCGCGCCCGCGCTGGCCACCGTGGCGACGCCGGCGGCCGACGAGGCCAGCGACAGTGTGGCGACGCCGGCGGCGATCGTCGCCTCCGCCTGCGTGACATATTCCAGACCCCCGGCGCGCTGCAGCACGGCGCCGGCGGGGATGATCGAGCCGTTGACCCCGGTCGCCGTGGCCGACCCGGCCGACAGGGTCGCGGGCTTGCGGCTCACCCCCCAGATGCTCGCGTGGCGCTCCAGCTCCGCCGCCTCGGCCGTGTCGGGCAGGATCTGGCGGGCGAGGTAGTCCAGAAAGCCGTACAGGCCATGGACGGCCCCGGCGTGGGTGGTGGCCAGCACGCCGACGGCCGAGCGGCGCAGGCGGCTGTCGGCCCCGGGCAGGCGGGCGTCGATGTCATCCTGGGCGCGGGCGATCAGTTCGGTCAGGGTGGGGCGGGCGAAGCTCATGTCAGGCCTTTCCAGACGTGGTCGAAGCGCAGCCTGTCGGGGCCGCCGGGCCGGGTGATGAAGACGGCGATGCCCAGCCACCCCTCCGGCGTCTTCCAGGTCTCGACTTCCACGGCGGAGGCGACGCGATCGCGCAGCATCCAGGCGATCGCCTCCAGACAGTATTCCCGGGCCCGGGCCAGCACCTGCGGCGTCGCCTTTTCCCGCGACAGCAGCCACAGCCTTGATCCGATCTCGTCGTCGGCGTCCCGCGCGGCCACGTCGCCCCACCAACCGCGGCGATCCGCGCCGTCCTGCGGCAGGCGATCGTCGGCCCGGGCCCGGCGATCGGTGAACAGCGACACGATGACGGCGGTCTTCAGCCCGCCCTCGGTGAGCAGGTCGCCGTCGACCAGCGACAGATCCGCCGCGGAGTCGTCAGAGGACCAGATCAGGGCGAGATCGGTCATAGCGCCCTCACCTTCGTCGCCGTGGCCACGACCTTGCCGGCGACGACGGCGTCGTCGTGGCGCGCCACCAGCTCGCCGCCCTCGCCGCCCAGGTTGATCTCGGGGCAGATGACCGTGACCCTGGTCGAGGCGGTCACCGTCACCTCGGGCGTCTCGACCTCGACCTTCATCGAGGACACGACCCGCATGCCGGTGCGGCCCAGCAGGATGTGCTGTTCCAGGTCGTCATAGATGGCGACCTCGCCCGCCTGCAGACCCTTCAGCCGGTAGCGCCGGTCGCCGACCGCGACCACCAGCCCGTGCGAGCGCAGGCCGCCCGGAAAGGCGACGACGGCCTCCGCGTCCGGATGGGGCACGCTGGTGAAGCCATAGTCCTGCATCCGCTCGGCCCCCTCGATCAGCTCATCGGCCAGGGCGGACAGCTGCAGGGTCTGGATGCCGCTTTCATCGTTGACCAGGCGCACCACGGCGCGGGCCAGCATCATCTGCACCCGGGCGCGCAGGGGCGCGACCATCCGCTCGAACAGGGTGCGGTTCACGACGCCGCTCCGGCGGCGGGCGGCTCGGGCCGATAGGCGTCGGGCGGGGCGCAGGTCAGCACCGTGGTCGTGCCCTGCCCTTCGTCCAGGTTGAAGGTCACGTCGGCGATCAGCAGGTCGCCCTCCTGGTCGATCCAGGGCGCCGTCACCGGCACGACCAGATCGGCGCGCCAGATCTCGCCGACCGGATCGCGCCAGCCCTGAACCGTCAGCTCGACCCGCGCGCCCTGGGCGGCGCGCACGCTGGCCTCCCATCCGGCCCGGGCCGCCAGCGAGGCCAGGGTGGCCTGTTCCTCGGCCACGATCAGCAGGGGCCGGTGGCGGGTGATCGCCGCGTCGGCCGCCTCGGCCTTGGGCCCGGCGGCGGCCTCGCCGTTGATGTCGTCGTCGCCGGCGCTCTGGCCCTTCAGCAGATAGCGGCTGAACCGGTCGCGGGCGTCGTGGGCCGCCGAGGCCGACAGCAGGTTTTCGCCCTGGACGAGGCTGAATCCCGCCCGGGTCAGGCCGGGCTTGATGAACTCCACCGCTCCGGCCGGGGTCGATACGGCCAGCAGGCCCCTGAACTGGGCCAGCCGCTCCAGCGCTTCCCAGACCGTCTCGCCCTGCTGGATGGCGAAGGTCTTGAAGGGGGCGCCGACGTCGGCCCGGGCCGAAACCGGCAGGGCGAACGGCGCGGTCAGGTCGGCGGCGATCTGGATCAGGGTGCGATTGCGCCACACCCCGGGCCTGTTCAGGGCCGAACAGTCGATCAGGTCGCAGGCCTTGTCCCGGCCCTCGACCTGCAGTGACCGGGAGCTGCCGTCGAGGGCCGGGTTGGTGGCGTCGATCCAGCCGGTGACGACGGTCTGGCCGCCGACCAGCACCTCGCAGGCGTCGCCGGTTCGGATCTTCGGAGCGGGCGTCGGCTGGTCGGTCCGCTGAGCGTACTCGAGCGAAAAGGCGCCGGCCGGATTCTTGATGCCCTTGGACACGCTGACGGCCTTCCAGCTGTCGAACAGCTGTCCGGCGACCTTCAGGGCGACGACGTCGGGCGCGGAGGCGGCGTCAGCCATCGGACAGCACCTCCAGCGCCTGACCGCCCGGAACGAAGCCAGGATGCCGAATCCGGTTGCGTTCGACGATCTCGGCCGCTCGGCCGGCGTCGCCGTACAGGCGGTGGGCGATCACCAGCGCCGCCTCCGTCGCCGGCGGCGCATAGGCATAGACCCGGGCCAGCGAGCCGCCGCGGCGGGTCACATCGCGGGTCACGGCCAGGCGCAGGGCGCCCAGGGCGCGGAAGGCCTTGTCGTCGCCGGCGTCGGCGGCGGCGGCGGCGGCCAGGTCCAGCCGTTCGGCCAGGTCTTCCCGCACCGCTACGGCCTCGTCATAGGACTCGAAGGTGATCTCGCTGGTCGCCCGCACCGCCTCGGCGGCGGCCGCCAGGGTGACCAGCCGCTCCAGGGCGTCGACGTTGGCGCGCTCGACGATCCGGCCGGGCGTCGTCCCCGGGGCCCGGGCGCCGGTGTTCAGGCCGATCAGTCCGCGCAACTCGCGCAGCGCCGCCCGCGGCGTGTCGGCCAGCAGCCGGGCCGAGGCCACCAGGCCGGTGATGGCTCCGGCCAGGTCGGGGACCTGGCGCACCAGACCCAGGGCGTCGCTGCGCAGATTGGCCAGCTGCAGGGTCACACTCGACAGCCGGTCGGTTGCGCCGCCCAGCCGCGACAGGCCGCCTTCCAGCCGGTCGCCGATCGTCACGACGCGGGCGGCGGCCGACTCGGCCACGAACCCGGCCTGGCCGGCGACCGAAAAGCCGTCCGTCAGCCCCGCGACGCCCTCGTCCATGCCGGCCGCCGCGACGGTCTCGACCTGGGCTCCGGTGTCCTCGGTCGTCGCCGGCCGGGGCGCGACGGCGCTGGTGATGAAGTCGACGGTGAAGTAGGCGACGCCGCCGTCCTCGCTGCTTTCGCGGCAGCGCCAGCCCTCGCAACTGACCGTCAGGGCCCCGCGGTAGGGGTGGATCAGGATGCCGGGGCCGGCGGCGTCGAACGCCGCGATCAGGGCGTCCCGCGCCGTCATATAGTCCGCGCCGAGCACCAGGCAGTCCAGGCTGAAGCCGTGCGGCCGCAGGCCCAGGTCCTCGACGAAAGGATCGTCCCTCTGGGGGAATTCGTGCACCACCTGGCGGCGACCGCCCTTCTGGTCGGCCGCCTCGATGTGGAAGGGCACGTCCCGGAAGCTGCCGGGCCTGAGGTTGTCGCGCCAGGTCAATCGCGGCCGCCGCGATAGGTCGAGGCGACCGAGGTCTGGACGGCCGGGCTGCTGGTGCGGGCCCGCACGGTCGCCGGGCGGCCCTGGTGCAGGGTCACGTCGACGGCGACCTGTCCGTTCGGGGCGACCGGGCGGCGCATGCCGTACATGCCCGTCGCCCGCTGCTGATCTCGGACCTGCTGGCCGACCCCGGACGGCACCCCGCCCGTGGCGATCCGGACCGCGAAGGCGCCGCCCCGGAGCACTACCCTGAACCATGCCGGGAGTGCCTGCCAGACCGCCGCCGCGCCGTTCCGGAAGGCGGTCTTGATTCCGTCCCAGGCGCTGCCCAAGGCACTGACCAGCCCGCCCCAGGCCCGGCGGATGCCCCCGACCACCTTGTCCCAGTTGCGGTAGAGCAGCCAGCCCGCGAAGACGAGGGCGGCGATGCCCGCGATGACCAGGCCGATCGGGTTGGCGTACATGGCGACGTTAAGGCCCAGAACCGCCTTGGTCGCCGCCCAGATGGCCAGGGCGACCCGGCCGATCATCAGCCCGGCCAGGATGTCCAGCACGCCCGCGAACCCGCCCACCGCCTTCACGACGGGGGCGAGCAGACGGTTCAGGTCGGACAGGAAGCCCCAGACGTCCTGCAGGCCCTTGATCACGTCGGGCATCACCGCCTTGACCGAGGCGAAGGCCGCCGTCAGCTGGCGCACGATCTCGGGCCGGTTCGCGGCGATCATCCGGCGCAGCCATCCGACCAGCTTGATCAGGTCGGGCAGCAGCCCGCTCACGACCGAGACCCCGAGGCCCTTCACCCCCATCATCAGGCTGTCGAGCGAATCGTTCAGCTCATCGGCCTGACGGGCGGTCTCCTCGCTCATGATCAGGCCGGCGGCCTGGGCTTCTTCGCCCCACCGCTTCATGGCGTCGCCGCCCTCGTTCAACATGGGGATCAGGTCGACCCCCGAGCGGCCGAACAGGGCCATTGCGATGGCGGTCTTCTGAGCCCCGTCCGGCATCGACTGCATCCGGTCAGCGATCTCGCGGAACAGCTGCTCGGTCGGCTTCACCTGGCCGCGGGCGTCCTTGATGCTGACGCCTAGCTGGGCGAAGGCGCGCGCGTCGGTCTTCGAGCCTCGGCCGGCGGCGTCGATCGAGAGGTTGAGGAACTTCAGGCTGTCGTCGAAACCGGTCGTCTCGACCCCGGCCATGCGGGCGGCGTAGGCCAGCCGCTGATAGCTCTGGATCTGCACTCCGGTCTTCTGGCTGGCCAGCAGGGCGGCGTCGCCGGCGTCGGCGGTGTTCTTGACGATCCGGAACAGGGCGACGCCCGCCGCCGCCGCCGCCGCAGCGCCCATCAGGGCCATGTTGCGCAGGTCGCGGCCCAGGCTGCGCGCCGCCAAGCCGGCGATCTTCGCCGGTCGCACCAGGCCGGTGATTCCGCGCGTAATGCCGCGCAGGGGCTTGGTGGCCCGGTCGACCGCCTCGATCAGTACTCTAAGGTTCAGCTGCCCCATTGATGCGCACCGCCTGGTCGGTCCAGAGTCGAAGCTCGGCGGCGTCCATCCGCCACAGCTCCGACGGCTGAACGCCGCAAGCCATCAGGTCTCCGAACCGGTCCCGCCAGTCGGCAGGCCATCGGGCAAAAAATCCTGCACGTGGCCCATGAGCCAGGCGAAGTCGGCGGCGCCCAGCTCCTCGATCACCTTGACCGGCTGACGCGTGATGCGGGCGCCGAAGGCCAGGGCGATGGAACCGCCCTGGGTGTCGGACAGTCCGTCGATGGCCTTCATGTCCCGGCCCTTGAAGGCATGGACCTGCAGCTTCGTGATGGTCTCGGTGCGCTCATCCTCCCCGGCGCGCTTCAGCGTCACCTCGACCGGTTCGACCAGCGTGCGGCTGGCGACGATCTTCGCGGCCATCAGACCATCTCCTCGGCCGGCGGGCCCTCGATGACGATCTTGGCCTTGCCGTCGTTGTCGGTAAGGGTTGGGGTCTCGGTGACCCAGCCGTTGGAGATGACCCAGGTCTGGCCGGTGTCCGCCTCGAAGGTGGCGGTGATGTCGGACCAGCGCCCGATCTCGGCCAGCGAGGTGCCGGCCTTGACCGAGATCTCCACCTCCAGCTTCGACTGCTTCAGCGCCTCCTTGAAGCCGTGGACGGCGTTGGCGCCGACGACCGATTCACGACTGACACCGCCGATATCCAGCGTGGCCCCCGAATGGCTGTCGAGCATCTGCCCGTTCGCCTTGATCTGGGCGCGGCCCATGACCCTGTTAGACATCGTTTACTGGCTCCTGAAAGGGCGGTTGGGGCGGCTCACAGCCGGAACTGGACCTGGGCGGCGAAGACGCGGAACTGGTTGACCAGGTTGGGGGGGATGAGGGCGTTGAGACGGTTGGGATCGGTGGGGTCGCGCTCTACGATCAGGTCGCGCTTGAACGCCTCGATGTCCTCGACCAGGCCGATCGACATCCACTCCAGGAACAGCGAGATCAGCTCGGCGCGGATGACCTTCGGCGTGACCACGGCCTGGCCGGCGCCGTACTGGGTCCCATCGGCCGCCAGCTTGTGCCGGCCGTATTTCGAGCCGATCCGGACCCGGGCGGACCAGCGCAGATAGCTCAGGGTCAGCAGGGTGTTGACGTCCAGATAGGCCACGTCCGGCAGGCCGAACGGATTGGTCTGATAGGTCGTGATCGGGCGTTCGATGGCGACATTGCCGCCGGCGTCGACCGTGAAGGTCGAGATGCCGTCGCGCAGCAGCAGGTCGCGCTCCTCGCGGGTGAAGCGGTCGACCGACGCCGGGGCCAGCACGCCCTGCAGCACCAGGGTCTGGAAAGGCCGAGCCGGGTCGATGGCTCCGTGATAGGCGACGACGCCGGCATAGGCGGCGGCGATCGTCCAGGGCGGCGTCGGCGAACCCTTCATGCCGCCGATCGACACATGCGGGCTGTTGCGGCTGGACCCCAGCGTCGCCAGGTCGCCATAGACGTCCGAGGCGAAGGTGAAGGCCAGGCCGTCGATCATGCGCAGCGGCCCGAAGCGGCTGACCAGCTCATCCTCGACGACGTCGAGGTTGGCCTCGTCGGTCCAGGGCAGGATGAAGGTGTTGTACCAGTCGTCGCCGATGGCGGTGAAGGCCGCCGTCACGTCGGGATTGCCCGTTCCCGCGACGCCGGCGGCGATCGCCACCGTCAGCCCGGCCGGGGTGACCTCGCCGGTTCGGTAGTTGACCCGCACGTCGACGTCATTGCCGGCCACGCCCTTGTGCCGCGCCGTCAGGGTGGCCACGCCCAGGGCCGCGGCGGCCGTGACCGGCAGGTCCGGAAGGGCCGTGACCGCCGCGGCGATCGCCGCGGCCACCTCGGTGGCGGTGTCCTCGGCCGCGACGGCGACCTGGACCTTCTGGCCCGCGACCAACAGGTCCAGCGTCCCGGCGGCCGTCGCGGGCCCGGTCAGGGTGATGGTCTTGGTCGCCGCGACGCCGGCGCCGTTGTCGATCATCGGCAGGGCCGACATTTCGGCGGTCGGGTTGTTGAGCAGGAAGGCTGCGCACATGGCCGCCAGCATCGAGCCGCGGCCGAACTGCTGGATGGCCTGGTCGGCCTGGGTGATCCGGATCGGCACATTGGCCACGGCGACGCCGGCGGCCAGCTTCTGACCGATGATCAGGACCCGCTGGGGCTGGGCCTGCGGACCGGAGACGGCGCGGCTGGCGTCGAACTCGACGAACTGGCCGGGGGTGCGCAGATCCAGCGGGATCTGGTTGAACGAAATGCTCATCAGGCGGGGTCTTTCGCTGTGGGGGCGGCGGGCGAGGGCGGAGTGGGTTTGGGGGCCTTGGGCGGGCGGGGCTGGCGGGCCGGTTTGGCCGGCGTCGGCGGTTCGTGATCCAGCACGTCGCCGTCATCCAGGCGGCGACGCCAGAAGGCGGTGTCCGGGACCTCGGCCCCGCGGCGGCCCAGCGGGCGGCCGGTGGCGGGATCGCGGACGCGACGGCCGGGGGCGGGCCAGATCTTCATTGCGGCAGCTCCACGGTGTCGGCGGCGTCGGCCGCGCCCTCGCCCTCGGCCGGGGCGGGAAGATCGGTGGCGACGTTGCCGATCGGCGGCACGTCCCAGTCGGCGTGGAAGGTCGAGAAGTCGTCCAGGGCGGCGGCGGGGAAGCGCGCCACCTCGATCGGCATCAGGGTGGTGAACTCCAGGGCGTACAGCGACAGCTGGCGCTCCATGATCGTTGCGGTCGGCCGCACCGACCGGCATGGGCCCAGCTGCAGGGCGCCGATATCGAGGCCCAGATGCTGGCCGTGCAGCAGGCCGGACACGTCCAGCATCAGCTGGTAGGAGCCGACCTCGGCCGCGCCAGCGCCATGGCGGCGCGCCTGTTCGTTGCGCAGGTTCTGGGCGGCGACGACGACCATGAACACGGCCGGGGCCTGCAGGGCGCCGTCGTCGGTCGGGGCGCGCCAGCCGCCGAACACCACCCAGGCCGCCGGATAGGCCCGGTCGCCCAGGACCTTCTCCTTCAGATAGGTGTCGAAGTCGGTCGGATAGGTGTCGAGGGTGCGGAACAGATAGCCCAGCACATCCGCCTCGCCGGCCGCCTTCAGGCGGGCCAGGATGGCGTTCTCGATCGCCGCCGGGCCGCTCATGGGATGGCCTCGGCGATATAGTCGCGGATGATGGCGTCGATTTCCGCCTCGTCATCGTCATCGATGCCGGCGAAGGGGCGGGCTGGTATGTTCGGATTGCGCGAGAACTCGCCGACGGACTGATAGACGCCGAATCCCAGCGGGCGGCCGAAGGCTTGAGTGATGCGACGGGTGTGCGCGCCTACGTTGACGACTTCGTCGAGGCCGAACTGGTGGGCGGCGGCATAGACCAGATTAGTGCCCCACTCGGCCGAGTCCTTGTCGGCCCACCAGGTGATGCTGTCTCTGAGGCGGCCCGAGTCGACCAGCGTCTGGCCGCCCTTGGCCTTCGCCCGCTCGCTCTTCTCCCAGGTCTTGCCGTCCGGCCCTTTCTGGCTCTCGAAGCGGTAGCGCGTCGACTCCTCGCCATAGGCCCCGATCTGGGACATCAGCGGCGTCAGGTCCTCGGTCCGATCCAGCAGGTCGTTGAGCACGGCCTGGGTCTCGATCAGGCCCTTGAGGGTGACGCCTTCGGTGACCCCGGTCATCACATCCCCCGCATGGAGGAGCGCGAGAAGGTGCGCGGCTCGCTGGCGATCCGGACCATGCCCGTGCGTCCGGCCGGCTCGCCCGCGCCGGCGCCGCCGTCGGCGATCGGCAGCTTGACCAAGCCCTTGGAGATGTTGACCAGGACCTTGATGGCGTCGTCGTAGCGCTTCTGGACCTGCTCGGTGGCGGCGGTCTTGTAGAGGCGGTAGCGGGCGATGTCGCAGGCCAGGTCCGTCAGCATCGGCACGGGCGAGGACAGCGGGAGGGCGTACTGGGCCCGGACATAGCCGTCGATGATATGGCCGGCCGCCGTCAGGGCCGCGCCCGTCACCGTCTCGTCGATCAGACCCGACGGCGGGTCGGCGCGATCGGTGAGCTGGATCAGCTCCTCGTCGCCGCACAGCGTCTTCAGGTCATCGAGGGAGGCGTACACGGGTGTCCTTCAGGTTGGAGCCGGGGGCTCGGGGCTCCCTCTCGCGAGGGGGAGGCCGGAGGCTCCGACAAACCCGGGCGGGCACGCCCGCCCGGGTGGTCTCGGAATCATTCGAAGCGGGGTCAGCCGAAGGCGGTCACCTCGGGCGTCCCGGTCTGGGGCGGCACGAAGCGGGCCGGCGGCCGCAGCTCGCCCAGCTCGACGCGGGCGAGGGCAGCCAGCTCGTTGATGACCAACCAGGCGACCATCGAGCCGCCGGCGACCGCCAGGACGCTGGCGAACAGGGCGGGCAGGATGAACTCGGTCTCCACGTTCATCAGCGGCAGGGCGGGGGCGGAGACGGCGGCCGCGCAGGTCAGGGCGACGAGGCCGATGGCGAGGAAGAGGTAGCGGGAGAGCTTCACGTCGGTCCTTTCGGAGGTGGATGGCCGGTGGCGACGGACGCCGCCACCGGGTTAAGCGCCGGCCTTACTGGTGGCCGGTTTCGGGTTCGCCAGCGGCGAGAGCCGCCTCGACGCCGGCCAGCCGCTCGGCGAAGGCCTCGCGCAGCCTGGCCCGCGCCTCGGGCGGCAGGGCTGTCCAGACCCCGTCAGCGCCAGCGCCCTCGATGGAAACAACCGGGTCGAAAAGCAGGGCCAGATATGACGTCTGCTCCAGCCCGGCAGCATCGACCTCGGTCCAGCCGCGATCGCCCAGCACCAGGCCCCCCCGGCGATAGGTCGGGCGGCTCGCCTTGAAGCGAAGGCGGGCCACCGGCGAGGTGACCAGCCGGGCGGTCGCTGGCGTCACCTTGCCGGCAGCCTTCTCCTCGTCGGTCGGCGGCGCGACCTGGACGACGCCGTTGAGCTTGGCGGCGGCCGGGGCCGGCGCCGGCTTCGCGGTCCGGGAGGCGGGCTTGCGCGCCATCAGGGCAGCCGCGGCGCTTCGATGAGGGCGACCTCGCCGAAGTAGATGTTCGACGCGCCGCCGGCCAGATTCTGGGCCGCGAACAGGGTCTTGGCGGCGGCCGAGTTGGAGCTGCCGAAGACGATGTGCGTCGGCTTGATGCCCAGAGGCTCGCCCTCGTCATTGGTCAGGGCGGCCATGGCCGTCTTGGCTGCCTCGTAGTTCTCGGCGGTCAGGGCCGCCGTCGACCGGTGCGCCAGCTGCCACAGAGTGTAGCCGGCCGCGCCGCGGGCCTCGCCGCCCATCAGGTACTCGCCGGTCTTGAAGACGTGGCTGTCCTTCGGATCGGTGACCATGTCGAACACCGGGGCCTGGCGGTTCTGGTACAGGATCGGCTTCAGCGGCTTGCTGAGATCGACCAGGAACCAGGCCTGGGCCGCGCCCGCGCCCGACATGTTGGACGTCGGCGTGTCGTCCTTGCCCATCGGGTGTTCGGTGTCGAAGAAGTTCTGGCCGTCGAAGCAGGGCCGCTCGTGGCCATGCTTCAGGGCGTCGAAGGACAGGCTGTCCTTCAGCTGGCCGGCGTCCTTGCCCCAGCCCGAAACGATCGGGCCGTAGAGGCCGAGGTTGTCGTCGGCGATCTTGTTCTTGTGGATGCCGATCGTGGCCTCGAAGTCCTCGTTGATGAGGGCGTAGGCCTTTTCGGCCAGCGAGCGGATACGCTTCTCGCCCAGCCATTTGCGGAAGATCGGCAGGTCGCCGAGGAAGCCGTAGGTCTCGACCTTGGTGGCCGAGTTGACCGTGGTGACCAGCGGTTCGGAGACGGGCGCGGCCAGCTTCAGGCCGTTGTTGAACTGGGTGTTGAACCCGGTCCGGAGCGCCTGCAGCGAGGTTTGGGTAATCAGCAAGTCGGTCGCTCCTAGTAGGCGATGGCGACGAAGCCGTTGACGGCTCCGGCGGTGGCGAAGGCGGCGGCCGGGGCGACCTGGATGCGGTCGCCCGGGTTCACCAGGGTCGAGGCGTGGCCGGCGGTCGGGCGGTCGCTGACGACCGTCCCCTTGGTCGCGCCGTCGGCGATGGTGCAGGCCAGGCCGTCGACGGCGGTGACGCCGACCAGGGCGGTCAGGTCGCCGCCGGTGGTGACGGCGGTCTGGACGATCGCGGACATGCCGATGATCTCGCCCTTCACCGGGCAGACCAGCTCGGCGTTGGTCGGGGCCAGCAGATCGGTCTGGTTGATCGAGAAGGGCAGGACCTGCACCCGGCGATCGGACGGGATGTCGAGACCGGTCAGGACCCAGACGCCCTCGACGTCGACATCGAGGATGATGCCCGCCTCGGCTCGGGTGCCGCCGGCCGAGTTGGAGGCGACGGTCTGGTCATCGACGATGTACGCCCGGCGACCCCGGTCATCCTGGCCAATGGCGTCGACGCCGGCCGAGTTGACGAAGTTGAAGGCGCCGCCTTCGACGATGAGGGTCACGTCGCCGTCGGCGGCGCCGCCGACGAC
>CAZGPS010000003.1:0-26604 GCA_964527675.1 uncultured Brevundimonas sp. | reverse complement strand
ACCCGCTCGCGGAACAGGATCAGCTCGGGCACGGTCTGGGTGGCGACGCCGGCGGCCTTGTAGGTGGCGGCGTCGGCGGCCTTCAGGGCGTCGGTGCCGCCCGTGCCGGTGCGGCCGGCGCGGGCGAAGCCGCCCGCAGAGACGACCAGGGCCGACTGCAGGATGGTGACGCCGGCGGCGACGCCGATCGGGAAGCGGCTGGTCCCGGCCAGCTTGGCGATCTTGCGGGGTGCGGACAGGGCGGTCACTGGGCGGCCTCCGATTCACGGGTCTTCAGGAAGTCTTCCTCGGAGACGTCGAGGGCCGCGCAGGCCTGACGGTCCTCGTCGGTCAGCTGGGGCTTGTCGCCATCGACCTTGCCGGCGGCCTTGCTGGGTCCGGTCGGCAGAACGGCGGGCTGACCCTGAACGAAGGCGGCGAACCGGGCCTCATCCTGGTTGAACAGGTCGATGCCCCACTGGCGCAGGGCCGGGGTCAGCTTGCCCGAGGCCGTGGCTTCATCGACGGCGGCCGCGGCGCGCTCCTCGTTGATGACCTTCAGCTTGTCGGTCACCTCGGTCAGGGCGGCGATCGGCACGAATTTCGCCGGGTCCGGCGCACCGCCGGCGACGGCGGCGGTTGCGGCGGCGACAACCTCCTCGCCGGTGGCCTCGGGCTTGAGGCCCAGCGCCGTGGCGGCGGCGGCCAGCTGCTCGGCCGAGCCGGCGGCCTGGGTGAGCGCGGCGATCGAGGCGCAGGCGTCGGCCTCGGTCGCGGTTTCCTTCAGCCCGAGGGCCGTGAGGATGGTCTTCATGTTTTGGGGCGTCCCTGGATTGAGGTCGATCGCGGCCGCGGCGGCGATCTCCCGGATGGCCGGCTGGTTGACCAGGCCGACGTTGAAGAAACGGGTGAGCCGGCCGGTAGCGGGGTCCGAGCCGAAATAGGGCGACAGGTAGCGGTAGGCGCGGGCCTTCAGCTTGGCGGCCGCCGCCTCGGTCCATTCGACCGCCGCCCAGATGCCGTCCTCCTTGACGGTCAGCTTGGAGACGTCGATCCAGGCCGCGGCCTCGGCCGTGCCGCCCTTGCCCTCGCCGACGGCGAACACACCCTGGTGGTCGTAGTCGACCATCATATCGGTGGGGGCGTGCCTGGCTTGAGTGGCCGCGATGACCTCGCGGGCGTGGGCCTCGTCGGCCAACACCCAGGGGCCGCGGCCGTCGCGCCCCTTCACCGTTCCGAACGGGAACAGCTGGATCTCGGTCGGCGGCTTGCCCTCGGCGTCGAGCGCGATCGCCGAGGCCGTCGAAGCGTGATTCAGGATTTCGGTCGGCTTGGTCAGCGAATCGCCCCGGGGATGCGGTCCCGAGCGGACCGCGGCTTGAGGGGGCAATATCGAGGAGGCCGGACGGCCGTTCTATTGGTGCAAGCTTGCACCCGGCGACGGGGCGTTCAGCGGGTCGTCAGAACCCTCTTAGGGCGCCGTTCGACGATAGACCACGGCGCCGCCGCCGGACGGCCAGTCGCTGAAGGTCGTCTCCGCCGAGGACCGGCAGCGCCAGCCGTCCGTGCCCAACTCGGCCACGACCTCGACCAGGCCTTCCGGTGTATCGAAGGCGGCGGTGTAGCGCCGGACCAGCTGGCGGCGCCCGGACAGCGTGTCGGCCCAGACCTCGCGGATCTCGTCGGGCGCGGCGATCGCGCGGGCAACCAGCTGCAGGCTGCGGACGCGCGCATCCGGCCAGGCCGGCGCGGCGCCGTCCAGCCGGCGGAACAGGGCGGGCCCGACGGCCAGGCCGAACCCGGTCGGGTCCGCGACGATCCGGCCGACGCCGGCGTCCAGCTCGGCGAGGAAGGCGGCCGCGGCCTCGTCGATGGTCGCGCCCTCCTCGAGGAGATCGCCGGGCCGCTCCAGGGACGCCGCCTGGGCCGACGCCGAGTCGGCCGCCTCACCGCCGCCGCCCCGGTCGGGCGCGTCCGGGATCGGCCTGGGCGTCACCCCGTCCAGATACGCCTTGCCCACGTTGTAACTGAAGCCCGGGGCGATGCCGCCCTCGACCGTGGTCACCTCGCCCGTCCGGCGGTTGGTGTAGGTCCGGGCCGGGAAGCGGATCGGCTCTTCGGTCACGGTGAAGCCCCGCCGCGCCAGCGTTCGCCCGTTCATCTGGGTCACGGTGCAGCGGCAGCGGAAGCCGCAAGGCGGATAGTGCGCATCCCACCACGGATCGTCGACCGGCAGGACCGTGCCGTGCCAGGCGCGGTGTTCGGGCCGGGTCCGGCTGTCCTGGACCGCGACATAGCGAAGGTAGGGCATGGCGGTCTTGACCGACTCGATCCGCTGCCAGCGCCCGGCCTGATAGGCGCTGCGCATATTGGTCTCGAAGATGGTCCGAAGCCGGCGCGGCGAGCCCAGCTGGACCTCGCGGGTCTCGCCGGTCAGCGGGTCCTCCATCTCCTGCCGGCCCCACCAGCCGCGCGCCTGCAGCGTCGGCGTCAGATCCTTGCGGAACTGGTCCAGCGTCGTCCCCTCCACCAGGGCGGCGTCCAGGGCGGCCCGGATATCCTCCAGCACCTCGCGCTGCATGGCCTTGGCCACGGTGAAGGCGCGGGCGTGCTCCTCCTGCCAGACGTCCTCCCAGGCGAAGCCCGTGATCAGCCCCTTGGCCCGGAAGAAGGCGATCGCCTCGGCGGGCGGAAGGGGCTTCAGCTCAACCGACATCGGATCACGCGGCGGCGAACTGCTCGTCCAGATAGGCCTGGATCACGTCGCGATCGGCGCCGACGATCCGCCGGTCGAACAGCGAGACGTGCAGGATGGAGCCGTACCAGCCGCGGTCGCCCGCCAGCCCCGGTATGTCCCCGATGGTGAAATTGGGGGCGGCGTTGGCCGAGTGGGGATTGAGGACTCCCACGTCCTGGACGCCGTCGACGAAGCCGACCATGCCGACGCCGTGGTCCCAAGAACCGATGAAGCTGTGCTGCTGGCCGACCGTCAGTATGTTGGTCGTGATGAACCGCTGCCCGCCGCCGGTGGAGAAATAGATCTTCCCCGGGCCAACGTTGCCGGCCAATGCCCACCAGGACGCGCCGGTGCTGCCCAGCAGGCCGATCGCCGAGGCCGACTGCTTGTAGACGACCACGACCGTGAAATCGGCCGCCAAGGGCATGATGTCGCCGCAGTTGATCGAGGTGAAGCCGGCGAAGGTGGCGCCGCTCCGGGTCGCACTGTCCGCCGGCGCCGACCCGCCGACCAGAGGGCCGGTGATCGGATAGATCGAGCCGTTGCCTCGATCGATGATGCTGTTGTCATTGATGAAGCCGGCGTCGAACTCCACCCATGCCAGGCGACCGGCGAGGGCGGCGAAGGCCAGGGTGGCGTCGGTCAGGCCGCTGGCGGGAAAGTCTTCGCCCACAGTCACGTCAGGCAGGTAGGGAAGGGCCATGTCTGTCTCTCCTCAGTCGATGATGGCTTGCCAGGCGACGTCGATCTCGCCGGCGCCGGTGGCGTTGGGGTGGATGCCGTCGGCGAGCCGGTCGGCGTTGTTGGTCATCAGGCTCAGCCCGTCGACGTAGGCGACGTCCGGGTCCGCCGCGGCGGCCACGGCCGCGGCCGTGGCCGTTCGGTACATGGCCGGCGTGATGGTGTTGGTGTTCGGCGTGTAGATCATCGAGGGGACCCAGATCTTCGCCGCCGGCAGTTCGGCCCGGGCGTTGGCGATCCACCCCTCCAGCGCCGCCTGGAACGTCGCCGTCGGCGTCTGCGCGACGAAGTTGTTGTAGCCGATCGCGTAGATCACTTGCTGCGCCCCGGTTTCGGCGAGGCACAAAGCGTCGCCGGCCGACACCATCGCCGAGCCGTTTCCGAGGTTGATCAGCCGGTGACCCTTGGCGGCGGCCAGGCGGTAGGCCCAGGTGTCGAAAATGTCCGGCACGCTGAAGCCATGGAGGATGCTGTCGCCGCTTGCGGCCAGTATGGTCAGGGGCCTGGCGTCGGCGACCTGAACGGCGGCGCCGCGCGTGACCTGCACCTCCTGCAACTGGACGCCGTCGCCATACGGCCAGATCAGCTCGACCTTGCGAGGCTGCGCTGAGCCCATTTCCACCGTGACCCAGGACTCGCCCGACGCCGCAGGGCCATAGGGGTTGGAGAAGGTGCCGAACACCTCGCCATCGACCAGGACTCCGCCGACCGAGTTCCACACGTCGTCCCGGGTGACGAGGTTGTTCCAGAAAAGCCTGTAGCGAACGGTCGGCGCATTCGTGAGAAGGCCGACCCGCGAGCCCGGCGAGCAGTGCTGAAAGTTGTTGCCGTCCACGATGCCGCGGAGAAACCGCAGGGTCTCGATCGATCGCTCGGCGATGGAATAATAGTCCGAGACCAGCAGCCGCGGGTCGGACGGAAACAGACTATCGAAGGCGGACGCACCGCCCGCCTGGGACGGCGTGATGAGGCCGGTCAGCGGATTGATGGTGATGGCGCGGCGATCGGTCCCGAAGATCGCGAGAGCGACCTCGCCGTTGAGGGCGAGCGGCAGGGCGCCCCGCATCGGACCGACCACTTCGTCCAGTGCGTCGAGGGCGGCGGCCGTGACCAGACCAGGAAACACGGGCTCGCCCGTCCAGATGTTGATGCCGCGGACGATCCGCTTCACCCCGTCGGCGTCCTCGGCGTACTCCAGAACCTTGGTCCCGTCCGGAGTCAGCGGGATATCCGGGTCGACCACTAGTTCGATCGCGTTCACCGTCTCGACGGCCGCGGCGACCGCGGCGTCGCGCGCCTCTTCAGCCTCGTCCCGTGCGGTCACGGTGACGTCCCTCGCGCCGACGGCGGTGGCGGCGCTGGCCGCCGCCGCAGCAGCGGCGGCGGCGCCGACCCCGTTGTCCTCCAGAAACGCCATCATGGCCTCGACCGGTGCGGTCTGGGCCGGACCGCCGCCACGGCTGATGACCAGAAGGTCGCCCACCTGCAGGTCGGCGGCTTCGTCCAGATCCGGAATCAGGACAGTCGTGAACTCGTCGGCCATTCAGCCCTCCAGCAGTGGAACGTCGGCCCGGGCGCCGAGCGCGACGCCGGCTTCCGCCATCATCACGCCGGCCAGGGACCAGAACAGGTTGCGCCAGCGGACGTAGCCGCCACGGTTCGAAAGATGGCCGGGCACATAGGCCAACCGGCGGTGCCTGCCCTTGGCGTTCAGGCAGGCGTTGACGGCCACCCGAGGGTCGGCTCCGGCGTAGAAGGCGCGGCGGCGGATCTCGCCCGCCGGCGTCTCGAATTCGTGCAGGACCGTTCCGCCCGGCGCAGACCAATCGCCCGCCACCACCAGGAGCTGGTCGGCCGCGAACTGCGGTCGGCCCTCGACCAGCAGGCCGCGGGGCGCGCCGGCTTCGTCATGATCGAAGCGCGGGACGTTGATCGCCGCCGTTGCCCCCGCCCCGGCCGCATCGACATAGTCGGCCGCCCGGGCGCGGGCGAAGGTGAAGGTCTCGGCGAAGGGTTGGTCCACCAGCGGCATCAGCTCGCCTCTTCGCCCAGCGGTTGCCCGGCCGCCCCGGCCAGCCGCGCGTTGAAGCCGCCGCGCGCCAGCAGCTCGGCCAGGGGCGCGGGGTCCATGGTGTCCAGCAGGCCGGTCAGCCGCTCGACGGCGTCCTCCAGGCTGTTCGCCTCGGACAGCATCTGGCGGATCGGGTTCGTCGCCCCGCCGACCATCTCCTCCCAGCCGCCCAGCTCGGCGCCGATGAAGTCGTCGATCGCGTCGGGGACGGCGGCGGGCGCGGTCGCGGCGGCGGTGGTCGCCTCCGCATCGGATTGGCCCTTAAGAGGCCCTAAAAGGGTCGTGGAGCCCTTTCCCGGGTTTTTCCGGGGGACCGCAGCCCCCCCGGGGGGCGTGGGCGCTGCTGGCGCGCCTTCCTCGGGGTCGGTCAGGTCGCCTCCCCCACGGGTGGTCGAGACCGCCGGCACGGTCAGCAGCTCCTCGTCCTCGGCCGGGTCCTCGACGCCCAGCTTGTCGCGGATGAAGGCCATGCCGACCCGGCCGCCCATGCCGACGAAGGTCTTCACCGCCGGCATCATCTTCTCGACGTCCCAGGCGTCGGCCTGGCCGATTGAGATCTTCGGTGGGCGGACGTCCTGGCCGAGGTTCAGCAGGACGTAGGGCGTCGTCAGGTCGCGGTTGACCGTCGCCGCCAGCTGCTTGGCGTCCGAGCGCTTGATGTCGTCGCGGACGTCGCCGTGCTCCTTGCCCGAGCCCAGGCCGCCCGTGTCGGCGTCGGTCGTGGCGGTCTGGCCCAGCACGCCCTTGGAGACCTGGCGGTCCAGATAGTCGCAGAGCCGCTCGTACAGGTCGATCGACCCGCTGGTCGAGCCGCCGCCGATGAACTCGATCATCATCGACTGGGGGATGACCGCGGCGGCGTCCGAGCCGATGTCCGTCACCGCCTGCATCAGGCGGCGGATGTTCTCCTCGGTCTCGCCGGCTCCGTACTTTCCGACCCGCATGGGCAGGCCGAAGACCTCGGCGAAGGCGACCCAGTCCTTCAGGGCGTAGTTCTTGAACAGATAGCCCCAGGCCGCGGCCCGGGCGAGGCCGCCCCGGATCGGCAGGCCCGACTTGGCCTTGTGGTCATGGCAGATGTATTTGAACGGCGGCAACGGCGCGCCGTAGGCGTTTCCCGACTCGCCGCCGTCGACCAGCAGCGGCGTGCGCCCGTCCAGCGGATCGAAGGTGAACCATCGCGGGTCGCGCCACTCCAGCCGGACAGGGGTCCAGGCAGAGGGCGTCATGTCCCAGATGATCTCGGTGCGGCTGAAGCCCTTGCCGATGGCGTCCAGGATGTCGAACAGGTCGGTTTCCAGTTCGTCGCGGTCCAGCCACTCGCGCACCATGTCGGCCGCCTTCTGGTCGGCGGCGTCGTCCGAGGCCGCCTTGACCGTGATCTCCAGCTGGGCCACGGCCCGTTTCCGCGTGCCCAGCACGCCCAGGTAATGGAGATCCTTCTCCTCCATCTCCTCGGCCAGCTCGAGGTATCGCATCGGGCTGGCGTTCTCGGACTCCCGCAGCACCGACGCCAGCCGGTCGGGGGTCAGGCCCTGGGCCGGATGGCCGCTGACGACCGAGCGCACGCCCGAGACGGACGGGCCGGAGTGCTCCTCCTTCAGGCGGCCGAGGTCGATCGGCTCGCCCAGGTGGTTGAGCAGGGTCGGCTTGCCCGCCATCAGAAGCATCCTTTGGAACGGTTGAACCCGGCGCGGCCGGTGTCATGACGGGCGAAGGCGCCGCCGTGCCGGCGGCGGAAGTCGTCGTCGTCCTCGCGGCTGACCCCGCCATCGAGGGCGGTGGCGCGGGCGACGGGGCGATAGTCGATCTCGGGGACCTCGGCGCGGCTGGCGGCATGCGCCAGGCACAGGGCGACGGCGAAGTCGCCGTGACGCGGCAGACCGTCGGCGCCCTCGGTGTGAGCGTCGGACGGGACCATGGGCACGCCCTTGCTCAGGACGATCTGGCGCAGGTCGTCGACCAGGTCCGGCTCATCCGCCGGGACGGCGATGGTCTTGTCCTCGAAGGCCGCCTTCATCGGCGGCATGTTCTCCCGGTACCAGGCCTGGGTCGGCATCACCTTCTCGATGCGCGCCTCGCCATAGGCCATCTGCATGGCCTCACCGAGATAGTTGCCGTTGCCGTTGGCGTCGTTCTTCCCGGCCGAGAAGCGCGGGAGCCGGTCCACGATCCAGCAGCAGACCTGCTTCTGCTGTTCGTGCGGGACGTTTCGCATCTCGATGACGAAGGGCACCGTCCGGTCGAGGTTGCGCTCGATCGCCATGGGCACGAAGCAGCTGATGTCGCCCGATCGGGCGAAGTCATGGCCATAGACGTGGCGCAGGCCACGCTGCAGCCGGGCGACGTGCGGCGCCACGGTCTGTTCCAGCCAGGCGTCGATATAGGACCGGCGCTCGGCCTCGGGCTTCAGATCGAAGCCCGGCGGGCAGGCCAGCCGCAGGACCGGAGCCGTGGCCGTGGCGCAGCTCTCGATCAGGTTGCGGGTCATGAAGACGCCCGAGCCCTGGGCCGGGATGACGTCCAGCTCCTCGGCGTCGTTCGGAGCGTAGATCTTGCGGATGCCGGCTTCCCATTCGGCCTCGGCCTCGGGCGACCACGCCTTGCCGGTCTTCTCGCAGATCCGCTTGTAGAGCCCTTGCGCCAGCGCCTCCTTGAAGGTGGTGCGGAACAGCCTGAACGGCTTCTTCAGCGCCCGGCAGTCCTCGACCAGCTGGTTGAACGGGTTGTCCACGCCGTCGTGGGTCGAGATGATCCAGACGCGGCCGCCCCAAATCAGCAGGGCGAAGGCCGCCTTCAGCATGCCGGGCAGGTCATCCATGAACGCCGCCTCGTCGAGGATGACGAAGCCCTGCTTGGAGCGCAGGTTACGCGGCCGGCTGGTCAGGGCGACGATGGTGTGGCCCGAGGCGAACTTGATCCGGAAGGCCTGGATCGACCGCTCCCCGTCCTTGTCGCTGTCGTCCCAGAGAAACTCGTCGACGTCCGCCGCCGCGACCTTGAAATGCCCGGCCCAGAAGGCGCAGTCGTCGATGAAGCCGCGGGTCATCTCCTTCTCGAAGCCGATGTAGAAGGTGTCCATGCCGTCGACGGCGGCCGACGAAACCAGCACGGCCTCGCAGGCGGCGGCCCAGCTGATGCCGATGCGACGGCTCTTCTCGAAGACGACGACCGGGTCTTTGCAGGCCAGCAGCTCCTGCTGATAGGGCAGCAGGACCGCGAGGACGCCGGTGGCTTCGGTCGTCGCGGCCGTGGAGGCGGCGGCCAGCGCGGCGGCGGTCATCGCGTCCCCCGGTTCGGCGACAGGCCGACGTGATCCATCGCCGACTCCAGACGGCGCCACAGGCCGAGGCCGTCGAGGACCGGGTTCAACCAGTCGGTCAGGATGCAATAACGCCGGTCGGACGGGGTCTTGTGATGGCCCATGTGATGACGCGGCGACTGCAGCAGGCCGACTTCCTGAAGCACCCGGGCGATCGGGCCCACCGTCGCCGGCAGATGCGTGGCGCGGTGGACTTCGTTGACGATCGCGCCGCCCAGGGTGGCGGTCGCCCAGGTCACGGTCGGGCCGGAGATCCAGAACCAGGCGCCGGAGATCGCCGCGACGATGAGCCAGACGGGCAGGTTGCGCGCGATCAGGCCGGATCGGGTGAAGGCCAGAACGTCGGTGTGGTGCAGGCGGTTCGGTGCGACCACCGTCCGGCCGATGACCGGCCAGTCGACCCGGGCGACGCGATCCTCCCACCAGTGGACGACGCCCGACAGCAGATCCGCCAGCAGCCAGCCGATCAGGGCCTGACCCAGCAAGGCGGCGGCCGTCACGTCTTCACTCCGAGGATCTCCGACCGAAGCAGGGCGATGGTCTCGGGCGACAGGCCTTCCTTGCGGGCGACCTTCTCGACGGCGGTGGCGGCCGCCTTGGCCGCCTCCTGCTTCAGCTTGAGGGTCCGGTCGGCGTTGGTCTTCTCGGCCGTGGCCAGCTTGGCCAGGGCGTCGGCCAGGAAGCGCGCGTCCTCCGGGCTGAAGGTGACCGGCTGGGCCTCGCCGTCCTCGTCCTCGGCCGTCGCCATGATCGTCTGCATGACGACGCCGTGCATCAGCTCAAGGTTCAGCCGAGCCAGCTGGTTGTCGGGCTGGTCGCCGAACTGCGAGACCAGGGCGGTGGCCATCTCGCGCGAATGCTTCATGCGCTCGCGGGCCGTGCTCATCCGCTTGACGTGCCGGCCCAGGGCCGAGCGCGACACCTCGACGTCCATGGTCCTCAGATGCGCGAGGATCTCGTCGATGGTCCGGCCCTGGACGCGCAGCCGGCCGACCTCGGCGCGGATCTCTTCCGGCAGGCGGTCGATCGACGACGGGCGCTCGGGGGCCTTGCGAGGCGCGCTGCGGGCCATGTCAGCGCCTGCCGATCGGCGGGGGCTCGACGCCGTCCACGGTGATGCGGCCGGCGGCGATCGCCACGCCGCGCTCGGTGATGTGGGCGACCATCAGCTTGTCGCGGAAATAGTCGATGGTCACGGCGTCGATGTCGGCCAGGAACTTCAGCAGCTCGCGGACGTGGTCGCGCGTCATGCCGGCATGGTGGCCCTGGGCCAGCAGCGTCTGCTCGATCGCGGTCTCGCTGCCGTGGCCCGAGTCCTCGATCAGGTTCTGAAGGATGCACAGGCGGCGGTTGGCGGCCAGGTGATCGGCATAGCTCACGGCCGGCCCGCCTTCATCATGTAGTCTTCAAGGCGAAGCACGGCCTGCTCAGTCCGGTCCGCGATGCGGCAGGTCGATACGATCTCCCCCTCCAGGCGGGCGAAGTCGGCCTTGGTCGGCAGGCCGAGGATGTCCTCCTCGATCTGGCCCAGTCGCTGCTCGTGCAGGCCGGTCGTGCGTTCGACGCCGCTGATGCGCTCGACCAGGGCCTTGGCGGCTTCGGAGTCGCGCCAGCGTCCGGCCCGGACCGCCGTCCAGGCCGCGATCGCGCAGGAGATCGCGCTGAGCAGCAGCGCGAAATAGGGAAGAAGTTCTCTCACTCGGACGCCCCGGACGCTGGAATTACTGGTCGGCCACGGCGGCGCAGGCCGCCTTGGCGTCGTTGAACAGACCGACCGCGTGCAGCGCCCAGTCGACCAGGCGGTCGAGGTAGGCGCCGCCGGCGTCGTTGTGCTGGATCACGGCGCTGGCGCCCGGGATCGGCTGCGGGCCGGCCTCAAGCTCCAGCTCGATCGGGCAGACCATCCGCACCTCGACCTTGGTGACGACGACCGGGTTTGGCTCGGCGGGCGGCGGCTCAGTCGATGGCGGCGAAGCGGTCGCGCAGGCAGCCAGCGTCACAGACGACAAGGCCAGCAGCATCGCGAGGCGCAGCGGAGACGGCGGCTTGTCCACGGGCGGTCCTTTCGGCTTGGGTTCGGGCGCGCGTTTCGGCGCGGGAGATGGCGGCGGCCTGGTCGGCCCGGGTGGTCTTCAGCGCCTCGTCCAGGCTGTCGGCCCGGCGACTCTCCGCCTGGCGCTCGGCCAGCAGGGTCTTGACCTCGGTCGAGCAGGCGGCCTCGACAGCGAACAGGTCGGCCGAGAGCAGGGCCGCGTCGCAGCGGACGGCGGCCCGGGCGATGCGGTGTTGAACCGCGACGGGGGCCGGGCAGGAGCGGACCGTCGCCGCGACGTCGGTCCCGCCCGCATCGCGCAGGCAGGCCTCGTGGCCGGCGATGGTCTTCCGCAGCCGCCCCTCCTCCTGGTGCTTGGTCACGACCAGAAGGGACAGGGCCGCCACGATGATGGCGCCGGCGACGGGCGCGGGGAGACGGATCACGACGTCACTCCGTTGAGCTTCTCGATGGTGCGGGCCACGCCGATCGGGCCCAACAGCACGCCGAGGAAGGTCGAGACGCCGACCCAGTCGATCGCCACGGGGGCGGCGCCGAACACAGGCAGCATCGGCAGGACCATGCCGTTGACGAGCGCCGTCCCGACGGCGGTCCAGGCGGCGACCGGGCGATAGGCGCGGACGCAGAAATCCCAGAAGCTGGTGAAGGGCCGGCGGGGCGGCGCGACCAGCGTGACCTCTCCGCCCGGTTCGGTCTTGAAAAGCGGTGGCCTCACAGCGCCCAGCCCTTCTGCAGGCGGCGAACCGGATCGAACCCGAAGCGCGCCGTCCATGCCCGCTGGCCGCCCGGATAGTGGAACGCCGTCCGGGTCTGGCGCATGTCCATGTGCAGGAAGCTGCCGCCGAAGCCGATGCCCCGGAAGCCGGCGCGCACCGCCGCCCGGGCCAGCCGGGCCGGGTCATGGCCGTGCAGCGAGGCATCGGCGGCGATGGCGATCTTGTGCATCGAGCGGCTGGCCCCGCCGACCTGCGGCGAGTCGTTGTGCCGCTCGCAACGGTGGCCCGAGGTGACCACCATCGGCGCGGCGATATCCGACCGCATCGACTCCAGGGCGTCGAGGAATTCGCTGTCGTGGAAATACTCGCCGCGGCAGTACCGGCCGCCGCATTTGCAGGCCAGCTCCTTCGGCGAGAAATGCGGCCAGCGCCAGCCGGCCGGATCGACGTCGGCCCAGCTGGCGTGAAAGCCGGGGGCGATCTTCGGACGGGCGGAAACCGATTTCGGGGCGGGCGCGTTCATCGCCCGAAGCTACGGCTCGTCCGGCCGCCTGTTGATGGGTGCAAGCTTGCACCCTTGACTGCCCTTCGAAGGGGCTCAGGCGGCCTCGTCGTCCTGGGGGAACAGACTGGGCTGGTCGCCCTCGTCGGCGGGCCCGTCGCGCTCGGCCGCCTTCACGTAGAACACAGTCCTGCGGCTCACGCCAACCCGCCGGCAGATCTGCGGCACGGACACCCCGGCGAGCAGCAGCTGGACGATCATGGCGCGCCGGCCGAGGCTGATCGGTACCTCGATCGTGCGGGTGCCGAACCCGGCGGCCAGACGCGCGGCGCCCTCGGGCCCGACGCAGTGGGTGATCGGATGATGGGCCCCGAGGAAGCGCGGCACATAGACCCGGCCGCCGGCGTAGGCGGCCGAAAGGGCGGCGGCGGCGTCGTCGCCGACCAACCGGACCACGGCCGCCCAGTCGGATTCTCCGGGGCGGTTCATCTCACGCCTCCGCCCGCTTGATCCGGGCCAGCAGCAGCTCGGCTTCCAGAGACCTCTGAACGGCCCCTCGAAGGGCGTTTAGCCGGGCCGTGCGCAGGCCGTGCGGCGACAGGCGATAGCGTCGCTGGGCCTCGGCCTGCTCGGCATGCGCCGACGCCAGGGCGGCTTCCGCCTCCCTGACTTCCGACCATGCGAGAAGGTCCAGCGCCATGGTTCACCCGGCGGCCTCGATGGCGGCGCGGATCATCACGCCCTGACGGGTGATCAGGCGGTCGATGAAGTCGTGGTCGAAGCTGAGGTTCTTCAGCGTGGGTTGGCCGTAGAGGCGCGTCTCCTGGGCCCTGACCAGATTGACCTTCAGAACCATGACGAGGTCGGTGCCAGGGCGATAGTCGGCCGTCGACTGCTCCCAGCCTGCCCGCTGGCCCATGGCCTTCAGCGCCTCGATCAGCTTGTAGACCAGCCCCTGGTCGGCCCACTGCAGCCGCTCGACCTTCAACTGGCGGCGGGCGAAGGCTTCCAGCGCCGCCTCTGACGGGTCGTGGATCTCGCCCAGGTTCCACAGCGACAGCCACAGCGCCCGCGCCTTCTTCGCCGCCGGGTGGTCGGCCGGGCGGTTCGGAATGGGCGCCGTACCCGTTCTCGCCTTGCCGCCGGCTGTCACTTTCGGCGTCCAGCCCTTGGCCTTGAACTCGTCCAGCACCCGACCCAGCTCGGCGTCGCTGCAGGCGGACGACGACGTCTTGCCAGTCAGCCGTTCGAGGATCGAGCGATAGTCGTCCTCCTGCAGGCCAAGGTCCCGGCGAGCGATCTGAACCTTCACGACGGCGGCGCGGCGGGTCATCGGCCCGCCTCCACCGTCGCCATCACCAGGCGGATCGCCCGGGCGGCCTCGCGATAGTGCTGCACGGCCGGGGTGTTCTGCCGGGCCACATGGTCCCAGCCGATCAGCAGCGTCTCCAGCAACGGCTTCACCCGGTCGAACGGAGCGCCCACGCCATCCAGCGGCAACGGCGGCGCGTCCGGCCAGCGAAGCGCCAGCAGGTCGGCCAGGGCGTCGCCATAGGGCGTGTCGCGCAGCACCCGCATGAAGTCGACGACGGCGTCGAGGATCTCGGTGCGGGTCATCGGACGGCCCGCTGTTGTCGGGGCCGCACCGCACAACAGGCGCGCGTTGCCGATCTGGCGGCGGGCATAGTCATGGGAGTCCCCTTCATCGAGGAGACCGACATGCTGTCCGCCATCGCCACCGACGCCGCCGCGCAGATCATCGCCGGCGTCATCCTTCTGCTCCTGACCGCAGGGACCCGAGAGGGATGGAAAGCTCTTCGCCGGTCACGTACCGCTGGCCGTCGGCCGGATCGCGGGCCAGACGAATCTTCGCCGTCATGACCGTGCCGTCGGCGGCGACGAACCGCGCCGACAGGGTCTGGCGCCAGTGGCCGCCGCTCAGCCTCGCCTGCGCCGGCGGTCGCCAGTCGCCCAGCTGGCCGAGGCGGAACATCGAGGCGAGAGCCGGCGTCCAGTCCAGCCAGCGGGCGGCCGGCCGGGTGTTGCGGGCGGGGCGTCCTTTGCGGGCCATCAGCTCGCCGCCCGATCGACGTAGGGCGCGGCCACGCGGCCGACGGTCTCGATGACCTTGGGCGCGACCTTCATCCCGGCCGCCTTCAGATGCTCGGCGCAATACATGCGGCCCGCGAGCGTCGGCGACTGACAGCTGCGATAGTCGGGGCTGCGCGGGTCACCCATGGGCCACACGCACGCGCCGGGCTCCGTCGCGCCGATCAGGGCCTTGTCGGCCTCGACCCCCACCACCTCGATGGCGATGTCGCCCCGGGCGCGGCGTCGCGCCATGGCCTCGGCGATCGCGGCCGTATGATCGACGCGGGCGGGCGGCGTATGGCCGACAGGGGGGGGTGCAACGAGCGTGCCAGCCGGGGCAGGGTTCCTGTTGTCGACAACAGGTTGATCCGGGGCGATGTCCGGCCCTGCCTCGTCGACGACGATGGCTTCCCAGGCCGCCAGGGTGGCGCGGCGGAACTTGGCGTCGCCGATCCGCTCCTGTTTGTTGACCGTGGTCTGGTGGACCTGGAAGACGCGGGAGATGACGGCGACCGACGCGCCGGTGACCTTGCGCGCGGCAGAAGCGGCGGCGACCAACGGCGTGCGGCCGTGGCGGGCGGCCGCGACCACCACGAAGGGGTCTTTGCCATAGACGGCGCAGGCAGCGAGGAGGGCGCGGGCGCAGAGGTCAGGGGTCAGCGGAACGGCCATGGTCAGGCTCCGGGCTGGGTTTGGGTTTCGGCAAAGGGCGCGGTCCGGTCGGCCGGGCAGACGGCCCGGGCCAGGGCGTAGGTCCGCCCGGCCGGAGGGCCGACCGGCGTCAGGCGTCCGTCGCCGACCAGCTCCAGCAGCCGGCGCTGGACGCGACGGATTTTCCAGCCGAGCGAGGCGGCGATCCGGGCGGTGGACAGGTCGCCGGCGGCGACGCGGCGCAGCACGTCCAGGCGCTGGCCTTCGATGTTGGTGACGACCTCGGCGTAGGGCACGACCTCGTCGGGGGCCAGGTCGCTCAGCAGCGCCCAGGCCAGCCGGCGCGCCTCGGCGTCGGTCACGACGCCGCCGAGCGGAAGGCGCAGCCGCACCCGGCCGTCCGCCAGCACCTCGTGGCCGACCCGGGCTGCGATCATCGCGGCGTCCCCAGGGTGTCCGCCATGCGCAGGATCAGGCGGGCATAGGCGTCGATCAGCGCCGGCTCGCGGCTCAGGGCGCGGTCCAGGTGCTGAACGTTCTTCAGGATGGTGGTGTGGTGCCGGCCGCCCAACATTGCACCGATCGCCGGATATGAGACGTGCGGGCACAGGGTGCGGATGGCCCGGCTGGTCAGGGCCCGCCGGCGGCTGATCGGGTGCAGCGTTTCCGGCCCGGTCAGCGCCTCGACCGAGACGCCGAACTCGGCGGCCGCGGCGTCGATCACGTCCCGGGCCAGGATGCGCATCACGCCGCCCCCCGCATGCCGGCGGCGGCCTCGCCGTCGTTGACGGCCGTGGCGCGGGCCGCCGCGTCCATGGCGCCGAGAGCCTCGGTCAGGACGAGGCGCTCGTTGACGGTCAGCGTCATCCGGTCGCCGCGATCGCGGAACCGCAGGACGCATTCGTCCACCAGCTCCGCTTCGAAGGACGACAGCACCTCGCGATGGCGGCCGATCAGGCCGGCCAGCCGGATCAGGTCCAGCTTGTCCTGGGCGGTGACGCTCATCGGCCGCGCCCCATCGCCGCGACCACCAGCGTCCAGACGCCCCAGCCGGTCAGGCCCAGGGCGACGATCACCGCCAGGCACCAGGCGAGGGCGTGGACGAAGACCTGCAGGAAGAAGTCGAGCCAGATCATCACGCGTCCGCCACATCGATGGTGACGGCCTTCCAGGCCGTCTGGGCGTTGACCCGCTGGTAGAAGCGGACGTGTTCCTTGGTGCCCTCGACGCGGATCGAGTCCTTGATCGCCCGCATGGCCTCCTGCCAGCGGGCGTCCTCGATCTCGTAGCGCAGCAGCCGGAACAGCTCGGCCCGGTTGATCAGGCCGGCGTTGTCGGTGCGGAAGGCGTGCTGCACCAGGCCGCGCAGGACCGGATCGTGGTCGGCCGTCAGCTCGGTCAGATAGGCGTCGACATTGGCCTTGGCCGCCTGCAGCTCGGGGCCGAAGGTCAGCCGCTCCTGGATCTGCAGGCGCACCTGCAGGGTGCCGTCGTAGGAGGTGAGACTGACGTTGCCCTTCGCCCCGCCGACGCCGAGCTTGTACTCCTGCAGCAGCAGGGCCAGCAGTTCGGCGACGTCGTCGAGGGTGTGCTGTTTGAACCGGGCGATCTGGGCGCTCAGCTCGCGCGCATGGCCCATGATCTTGCGGACCTGTTCGTCGATCAGCTTGTCGGTCGGCCGGACCAGCTCGATCGGCACCAGCGCGCCCTTGGGGCTGGTCATGTAGATGTTGCCGCCGACGCGGACCTGGCCGTCAGGCAGGGCCTCCTCGGGCGCGGCGGTGATCGGGGTGATGGCGTTCATGTCAGTCTCTCGGTTTCGGGTGAAGGCCAGGAAGTTGGCGGCGGCTGCGGATCTCGGGCTCGCCCGGCGTCCAGATCAGCTGGAGGAAGGTCAGCCATCGACGGAGGGCGGCGGCGCTCACGGCCGGCCTCCGTCGATGACGGCCAGCGGGCCGTGGAAGCGGGCCCTCAGCACGGCCGGATTGTCGATCAGGCTGCGGGCCGTCATCAGCCCGGGGGCCCGGCGGATCAGCTCGCGGATTTCCGGCCGCTGGCCGATGGCGCCGGCGGCCTCGATGGCGGCGGCGGCCGACATGCCGGCGTCGGTCAGGACCAGGGCCGGTTCGTCATGGCCCAGATGCACGGCCCGCAGGACCCGCAGGCGGCTGCGGACCCGGGTCATCAGCTCGCGGAAGTCGGCCTCGGGCAGGGTCGCGGCGCCGGCGCGGCGGTGGATCACGCCGAGATCGGCGAGGGCCCCGTCGATCATCTCCAGCTCGGTTTCGTGTTCAGGCAGGTCGTGGGTCATCATCGTCCTCCTCACGCGGCTTGGGGGGTGGTGCGTTGCTGCCAGGCGGCCTTCAGGTGGCCGAGCGTCCGCTCCTCGTCGGTCGATCGACTGTCGAGGGTCGCCATCTCGAGGCACTGGGTGATGCTGCCGAGACCGCCGCCGAGGGCGGAGACCTTCTTCAGGAAGGTGCGCTCCGATTCCCGGGTGACTTCCCAGGCGTCGAGGATCACGTTCAGGTCACCATCGGTCGGCTGCATGTAGTGGGCGGGCCAGCTGACCCGACGGGCCAGTTGTGCGAAGGCCGGGGTCGCGGCGCTGCGCCGAATGCGGGACATGACCTCGGGGTTTCCGGCCAGGCAGACGCCACAGCCCGCCATGTCGTAGAGGGAGCGAAGCTGCTCTACGGCTGCGTCGTCGAGGAACTGGGCCTCGTCGACGATCATCAGGGCGTTCATGCCCTTCAGCCGGTCGATGATCGCGTTCTGAAGGTGCAGGCCGCGACTGCTGCTGTAGGGCGAGTTCGACCCGCAGGCCTTGAGGATCGCCATCATCATGGACGTCGGCGTCTGGGTCGCCTTGGTCATGGTCGCCAGAAACGCGTTAGGCGTGACCGCGCAGAACTGTTCGAAGGTCGCCGTCTTGCCGACGCCCGGGTGCCCGCTGATGACGACCATCCGGCCGCGGCGCGCCCACTCCAGCTGGGCCGTCATCCGCTTGGCGGTCGGGGTCATGCGGAACCCCGGCACGATCGGCGCCACCAGCTCCAGTTCCTGCCTTGCCGCCTCGGCTAGGAAGAACCGGTTCACCTTCCAGGCGACCGCCCGCATGTCGCCGGCGTAGGCGCCCGAGCACCAGGCCGACAGGGTCGAGCCGCCCACGTCGCCGACCCGGTCGGCCAGCGGGTTCCAGCCAACCTCGACCTCTTCCTTGTACGCCTTCAGGCGTGCGCGGAGATCGCCGATCTCTGCCTCGGTGAAGCTCTCTTTGCCCCGGTCGATGTTCATGCTACGCGTTCCTTCGCAAACGAAGGGGCCGTCAGGCCCCGGCTATCAGGGCGCGAGGGGCAGCCACCCCTCGCGCCCTTTCTCATTCGACGACCTTCAGCAGCCCCATGCGCTCCACGGCGCGGGCGTATCTGTCGTTGGTCGTCAGGGTGGACGGGGCCGGGGACAGGCTGTCCTCGACGGGTTTCAGGGCGGCGCTGCCGCGCACCCGCACCGGGCGGATGACGGATGGCCGAGGGGCGTCTCCGGGGGCGTCTTCCGGGTCGTCCGGCAGGTCCGGCATCATCTCGGCCAGCTGGGCGGTGGTGAGCAGCTGCTGCAGCTCGGCGGCCTGCTTCGTGGCCTTGCGCAGCTGGCCCTCCTGGCGGGCCCGGGCGGAGGCCGCGCCGGCGTCGAGGAAGGCGGTCCGGCCCTGCAGCTCGGCCTCGGCCAGATAGCGACCGTCGAGGCCATAGACGTGGACGGGGGCGGTCAGGTCGTCCGGGTCGTAGCGCAGCACCACCTTCTGGCCGGCGATGGCGCTCATGGCCGGCGACCACCAGACGTTGCCGTAGGCGCCGACCGAGCCGTCCCGGCGGTCGGTCGAGATCACCTTCGAGGCCAGCAGCGCCATGCGCAGCTGCTCGGGGCTGGCCTTGCCGATCGGGGCCTTGACGTAGGAAGCCTCGAACACCTCGTCGAAGCTGGCCCTGCCGGCGGCCATCTCGGTGTTGCGGCCGGGCTTGGCGTTGTGCAGGTCGATGCCGGCCTGAACGACCCGCTTGAACGTGTCGAGGTCGATCGCCTTGTCGCCGTAGTTCTCCGGCTTGGCGTCGGGCCGGTTGCCGGTGTAGGCGCCGGCGAAGGCGGGGTGTTTCGCGACCGTGTCGCACAGGTCCCTGAACGCCCGTTCAATGGGCTTTGACTGGCCCCTGAACGGCAGCGCCCAGTGGATGCGAACCCCCAGCGAGGTCAGCAGGCCGGTCGGCTCCTCCTCCTTGATCGAGAAGCGGAACCGCGACTTGGCCCCCCCGGTGATCATCTTCGAGGCGAAGGCCCGGCCGTTGTCCATCAGGCAGGCCTTGGGAATGCCCCACGTCCGGAACAGGTCGGCGAAGGCCAGCCGGGTCAGCACCGAGGACTCGGTCTCGTCGATGCGCCAGCTCAGGAATTTGCGGCTGTAGACGTCCTGGATCGCGACCATCATCGGCCGCGCGATATGGCCGTCGGGCCAGCGCACAAAGACGTCCCAGCGGTGGCCGTCGATGTTGACCAGTTCCAGGGCGTGCAGATCCGCCACGGTCCGTTGCTGGGCCGGAATGGTGTTGCGCAGGGCGTCCGCGCCGTGCCGCTTCAGGGTCACGACGGCGTCCGGGACCTCGCGCTCAAGCTTCCGCTGCAGGGTCTTCTGATGCGGCAAGTCGAGGCCCCGCGGGCCACAGTATTCCCGGGCGCAGCGGTGATAGCAGCTGGCGAAGGTCGGTCGCTCGGGGCGCAGATAGTCCGACAGGAGGAACCGCCAGGCCCCTTCGTCGACCTCGGCCGCCTTCCCCCCGCCCTTGCGCTGGGGCGCCAGCAGCGGCAGCCGGTCGCCGCGCGCGGCGCCGACCACCAGGGTCAGCCAGCCCCAGACCGTCGAGGGGGCGACATCATGCCGACTGGCGACGCTGGCCACGGCGGCCGAACGGGTCAGTCCCGCGCCTTCCAGCGCCTCGATCTCGTCCAGAACCGCCAGGCGCTGGCCGGCCTCGGCCTTGATCGCGGCGGTCTGCAGGTCGAACCAGCTCCACAGCTGGCCGCGCGGGGCGGTGTCATCCCCTGCGTCGTTGGCGGAGGCCCCGGCCGCGCGGGCCTCCGACAGGCCCAGCAGGCCGCGCCGGACCATGGCTTGGGTCGCCTGCGGCGGCAGGACCGCGACGCTGTACTCGGTGCCGCCGCCCCGGCCGGCGCGGGGCCGCGCCAGCGGGCGGCCGTCCCGGTCGACCCGCAGCGCCCAGCGCTCGGCCTGGGCCAGCTCGTTGATCTTGCGCTTGGCCGACGACAGCCCCGGCAGCTTCAGCGCCGCCAGCTCGGCGGCGGTGAACCAGGTCTTGTTCCCCCCCATCTGGATCATCGGCCCCGGCCCTCCCGGCGGATGGTGGGCGCGGCCTTCTTCAGCTGGCGACGGCGTTCCTGCAGCTTCTCAAGCTGGGCCTCGACGTGGCCCAGCTCGACGGTGAGGACCTCTTCGCCGACGACGACGGCGCAGCCGATCTTGCGCAGCAGGGCTTCCAGCACGTCGTAGCGGCCGGTCGCGGCGACCAGCGCCAGGAACCGTCCGGCGCTGATGTTGTGCTCCTCGCTCGATTCCGAGGCGTATTTGTCCAGCATCGACTTCGACACGTCCGTGTCGAGGATGCGGCTCATGGCGGCGGCGACGTCGTAGCGGTCCCGGTCCTCGTCCTTCAGGATGCGGGCGACGGCCGAGGCCACCTGCCGGTCCATGCCCGCCAGCATGCCGTCCGAGGCGAGGGTTGGCCGGGGCGCGAAGTCGAACGTCGGCTGGCCGGGATCGAAGGCGGCGGTGCGCTTGGGCTTACCCATGGCGGCGGGCCTCCGCATCGGGAGACCGGCCCGGGCACCGGGCTGGCAGGGGGACGCCCCGGTTGCGAAGTCCCTTGAGATAAGAAAAGGCCAGCTGCTTTGGCATGCGGCTCGACGGCCGGAGGCAGCGGCCTATGTCCTCCAGCGTCGCGCCGGCGATATACAGCTGCAGGGCCGTGCGCTGCCCCTGTGTCAGCCGAGGGAGGGCGACATTGGCCCGCACGTCGGCGACCGAGCGCCCCGCCATCTCGGCGATCTCTTCGGCGGTATCGCCGGCGGCGGCGCACTCCAGCGCCCAAGCCAGTTCGTCGTTGTCCCAGGCGGGGCTCAATGCACCGCCCCCGAGGCTGCGGCGCCGGTCAGAACCCGCTCGCAGGCGGCGGTGACCAGGGCGTTGAAGTCGACGGCCGCGCCGCTCTCGAAGCCGGCGACGGCGAAGACGGCGTCGTCAGCGTCGCGGAACTCGAGGAAGACGCCGTCGGCGCGGGCCAACACCGTCACGGCTTCGGCGAGGAGAAGCTTAGCCACGGGCGCCGCCTCCAACCGTCTCGCCGTCGATGGTGATCACCACGCCAGCGGGCATGGCCAGCGCCTGCAGCAGCTCTTTCTGCTGGCGCGCCGACAGCCGGCCCCAGTTGCCCTGGATGGCTGACCAGGCCTTCTGCGCCGGGCTCTTGACCGGCCGCTGGCGCAGGGTGGCGAGGGCATCCGTGACGCCCTTGGCCGTGCCGTCGACCAGCAGCTCCGTCACAGTCCGCTGCTCGCCCGGCTGCAGCCGGGCCAGCGCCCTCAGCTGGCTGGCGTTTTGCGCCACCGGCAGGCCCCGTATCGCCTCGACCACGTCGGGATTCAGGCCCCGGTGGAGTTCGAGGTCGCGGCGGATCGTTCGCTCGGTCAGGTCGAGGGCATCAGCGACCCGCGCCGTCCAGCCGAATGCGTTGGACATCGTGTCCGTCGCATCGGCGGTTTCGAGATTGATCCGGTCGGCCCACCGGGCTGTGGCTGCGACGCTCTGTGGGCTGGCGTCCGGCTGGACGCCTAGGCGATCCTTCTGAATCGCCACCAAGTCCGCGACGTCGGCGGCGCGTTCGAGTGGCGCGAGACCGCGCCGGAAGAGGTTTTCCGAGATCTCCGCTTCCCGATAATCGCGGTCATCGCCGGTGACGAGGATGGCCCGCACGTAGGGCCGGTCGGTCAGGCGACGACCCTCGACACGGTGATGACCCCAGACCGTCTTGAACCCCGTTGCCGTGCGCCGAAGGCCAATTGGCTGGCGCTGCCCCCGGACCATCATCAGGTGGCCGAGCGCGGCGGCCCATTCAGGGTCGATCGGGCGGCGACCTCCGGTGTTGTCGACGATGTCGATCGGCGCGTCGAACAAGTCGCCGTCTTTCAGGTCGGCGAACTCAGTCATGCGCCGCCCTCGTGAAAGCAGGCGGCATAGGCGTCTCGCCCTCGATCCGGACGGCCCGGAAGCCCGCCGCCGCCAGCGCCACGGCCAGCTTGTCGCGCTGGGCGTCGGGCAGCATGTCCAACGCCTCGCGGCTGGCCTGCACTGCCGCCAGCGTCATGGCGGCGGCGGCGAGGGCGTCGCGCGCCGACTCCTGCTTCGACAGCAGGGAAACGTTCGGGCGGGCTTCGGAGGGGCGGCAGTCCAGCGCCGCCCGGCTGGCGGCGCGACGCACCGCGACCAGCTGGGCTTGCAGGGTGGCTTTCGGAACTCGGCGGGGCGCGGACATGTCTAGCCCACCCGCGCCGATAGACGATGCATCGCATCACGATCTTGAGTAGGCTCATCACGAACGTGACGAATCTGACCGCCTTCGCTGTCGTAGCGATCAGGCCACAACTCATGGAGAGAGACGCCGAGGAACTTCGATATGACCCGGTCAGCCTCGGGCTGCGGGCGGAGGAGGGACGCGCGACAAGCGCTCTCACTCAGCCCGTTGTCCAGGGCCAGCTTCGACAGCGTCAGGCCCCGTTTCCAGACGGCGCCCTTGATATCCTGCGGATGCCAGCCTTTCGGCTGTTTCGTCGGGGTGGTCATTACGCTTGAGTCGCTTTCCATCACGTTCGTGATGAGATGCACACGATAGAGCGAGTCCGTCAAGTGTTCCCATGCGCAATGTTATGCACGAGGAGAATTTCGATCCGAATTTCGATGCCGTCGGCTTTGCCGCCAGGCTCGCCGAGGCCATGGCGCCGGAGCGGGTGACCGCCTTCGCGGCTCGCACCGGCGTGCCTCAGCCGACCATCTCGAAATACCTGAAGGCCAACTCGGGCTCGCCGCGGCTGGATATCGCCGCGCGCTTGGCGGAAGGCGTCCATGCATCGCTCGACTGGCTGGTCTGGGGCCGTGGTGAGGGGCCGGACGCTGAGAAGGCCGTGGTTAAGGTGCCCAGGTACGACGCCCATCTGGCCGCCGGGGCCGGGGCCTGGAACGAGGGCAAGCGCCGGCTCGACGATATCCCGTTCACTTCGACCTTCTTCAGGAAGCGATTCGGGCGCCCTGACGGCGCGGGCTTCGCGGTGCTTGAGGCCCGCGGCGACTCGATGGAGCCGTCCATCGGAGACGGCGACCTGCTGCTGCTCGACGAGACCGACACCCGCCTGATCGACGGCGTCTTCGCCTTCGTCCTGGACGACGAGGCCCGGGTGAAGCGGTTCCGCCGCCTGACCGACGGTCTCGCCATCGTTTCAGATAATGTGAACTACCCGGTCGAAGAGATCCGGGGGCCGCGCATCAAGGAGCTGAAGATCATCGGCCGGGTCCGCTGGGTGGGGAAGGTTCTATAAAGCGCCTGCAGATCCTGTTCGCGGCCAGGAATACAGATACTGTCGAGGGATTGTTCAGGCCGCCTGACCCGTCCTGGCGGGAAGACGATCCCGCCACTCAGCGAACCCCGCGGCGTTATTGTGGACGCCGTCGGTCGTCATCCCTGCCGACGACGCGCGCGGTGGAACGAAGGTCGCGACGCCGGCGCATAGGTCCGCAAGAATGCTGTTCTGGGCCGCGATCACGTCGGGGTCGAAATAGTCGGTCCCGAGCGGCTTTCCCTCCTCGACTGGATCAATCCCCATGACGGTGACGGGGAACCCGCTGACCGACAGCATCAGCCCGGTGTAGGCGGCCCGCCATTGGTCAGGGTCGAACGGTCGGACCCGCCGCGCATCGTTCACTCCAACGCTCAGCACGACGCAGCTGGGCTGAAGGCCGGGGAGAACGAGACCCGCCACCTCTGCCACGTCGGAAACCATGGCGCTGCCAACGCCGGCATTGAAGCCGTCCAGCAAGGCCATCTCGACGTTGCTGTCTCCCAGGAAGAGCGTCATCCCGGCCGGAGCCTGGCGGGCGTGGCTCTCAATGACCCTGCGCCTCACCAGGCGGTGAGGGTGGTCGGCGACGCGGAAGGCGGTCACCACGGCGCGGAGGCGGTCGCGGACGCTCATCTCAGGCCTTCTCGACCACGACGCCGAAGATGTAGGCCATCGCATGGGGCGCGTGAACCGGCCCGAGGGCGGACAGGACGCCGCGCCGGATCGCACTCTTCACCGTGCCCTTCAACTTCCCCGACAGGTGGATTTCATAGTCCTTCGAGTTGGTGAAGACGTGGTGCTCGATCGGCTTCAGGCCGCTGGTCTCCAGCAGGTTCAGGACCGTCATCGGCGAATAGTAGTTGATGTGACCGAAGCGGCGGTCGATCCGGCCGCGGGCTCCGCCTTCGAGCGGGACCTCAATATAGACCTTCTTCGCGATCCGTCCGAGTTCACGCAGGAAGGTGCGTTCATGCTCGACGTGTTCGAGGACGTGGGCGCAGACGGCGGTGTCGAACTCGTCGTCGGCGTAGGGCATCACATAGCCGTCGAACAGGCGGGCTTCCCGCAAGCCAGGGATCGGCTCCCGGTTCATCCAGTCCAGACCGCTGGCAGAGATTTCGAGGGCCGCGTAGCTATGTCCCATGCCCTGATCTGACAGGACCCGCAGCAACGAGCCGTTTCCGGCGCCGACGTCCACCACGCTTCCGAGGTCAGGGCCGAGCATCGACTTTATATGCCGAGCGCATTCAACGGCGGTCAGGCGCCGCTTGATCTCATCCGCGGCGCCCGTCGTGTAATAGTCGGCATAGAGCGCGGTCAGCTCCGCGTTAACTTCGGCCATCAAGGCATTCCCAAATTCCGCCGGTCGAGCGCAAGACCCTATCGGAAGCGCCCGGATCGACCAAGCCTGGAACCGGCAACAGACCGGGGCCTGAGACGTTGGGTTCCTATGGCCCATTCCCTCGCCCGTGAAGTCGCCGCCCTCCAGCTGGCCCGCCTTCGCCTCGGTCGGGCCGCTTGCGCGCTCGAACGCCTCGCCAAAAGGGGTCCCACTTCCGGCCGGCGTCCGAGGCCCCACCCGCTCCCCGTCTCGCGCCAAAACCCCCGCTACCACTAGGCTCTCGCCCCGTCGGCGAAGTGGGACCCCCTGAGTCCCACTTCCGGTGCATCGCCCACCGGTCCGGTGGCCGTCACCGCCTCGGCGCGCCCACCGGTCGCCAGGGCCTGACATCCCGTCATCACTGGATTAGCGCCTTCTAAGCGACGCCTAAACGCCTGCCGGCCGCGCGCCGTCGACTCCGGCCGCTCTTGTCCCGCACCTGTCAATTCCGGAGGCCACTCCAGACAGTGCAACGCTCCGCCCACCGGCGCCATTTTTTTGGCGGACCCCTTACAGGGCGTGGATTATCCCACTTCGTGCCGCCTCATCCCGGTTCATCCCGGGGACTCCAGTAGGTTCTGTCCCGTCACATAGGCCGGCCCGAGCGGTTGCTTGCGTCCCCGATCAGATTGCCGGAGGATGGCTGGGATAGAGGAGCGGGGCCATGAAGAGATGGATTTCCCTGGCCGTGGCGACGGCCCTGACCGGTTGCGTCTCGGCGGACGGCGGAGCGCCGCAGGGCCCCCGCGAGACGGCCCAGGCTGAAGGGCGGTGTTTCCGTGCTTCGGACGTGACGAATTACAACGCCAAGGCCCCGCATGCGGTCTTCGTCCTGACGCGCCGCGGCCAGGTCTTCGGCCTGGTCGCCGAGAATTGCTTCCCCGACAGCGCCGCCGCCATCTCCCTGGCCCAATCGCGCCGCGGCAATCCCTTGCTGTGTCCCGGCGACCAGGTCGAGGTGGCCGTCTCCGCATGGCGCGGCCAGGGCTTCCCCTGCCTGGCGCGGGTCACCGACCCGATCACCGATGCCGAGGTGTCGGGGTTCCGCGCCCGGGGCGGCGGGGGCTGACGAGGACGGAGGCGACGTCGAAGCGTCGCCGAACATGACCCGTCGTTTACGCCGCCGGCGAGCCCGACCAACGCGAGGACGTCAATCGTTCTGCGCATCCGGGTTCATCGACGCCCCGCTGGATCGACTGCCCGTTGTCCAGGGCCGACCCTGTCCGCCCACGTCTCGCAAAAAGGGCGGCCCGCGAAGGCCGCCCTTTTCCTCATCTGCGACGCGCGATCAGCGGTAGCGGGCGCGTTCCTGGGCGATCTGGTCGCTGGACCAGGCCGGGGCGTCGGGGTCGAAGGCCGACCAGCCGGTTTCGCGATAGGCCGCGCCGCGGGAGGCGGCGTCGAAGCCATTGCGGCCGTCGAGGATGGCCTGGAGGCGCGGGGCGTCGGCCTCGTCGGCCCTGACGCTGACCAGGGTGCCGCCGCGGCGGACGCCCTCGGCGTAGACATGGGCCTCCTCATCGCTGTGGCCCGCTTCCTTCAGCGCGCCAAGGATGCCGCCGGTGGCGCCGCCCGCGGCCGCGCCGACCACCGCGCCGACCGCCGTCGAGGCCAGCCAGCCGGCCGCGACCACCGGGCCGAGGCCCGGGATGGCGAGCATCCCCAGACCGGCCAGCACGCCGGC
>CAZGPS010000002.1:0-51868 GCA_964527675.1 uncultured Brevundimonas sp. | reverse complement strand
AGCGGCAGCGGATCGATGCTGAGGACGGTCTCTCCGCGGCCACGGCCGGTTTGACCGCAGACTATGTTGCGCTTCAGAAGGCGCTGGGCCTCGGATGGCTCGGCTGAAGCGAATCGACCACTTGAGATGGGCGAAGCTGATCATGGCGAAGCCTCGAGCCGAGAGCCGAGGATGACCTGAGAACGGGCCGGAGCCGATTCACGGACCAATGATCGTCCACATCACTGAGACCCTGTGTGTGGGTCCCGACGCCGATCCACACGCGCAGGGTGTCGGGCGCCTCCATGTCGCGGCAGTAGCGCCAGAAGGCCGAGTCGTCCCGCGCCGTGGCTTGTAGTGCAGGATGAAGTCGCGGACCCGCTCGTACTCGAAGTCGGTCTGGCCGTTAAACTCGGCGATGGTGGCGGGGTCGAAACCGGCGTCGGGCAGCAGCCGGACCATGCGGATGATGGCCGACTGGATCAGGTGAATGCTGACTCGAACGGCTCTAGGAAGCCGGCGGCGAGGCCGATGGCCACGCAGTTCCTGTTCCAGCCCTGCTTGCGCTTACCGGGCCGGAAGCGGAGCCGGTTCGGCTCGGCCAGCTGCTCGCCCTCGAGGTTCGCGAGCAGGACCCGTTCTGCCTCGTCATCCTCGATATGGGCGCTGGAATAGACGTGGCCTTTGCCGGTGCGGTGTTGCAGCGGAATGCGCCACGGCCATCCCGTCTCGCGGGCGGTCGCGCGAGTCGCGTCTGTTGCCGAGGTCAATATCCTGGCCAAGAGCAACGACCTTCCGATCAGCACCGCATACGGCCGTTGAGACCGATCCCGGACCGAAGTCGAGACCAGCGCGTGGACCGAGACAGATCGTCCGCCGCCTGGTGCCGGCCTGGCCGGCATCGTGCACCGGTCCAGCGGTCGGGTGATCAATCGCTGGACGATGGAGTGAACCGGATTCGACCCGTGGCTCGGCTCCAACGATGCTGGATGTGTCCGCCCCGCTGCGCCGCGGGATCTTCGCCAGCAGAGTTGAGCCCGATCGGGCAACAACGTGAAGATCGGAACTCAGCCATCCGGATCGCACCGGGGAGCCTTGACCTCGGCGTGCGCGACGTCGGCCACACTCCGGGGCAGCTCGCACAGGGCGTTCTGAGCATCGACGTCGCCCAACAAATGCGCGCGCCAGAACATCAAGGACTCGCGCACGATCGCCCCGGTCTGCGCCGTCTGGGTCGACGTCATCCCTCGCCTCGCCTGCACCCTTCCGCCAAAGATCTGATGATCACCGCCGGTCAGGACAACCAGGTACTGATCGGCGCCCGTGATGGTGCGGAACGGAAGCGTTCGCCCTTCCGGGGTGTCCTCCAGATCGAACGGCGTCCGATCCTCCGTGCCGGTGAAATGCAGGATCGGCGTCCGGATTCCGGCCAGGGCCGTACCGGGATCCTGGTTCCGCGGGGCGTTGGGGCTGTAAACAATCCCGGCGTCGATCCGGGGATCCCGGAACGGGCCTGGTGCGCCGTCGGATGAGCCCTGACCCAGCACGACCAGCGTGGTCAGGGCCCCGTATGAATGACCGGACATGCCCAGCCGCATGAGATCGAACCGGCCGGCGAAGCGTCCGCTGGCGTTCTCGGCCTCAAGCCGGTCGATCACGAAGCGGACGTCGCCGAAGCGCGCCACGGCGCCGGCGCGGGCGCCGGGACCGCGCGTGAGCCGCGCCAACGCCTGGCGGCCTTCGCCGGGTCGGAGGTCCGCGAGAATGGATTCATCGGTTCCGGGGTGCTGGATCGAGACCGCCGCAAAGCCGGCCTCGGCCAGGGCCTCCAGAAGGAAGCCGGCGGCCTCTCGCGAACCGCCGAGGCCATGAGAGAACAGCACCACCGGCGCCGGCCCGGACCCTGAAGGCAGGTAGAGCTTGTAGGGAACGGTCCGGTCCCGCGCGTCGTCGCGCCATTCGCCATCGATCACCTCGACGGACGCGGGGTCCGGGAGCCGCCCGGCCTCGACGACCACGGAGCCGGCGCCGACCGGCGACGCCATCGCCAGGGCCAGGCCGGCGGCGAGCGCCACGCCAATTCCGCGAAGGCTGTTTGCATCGGTCATACGTCGGTCTCCCTATCAGACATGATGATGCCCCTCCGGACGCTTCCCGGGATAGCCCAGCGCCACGCGAACGGCGGACACGGGTCCGCCCGCCCGCGTCATGTCGCCCAGCAGCCGGCCCCATTCGTGGAAGGCGATGCGGACCGGATTGTTGCTGCCGACCGGTTCGGTCAGGCCGTAGCGGCACGGCTCCTCGGGCCGCTCGCGCGCATAGGTGCCGAACAGTCGATCGAAGACGATGAGCACCCCGCCGTAGTTCCGGTCGAGATAGCTGGCGTTTGAGGAGTGGTGGACGCGGTGCGCCGACGGGGTGTTGAAGATCCACTCCAGGGGCCCCAGTCGAGGCGGCAACTCGCTGTGCAGGAAGAACTGGAAGCGCAGGTTGAAGGCCAGCACCGCCGCGACAGCGGCGGGGTGCCAGCCGAGCGCCGGCAGCGGCTGGAAGAACAGCCAGAGCCCGGAGATCGAGCCGGTCCATCCGAGACGGAAGGCGGCCGGCAGGGTCAGTTCCTCGGCCGAATGATGCACGCTGTGGCTGGCCCAGAGCCAGCGCACCTCGTGGCTGAGGCGATGCTGCCAATAGTAGAGAAACTCGAAAAGCAGGAAGAGCGCGGCCCAAGACCAGGCCGAGTCCAGCGGCTGGCGCAGCGGCGTGGCCGACCAGACGGCCATATAGACCGCCCCGATCCCGATCCCCGCCAGCCCGTTGAACAGGATCTGTCCGCCCGCGACTCCCAGTGTTCCCAGCGCGGCCGACCGGTCATACCCACGACCGGACCGGCGCCGCAGCCAAGCTTCGAGCACGGCGAAGGCCAGCGCCACGCCGAGGAACCACAGGGCGTACTCTCCGCGCATCGTCAGTCGCCCATGCCCATGGAGCGGCCAAAGGCGGCGATTTCGCCCCGCGCGATGTAACCGTCACGGTCGATGTCGGCCGCGGCGAAGCGCTGGCTCCCCAGGACGCGGAACTCGCCGATGTCGATCGCCCGATCGTTGTTGCGATCGATGCTCCGCAGGGCCTGGATCGCCTCGCGGCTCGGCCGCCGGCGTTCGCGCGATCCACCCTCGGGTCGTAGCGCGCGCGCTTCCGACATCGTCAGCCGGCCGTCGTCATTCGCATCTGCCCGGGCGAACAGGGTCTCGCGGGCGGCGTGGAACTCGGCCGGCGACAGCAGGCCGTCGTTGTTGAGGTCGGCGCGCCCGAACAGGGCCTCGACCATGGCGGGCGCGGACTGGGCGGCGGCGGGCGAACCGGCCAAGAGTAGGGCGAGCGCGGCGAACGGAACAAGGGTCTGCATCGGTTTTCTCTCTGAAAAGGCGCCCCGGTCGCCAGGGCGACCGGGGCATCGGGCGGACGTCGCGGCGGGTGAAGCGCCGCCCGAAACGGGAAAGGTCAATCCGGGCGGGTGCGGACGACAGTGCTGGAGGAGGAGGCGCCGCTGTTGGTCGTGACGCCGCGGGTGATCACGGCGCCGTTCTCGTCGCGGTAGACATCGACGTCGCGCTCGTAGCCGTAGCCGCCCGAGGTCTGGACCTCGGAGGAGCGGCTGTAGCCATTCTCGTCCACGGTCACCTGACCGGTGCGGGTCTGGGTGTTCCCGGCCGGGCCGGTGCGGGTCGCGCTGGTGGCATAGCCGTCCTCGGTCGCCACGGTGGTGCGGCTGCGGGAGCTGGACCAGTGCTGGCCATCGACCGTGCCGGACCGCGACACCGAAGTGGAGCCCGGGCTGCGATAGATTTCGGCGCTTCGGCTGGCGCTATGGTTGGGGCCGCTGACGGTGGCCGAGCGGCTTCGCGAGCGGGACTGGGCGTCGGCGCTCTCGGCCGTGACGGCGACGCCGGCGAGGGCGAGAACGGCCGCTGAAGTGGCGACCATCGCGCGTCGGGGCAGGCGGGAGGTTCGTTCGAGGGAGGTCATGGGAGATGCCTTCGGTTGGGACCGGTCTGAACCGGACGCCCTCACCATGCACCCGCCGCCCGCCACGGGTTTTTCACGCCGGCGCCAGTGCGTAACAGCATGTATCCGGCGCTGGTCGCCGTTCCCGTCCTGCGCCAAGCTTCGCGCATGGCCCGGGGCGCGCTCATCTATCTCGTCGAGGACGACCCGGAGATCCGGCGGCTGGTCTGCGACCTGCTGGCGCGGGAGGACTTCCGCTGCGAGGCCGCGCCCGACGCCGCTGCCTTCTGGGCCCTGTACGAGCGGCGGACGCCGGATCTCATCATTCTCGACATCATGATGCCCGGCGAGGACGGCCTGTCGATCTGCCGGCGTCTCCAGAGCCGGAGCCCCGTGCCGGTCCTGATCGCCTCGGCCCGGGGCGAGGCGATGGATCGGGTCGTGGGGCTGGAGGTCGGCGCCGACGACTATCTGGGCAAGCCGTTCGAACCGCGCGAGTTGGTCGCCCGCGTCCGCGCCCTGCTGCGCCGTCGCGAGCGGCCCACAGCGGCGGGATCGCCCCGGATGTACGCTTTCGCGGGGTGGCGTCTCGACCTGGCGACCCGGGCCCTGACCAACCCGGCCGGCGAACCGCTGGAACTGACCGCCGGGGAGTTCGACCTGCTGGCGGCCTTGCTGGGGCGACCCCGGACGATCCTGTCCCGCGACGACCTGATGGACATGCTGAAGGGGCGCGCCGCCGACGTCTTCGACCGGTCGATCGACATCCAGGTTTCGCGCCTGCGCCGAAAGCTCGGCGACGATCCGCGGGAGCCGCGCCTGATCCGCACCGTGCGCAACGCAGGCTATCTGTTCACCCCCGAGGTGGAGGCTCTCCCGTGAAGCAGCGTCTCCCCCTCCCGCTTTCGACGCGGCTCACGCTGGTTGTCGTGATCGTCCTGGCCACCGTCCAGGTCATGGGCCTGATCGGCTTCCTCAATCTTCAGCGCGAGACCGGCGGCGGCTGGCGATTGCCGCTGCCGTCCCGGGTCGCCGCCGCGGCCGATCTGCTCGATCGCACCCCGTCGCGGGAGCGCGACCTGCTGCTGATCGCCATGAACGGCGATCAGACCCGGTTCTTCCTGAGCTCCGGCGTCCCCTCCGGCTACGTGGAACGCCGGGGCATCCGACCGATGGCCTATTCGGCTTATGGCTCGGCGCTCGAGCGACGCACGGTCCGGATCCTCGTTCCCCAAAAGCGGCAAGACCGCTGGCGACCGCTCAGGGATCGGCGCGCACCCGCCTACCCCTTCTCGGTTCAACTGGCCGACGGTCAACGGCTGATCGTGGCCCCAGGACCGCAGCAGCGGCGGCGTGGCCGGATCGCGGTCCTGCTGATCCTCAACTTCACGGTGGGTCTGATCGCATCCCTTCTGGTCTGGCGAACCATCCGCCGCGCCACTCGCCCGTTACAGGTCATCGCCGACGCAGCGGACAGCTTCGCCGCGGACCTGAACGCACCGCCGATGGACGAAGGCGGTTCGGCCGAGGCCCGGCAGGTGGCGCTGGCCTTCAATCGCATGCGCGCCGAAATCCGCCGGCTGATGGCCGAACGGATGCGGATGCTGGCCGCCGCCGCCCACGACGTGAAGACCCTTCTCACCCGTCTGAGGCTGCGCGTCGCCCTGATCGACGACGACGAGCAGCGGGCGCGCGCCGATCGCGACATCGCCCTGATGGCGACCCTCGTGGACGATGTGCTGCTGGTGGCCAAGGGCGAGGAAAAGCCGGCGGTGGTCGCCCCGATGGATATCGTGCCCTTGCTCGCGGACACGGCGCGCGAACGGCGCACCCTCGGGCAGCCGGTGACGCTCGGCGCCATGCCGGACTCCGCCTTGGTGCTGGCTGATCCCCCCGGCTTGCGGAGAGTTCTCGAGAACCTCCTCGAGAATGCGGTGCTGTATGGCGGGGGCGCGGATCTGGAGCTGCATAATGCCGGAACCGTCTGGCGCATCGCGATCGTCGACTATGGGCCAGGCCTTGGGGACGCCTTCGAGCCTGACGCTTTCGAACCCTTCGCCCGGGGCGAGGCGTCGCGGAGTCGGGAGACCGGCGGAGCTGGCCTCGGACTGTCCATCGCCCGCTCTCTGATCAGGCAAATGGGCGGGGAGATTTCTCTGGAGAAGACCCCCGGCGGAGGTTTGACTGTCATCGTCGCGCTGCCGGTTGCGCCCCGCCCGCAGGGTTGAGCTAATGAACGGCGTAGGGGACGTCTGGGGCATGACGGGTGGCCGGGCTATCTGCATCTATGCTGCAGCGTTGTTTTTGACCGCGGCCCGTGGACGGCAAGGACCGAACGTACAGAGGTTCCTACGCGCGCTGTTGACAGTTCGCTGTCATATGGACAGTATGCTGCCATGATGAATGATGCGACGGTTCTCAGCCGCCTGATCTTGACTGCGTTCCGGGCCAACGGGGCCCTGGTTGAGGCAGGCGACGCGTTGGTGCGGGACATCGGCCTAACCAGTGCGCGCTGGCAGGTGCTGGGGGCGCTGGCGGAGCAAGCCGCGCCACGGACGGTTTCACAGATCGCGCGGACCATGGGCCTGACCCGCCAGTCGGTGCAGCGGGTCGCCGACGACCTACGCCTGGCGGGACTGATCGACTTCCTGCCCAATCCCGACCACGCACGGTCGAAACTCATGTCCATGACCCTAGCAGGGCAGAGCGCTTATGCGGAGGCCCTGCGCAGACAGGCTCCTTGGGTCACGGGTCTGGCGGCCGGCCTTTCCCTCGAGGACGTGGCCGCGGCGATCCGCGTCCTGTCGGTCATCGCGGATCGGCTTGACGCCAACCTTCAACCTCCTCTGGAGCTGTGACATGATTGCCTTGACCCTGCTGCTGCCCATCATCCTCAGTTCCCTCTTCGCGGGCGCAGCCCTGTATATCAACGTGGCCGAACAGCCAGCCCGGCTGAGGCTCGACGATCGGGCCCTGCTCGAGCAATGGGTCCCAAGCTACAAGCGCGGCACGCTCATGCAGAGCAATCTGGCCTTGGCATCGGGCGCTGCGGGCGTGCTGGCCTTCTGGCTGAATCCGAACGCGCTGTGGTTGGTGGGCGCGTTCCTTATCGTCGCCAACTGGCCCTTCACGTTCGTTGTCATCATGCCGATCACCCGCCGCCTCGAAGCCGCCGCCATCGATCAGGCCGGGAGCGACACTCGCGCGGCCATCCGCCGGTGGGGCGGCCTCCACGCCGTCCGCACCGGTCTCGGCTTCGCAAGCCTCGCCGTCTACGTTTTGGCCAGCGCCTGGACCTTAATCTCCGACCACTGAACGGCTCAGATGCGGCGATCGACTGTTGCGCAAGATGAAGGCCGAGTTCATCGCCCCCCGCGCCAGCGTCATCGGGCATGCCAGCGCCCGTGGGACACGCCGAACACAACTGGAACTGTCGGCGGTGTTCTGAAGTCAGATGGCACCGCCTCGATCCTCGGCCCGCTCCGTGTCGGAGTGATATCTGGCGGCGTCCAGTCGGACGAAGTGCACGGTTTCGGCTCGCGCTTGCGGTTCGGCGACAAATCCGGCGTCGGCGAAAGCAATGTGTTGGGGCATCAACTGCCCGGATGGATCCGCTCGCCACCATCCGTCCACGGCCGCCGCTTTGGGCAGGATGCCGCCTACGATGCGTTCGATGTCCCGGAACGTCAGGTCCACTTCGGCGCGTTTCTGCCGGCGGAGAAAGGATGTGAGGGGCGCATATTTGGCCATCGATGTGTTTTCCGCCTTCTCCGTGGTGGGTCAAGCCCGACTGGCGAGACCAGTGATAGGCGGTGTAGGATCGTTTGCGGCGGGTTCCGGGAACGATAGGCGCCGATCTTGAGCCAGGGGACGTGAGAACGTCGGCGGCGATCGGCGCCGAAACGCCGGGCTTCCTCACAGAAGTTCCTGGCCCGCCCCCTCCCCTAGCCGGGATCGATGAGTCCCTGCCGGACCGCGGCGGCCACCGCCTCGATGCGGGTCCGGACGCGGAATTTGGCGCAGACCTTCTCGATGTAGCTATCCACCGTGCGTGGCGACAGCGAGAGAATCGTCCCGATGTCGGCGGAGCTCTTTCCCAGGCTCGCCCATTGCAGACATTCCTGTTCCCGCGGGCTGAGAGTGACTTCGGGCTTCGCCGGATCCGGTTCGGTTGACAGCGCGTCCATACTCACACCGCAGGTTGTCAAGCCTCCTTGCGTAGCCGCGGCCGCCCGACTTCGGCAACGTCGATGTTTTGCGGGCTGGCCGCAGATTTATTGCGGCGGGCCTCGCCGCCGGGTGGGTTGAACCGCTGCGATGCGGCCCCTACAGGCGTCCGGTCGGGCGCCGTGAGACAGGCGCGCAGCCGGAGCCGGGGTTCGCCCCAGGGCGGAGGCGGCGCTGCGCGCTGAAGTAGCGGGCCTCGTTTCGCAGAGGATTCCAACGCCCGACCCCTCCGCCTTGCGTCGCGATTCCGTTTGATTCATGGTGGGGCGTCGGCGCTTGCGCCGGCAGGGGCCTGGAATCCCCTGTGCGAAGTCAAACACAACGACGCGCGCCCACGCGCCTGTCGCCAGCGGCGGTCCGATCCTGCGCACGCCCGCGCCGGGTCGGCGCCGACCCCTCGCGCCTGAGGATTCCGGTTCTGCCCCTCGGACGGAGAGGCGTGTTGACCGACACCAGGCAGCTGGACCCGGAAGCGGCGGAGGGGCTGAACAGCCTCTATCGCCGCTATGCGGGCTGGCTCGACGGCCGGCTCAGGGCCCACGTCGATGCGGACCGCGCCGCCGATGTGGTCCAGGACACCTATCTGCGCGCCGCGCCCTACCGGATCGGCGACATCCGCCACCCGCGGGCCTTCCTGCTGCGAATCGCCATGAACCTCGTGCGGGACGAAAGCCGCCGCGCTAGGCGACAGGCCCCGGCGGCCGAGCCCCCGGCTCTGGCCGAGGCCGCGTCCCAGGCAGACCAGTTGCTACTGAAGCAGATCGTGCTGACCATGCCGCCCCTTTACCGGGACGTCTTCGTCCTGAGCCGCTTTGGCGGTATGACCTATGCGGAGATCGCCGCCGCGCGCGGGCTCAACGTCAAGACCGTCGAATGGCGGATGTCGAAGGCGCTCGAGCACTGCGTGGCGCGACTGGACGATTAGGCAGGGTATGATGACGGTCGACGACGACCTCGACATCCGGCGGCGGGAAGCCGCCGCCTGGTTCACGCGGCTGAGCCAGCGCCGGGTGTCGACGAACGACGTCAAGGCATTCAGCGCCTGGCGGCGGGACCCCGACAACGCCCGGGCCTACGACCGGGTGGAATCCGTCTGGGAGTCGAGCCGCGAGCTTGCCGGCGACGCCGACATGACCGCGCTGACGACCGAGGCCCTGGGCCGGACGCGTCCCTCGCGGGCGCGGGTCTCCGCCGCGGGCCTGCTCAAACCCTTCGCCGGTCTCGCCGCCGCCCTCATCATCGTGGCCGCGGCGGGGATGTGGATGGTCAACCGTCCGCTCGCCTATGCGACGGAGGTCGGCGAATTGCGGACCATCCAGCTTGAAGACGGGTCAAGGCTGACCCTGGACACGGACACCCGCGTCCAGGTCCGGCTGGGCGCCGGCCTGCGGTCGGTCACCCTGGTGCGGGGGCAGGCCCTGTTTGACGTCAAGGGAGACCCGAACCGTCCCTTCGTCGTCGCGGCGGGCGACACCCGGGTCACGGCGATCGGCACCCGCTTCGAGGTGCGGCGGGTCGGCGACGGCGCCCGCGTGGTCCTTGTCGAGGGACGCGTCAAGGTCGGCGATCAGCGCGCGCCCCGCGGCGACTGGACCCTGAAGCCCGGCGAACAGGTCGTCACCACCGCCGACCGTCCCGAGGTCACGCCGGTCGACGCCACGCGCGCGACCAGCTGGACCACCGGCCGTCTCGTCTTCGACGGCGTGCCCATACGGACGGCCGTGGCGGAGGTCAATCGCTACAGCGCGCGCAAGGTGGAGCTCCAGGCGCCGAATATCGCCGACATAGCGGTTAGCGGCGCCTTCGACGCCGGCGATGTCGACGGCTTCGTCGCCGCCCTCGAGGATCTCTATCCGGTCGCCGCCGAACGTCGGGCGGACGGCACGGTGATCCTGTCGGGTTCGTCCCCGCCAAAATAATCCGCCTACCGACTTAGGGTCGCCCGACCGTCACAGCGTCTCTTCCCCGGCCCGCGCTTTCGCGGGTAACCAGAGGGGGACATGATGCACAGAGGATTGGGTTCAACGGCGCTTTCGGCGCTGATGCTGGCTTCGGCGTCGCCGGTCATGGCGCAGACCGCCGAACCGGTGCGGCGCTATGAGATCGCGGCCGGACCGCTCGACGTGGCCCTGACCGCCTTCGCCCGCCAGAGCGGCGTCCAGATCCTGTATCCCGCCGCCTTGGTCGCGGGTCGACGATCACCGGGGCTGAGCGGCGAGCACGCCCCGGACGGCGCCTTGGCGGCCCTGTTGCGCGAGACCGGTCTCGCCCACCGGCGTTCGCGTCCCAACGTCTTCGTCCTCTATGATCCCGCCGCCCGGGCGGCGATTCCGGAGGAGCCGGCCGAGCTGGACGACGTCGTGGTGACGGGCAGCCTGATCCGCGGCGTGGCCGACGGACCCTCGCCCGTGGTGATGATCCGCCGGGATGACATCGATCGGGCCGGCCACGCCACCGTCGCCCAGGCCCTCGCCGCCCTGCCCCAGAATTTCGGGGGCACGGCCAATGAGGGTGCGCTGCAGAACGGCGCGGATCGCACCGCGACCAACGGCAGCTTCGCCTCCGGCGTCAATCTGCGCGGTCTTGGCAGCGACGCGACCCTGGTGCTGATCAATGGCCGGCGCATGGCCGGAACCGGCGCCATGGGGGACTTCGCCGACGTCTCCACAATTCCCACGAGCGCCATCGCCCGTATCGACGTCCTGCTCGACGGGGCCTCGGCCCTGTATGGCGCCGACGCGGTGGGCGGCGTCGTCAACATCATCTTGCGCGACGACTATGACGGGGCGGAAACCCGTCTGCGGCTCGGTGGGACCGCCGACGGGGCCAGCGACGAAGTCCAGCTCGGTCAGACCCTCGGCCGGCGTTGGTCTTCCGGCAGTCTGATGGGGACCTATGAATATTACGACCGCGGGGCCTTGCCGGTCTCGGCGCGGCGGCTCGCGGGGGACGCAGACCTGCGATGGCGCGGCGGATCGGACCGCCGGCTCAACTACGCCGCGCCCGGTAATCTGGTGGTCTTCGACCCGGTGGCGGGCGGCTATGTCTCGACCCACGCCATTCCGCCCGGCCAGGACGGCACGGATCTGGACCCTGGCGACTTCCTCGCCGGCCAGACCAACCTCAGCAACCAACGGCGCGGGATGAACGTCCTGCCGCGCCAGACGCGCCACAGCCTGTTCACGGCGCTGCGTCAGGACCTGGGATCGCGCCTCGAACTCAGCGCCGACGCGCGCTACGGCCAGCGTCGCTACGAGACCGTCTCGGCGCCGACGGCCACCTTGCTCACCGTCAACGGCGGTCATCCGTATTTCGCCTCCCCCACCGGGGCCGCCTCCCACACCATCGCCTATTCGTTCGAGAACGACCTGCCCAATCCCGGGATCCGCGGCGAGGCCGAAAGCTTCGGCGCCTCTGTCGGCGCCCGGATCGACCTGTCGGACGAGTGGACCCTGGACGCCTATGTCGCCCATGCCTCCGAACGGACCGACAACGAAACCTTCGGCGCCCTCAACTCCACCTTCCTGCGCGAGGCCCTGGGCGCCATCGCCGACAATCCCGCGACGCCCTACAGCGCCGCGCGCGACGGCTTCTTCAACCCGTTCGGCGGCGGCGGCGTCAGCTCGCCCGCGGCTCTGGCCTTCATCAGTTCCGGCTGGACACACAGCCAGGCGGAGACCGGCGTCAGCTCGGCCAATCTGCAGCTCGACGGCCCGGTGTTCGGGCTGCCCGGCGGCGATGTCCGGCTCGCCGCCGGCCTCGCCTTTCGCGAGGAGACCTTCTGGCGGCGCAATGACAGCTTCAGCAGCGGGCTGAGCCCAACCACCGGCGTGGCGACCGACACCAGCCGCCAGGTCTCGGCCGTCTTCGGCGAACTGCGCGTGCCGCTGTTCGGCCGCGACAATCGCCGGCCCGGCTTCGAGCGGCTCGAACTGTCGCTGGCGGCCCGGTTCGAAAGCTATGAAGACATCGGCGAGACCACCAGCCCGAAGATCGGCCTCGTCTGGGAGCCCACGACGGAACTCGTCGTGCGGGGCAACTACGGCGCCTCCTTCCGGGCCCCGGCGCTGCGCGAGCTGAACGACGCGGCGCGGCAGAGCCCGACCTTCCTTCCGCGCGGCGCCCAGCAGATCCTCTCGATGATCCTGTATGGGGGCAATCCCGACCTGAAGCCGGAAGAGGCCGACACCTGGACGGTGGGCGCCGACTATGCGCCGCAGACCCTTCCCGGGCTCAAGCTCGGCTTCAACTGGTTTCGCACCGAGTTCGACAACCGGATCGGCCAGCCGACCTTCGAGAATATCCTGACGGCCCTGTCCGATCCCGCCCTTTCCTCCTTCGTCCGCATCGTCGATCCGCTCAACAACGCGGCGGACCGCGACGCCGTCCAGGCCATTCTCGACCTGCCGACCACCAATTTTCGCGACGCCTATCCGGCCTCCTCCTACGGGGCGATCGTCGACGCCCGCTACGTCAACGCCGCCCGCGTCGAGGTCGAGGGGATCGACGCCAATGCCCGCTACGCCTTCGATCTCGGTCCCGACGCCTTCGATCTGGGCCTGACGCTGTCGTATCTGGCGCGGTTCGACAGCTGGACGACCCCGGACGCCTCGCCGCAGTCGCTGCGCGATCGTCCCAACTATCCGGTCGGCCTGCGGGGCCGCGGCTCCCTGGGCTGGGCGCGCGGCCCCTGGAGCGCCTCGGCCTCGCTGCAGTACGTCGATTCCTACCGCGACCTCGCCGGGTCGCGCATCGGCTCCTGGACCACGGCCGACGCCCAGATCCGCTATGCGCCCGAGACCGGGCCGTTCCAGGGGTCGGCCGTCGCCCTGACGGTGCAGAATCTGTTCGATCACGATCCGCCCTTCTACGATGCGCCCGAAGGCATCGGCTATGATGCGGCCAACACCAGCGTCATCGGCCGCTTCATCGCCCTGCAGCTGACCCGGACCTGGTGATGCGTGGGGTCGGTCTGCTGCTGGCCGCCGTCCTCGGGACGGCGGCCAGCCCGGCCGTCGGCGAGACGCCGCAGCCGGTCACCATCGAGGCCGTGCTGGGCCAGGAAAGCCTCGGCCAGGTCCGGATCGGACCCGGCGGCCGTTGGATCGTCGTCGAGCGCCGCGCCGCCTGGTCGTCGGCGGCCAGCTACCGCTTCGGGCTGATGACGACACAGCTGTTGAGCGGTCTGGAGATACACGACGCGACATCCGACGCGCCGCCGCGGGTCATTTCCGACCCCGGCCACGCGACCGGCTATGTCTCCGGGCCCTTCTCCCCCGATGGCGAGCGGATGCTGGTCTTCCGGTTGACCGAGACGAGCTGGCGCCTCGGGGTCCTGACCCTGGCGACCGGCGAAGCCCGGTGGTTCGCCCTGACACCGGAGTACACGGGCCTCGGCCGCACGGTCGCCTGGCGCTCGCCGACGGAGGTGATCGTGATCGCGCGCGCGCCCGACGATCTTCCCCTGGTGTTCCGTCTCGGCGGCCAGACCCAGGCGCGCAAGGCGGCCCTGTGGCGACGGTTCGAGACCGGTCACGCGCCCTCCGCGGTCTCCATTCCCGGCGGCGCGCGTCGCGGCGACCGCGATCGCGCCGCACCGGCGCGCCTGGTCCGGCTCGATCTCGGCACGGGCGCCCAGACCGAACTCGCCGTCGGGGCGCTCTTCGACTTCGAGCTGTCCCCGGACGGAAACACGGTCGCGGTCCTCGCCGACGCCGAGGACCTGCAGGCGAGCGGCGACGCCCCGGTGCGCGTCGGGACGCCGGCGCGGCGGAGACGGTTGCTGCTGGTCGACGTCGCCGAACGCCGGGTGCACGAGCCCCTGCCCGATGAGGATTTCCTGTCGCATCTGCTGAGCTGGTCGCCGGACGGACGGGCCGTGCTGGCCTTCGGCCGGACTCCCGGCGGGTCGTGGGACGACGGCCGCTTCTGGCGTCTCCTCCGCACCGGGCCAGCCCGGGCCGCGCCGCTCGGGGACGCCCGGCCCTGGGTCGGCGAACAGGCCGACGGCATGCCCTTCGTGCGGGCCGGCTGGGACGGCGGAGCGCCCGTCGTCCAGGTCCGTACGACAGACGGCGCCCGGATGTGGCGCCGCGCGGCGCCGACCCCCCGGACCATCCCCGTGCGCGAACCGTCGGAACGCCTGCTTCAGGCCGGCGGTCATGCCTGGATCGAACGCGGAGACGGGCTGCATCGCCTCGACGCGTCCTCGGACGCTCCGGGTCTTCCCGGGGGCTTGCAGAGCCCCGAGCGCGCCGCCGACAGCGGCGGCCGGGCGCGAACCAACCCGGCCGACATCGGCCCCGCGCCGGGCATCCTGCTGCAGGCCGGCTGTCTCGCCCGCCTCGGCGCGTCGCGATCCGGCGCCTGCCTGCCGCCCCTGGGCCCGGACGAGAGCCTCGTCGCCGCCAGCCCGGACGCGCGCTTCGCGGTCGTCCAGAGCCTGTCGGCCACGGGATCGACCCGCCTGCTGCGCCGCGACCTGAACGGCGACCATCCGCTCGCCGTGCTTAACCTCGCGCTCGACCCGCTGGCCTGGGGCCGGATCGAAGCCGTCACCCACCCCGGGCCGGACGGCCAGGTCCTGACCAGCTGGCTGCTGCTTCCGCCGCCGGACCCGGGCGGCGGGACGGCGCCCGTGGCGGTGGTCCTCTACCCCGGCGCCGACTATGCCGCCCCGCCGTCCTGGCTCCGGCCGGGTGGGGAGCGGCGACATATCAATCCGGCTGTCCTGGCCGCCCACGGCTATGCCGTGCTCGTGCCCTCCCTGCCGCGCCCCGCCGGCGCCGGGACGGGGCTCGACGATCTGGGCGGACGGATCGGCGCCGTCGTCGACCAGGCGGCGCGCCAGGCGCCGGTCGACCCCTCCCGCGTGGCGCTGATCGGCCACAGCTATGGCGGTCACGCGGCCCTGCTGACGGCGGCCCGGAGCGAGCGCTTCCGCGCGGTGGTCGCCTCGGCCGGATACGCAGACCTCTCTCGGGTCTATGCCCTGACGCCGCATTTTCTGGTCTCCCCCGACGACGGGGTGCCGATCAACGCCCTGGCGGGCTGGGCCGAGAGCGGTCAAGGCGCGATCGGCGCCAGCCTGCCGGCGCGACCCGACGCCTATGTCGAAAACAGTCCGATCTACCTCGCCGATCGGATCCGCACACCCATTCTGCTGATCGAGGGCGACCTCGATCCGGCCGGCGGCGATGTCCTGTTCGGGGCCCTGTACCGGCTGGGACGCGAGGCCGATCTCGTGACCTATTCAGGCGAAGGCCATGTGTTTGTCAGCCCCGCCAATCTGCGCGACCTCCACGCGCGCATCCTCGCCTGGCTGGACCGCTATCTGGGCCCGGCGCAGCTCGGCGACGCCGCCCGGGCTCCGGGGCCGGCCGCTCAGATTCCCGGCTCGCCGCCCTGAACGCGCGTCGGCTTCCGGTCAGCGAGCATTCCCTCGAGCTGAGCCGCCCGCTCGGCGAGCGCTTCGCCAGGCCGGCAGACGATGGAACGCTTCGTCCGATGCGCCCGGCGAACGTCGGCGAGGCGATCCTCCCCGTGCAACGTCCATTCCTCCAGCGAGACCCCGACCAGCAACCGGTTGTAGTGGGACCGACGATCAGCCGCTCCTCCCCCAGATCGCGCTCCACGGTCTTGCCGCCCAACAGCCCCTGGTTGACCTGAAGGTCGCTCTGCAGCAGCGGCCTCGGGGTCGCGAGACTGCGCGGTGACACGGCCGGATCGGGAATCCCGAGCTGGAGGTCATGAAACGGCGGCGGGCGGACATCGAAACGGTGCGAAACGCGCGTAAAAGATGTCAAGCTAGGCGCAGGCCGCCGATGGAGGCGACGCGTCCAGGCGTTGTCAACGAAACCCCCGGGCCCATTGAAGGCTTTGGGGGCGGGTGTGACGAATGTAGTTTTCTCGAGGAGGCCAGCCATCCATGTTCAAGCCACTTCGCCGACTAATTTGCAGGCATAGCTTTTCCTGGTCGGAACGCCGTCAAATGGAGGTCTGCCGAAAGTGCGGGGCCACACGCCCGACGCTTCCCCCCCGGTAAATGGGGACGCGCCCCGGAGTCGCCGGACATCGGAAGGCGTTTCGCCGACCATGGTGCACGCGAACTTCCAGCCCACCGCGACCCGCCGGAGAGCGGAGGCCGGCCGAGATCAACCTTGATCCTCTCGCCAACCTCAAACTCACGCCGGGAACGCCGGGATCGGCGCCGGACCTACGGAGGACGCCGGGGGATCAAGACGGTGGCTTGCTGCCGTGGCGGCTCAATGCAGCGCCGGGGGCCGTCTGCGCATGGCGCCGCCATGCCTGAGGGAGATCGTTCCAGGCATGCGGCGCTGCTTCGGCGACGGCTCTGTTCGCCAACGCCAGGGTGGGTGGCCGCTCCCCATCGATGCTCGAGCAATCAACCCGGCGGCTACGGCTGGAGGTCAGGCCGACCCGGTGTGGGCCGCAGCCCCAAATGCCCCGGCCCCTTGCTCCGGGAGCGCGAGCACGCTAATAACCGACTGATCAGTTATTAGGACCCTCGATGTTGCCTCCTGGTGAACCCAAATGGCGCCGCCGCGCGGCTGACCGGCCGAAAGAGATCATCGCGGCCGCGCTTGAGGTCTTTTCCGAGCACGGCTTCACCCGCGCCCGGCTCGACGACATCGCCAAGGCGGCCGGTGTCTCGAAAGGCGCGCTCTACCTGTATTTCGAAACGAAACAGGATCTGTTCAAGGCCGTGGTGCAGGACGCCATCGAACCGAGACTGCTGAAGATTCGAACCGGAGCCGGGACCGAAATCCCCTTCGACGAAGCCGCGCGGCTGGGCGTCGGTGTTCTCGTCTCCGCGATCCAGTCGAATCCCCGCATTGGCGGAGTGTTGAAGCTGATTGTCGCGGAAAGCCGGAACCTGCCCGAACTGGCCCTGATCTGGCATCAAACCGTGATAACGCCGCTGCTTTCGCTGGTCTCAGACATCATCCGTCGCGGTCAACGGTCCGGCGAAGTCCGGTCGGGCGACCCCGAATTGTTCGCCATGGGGCTGTTGGGTCCACTGGTGCTGGGGCTGCTGTGGCGGGAAACCTTCGAACCCATCGGGGCCGACAGGTTGCCGCTTGAGGCGCTCGCATCCCAGCATCTGGACACGGTCCTCAAGGGGATGAAGGCGTGAGGCGCCGGCTCATCTACAGGATCGCCGCAGTTGTCGGTGTCGTCGCGACGGGGGCTGCGGTCTGGTCGTTTCTACCGACCGACCAGACGAACCGGCCCCTTTCCGGCTACGTCGAAGGCGAGTCGGTCTATCTCGCGGCGCCCGCCTCCGGCGCGCTCGAAGCCCTGTATGTACGGGAAGGCGACCGCGTCCTGGCCGGCGCGGTGACCTTTCAGATCGACGCCGGCGTACAAGAGGCCCAGGAGCGCGGCGCCAGCGCGTCCGTCGAGGCGGCCAGAGCCCGGGCGGACGACCTCCGCACGGGCCAGAGGGCGCAGGAGCTCGAGGTGTTCGACACCGAACTCGCCGCCGCCCAGGCGCAGCTCCGCGAAGCCGAAGCCAGCTATGCCCGGATCGAACCCCTGGTGCGCCGGGGTATCTACGCGCCGGCCAGGCTCGACCAGGAGCGAGCGAACCGGGACACGGCAAGGGCGCAGGTCGAGGCCGTCCGCCGTCGCCGAGAGGTGGCCACGCTTGGCGCACGGGAAGACGCGTTGCGGGCCGCCGAACAACAGATCCGCCAAGCCGAAGGCGGGCTGAACGAAGCCGAGGTTCGCCTTCGCACCCTCTCTCCCCGGGCGCCGGTGGAAGCCCGTGTCGAGGAAATCTTCTTCCGCCAGGGCGAATTCGTCCCCGCCAATCAACCCGTCCTTGCGCTGCTGCCCGACGCCGAGGTCAAGTTGCGGTTCTTCGTGCCGGAAGGCGAGTTGATCCACTATCGACCCGGGGGCGTGGTCAGGTTCAGCTGTGACGGCTGCGGTGCGCCGCGCAAGGCCCGGATCACCTGGATCAGCCCGCGACCCGAGTTCACCCCGCCTATCCTCTACAGCCAGGGCAGCCGGGATCGGCTGGTCTTCATGATCGAGGCGGCGCCGGAAAATCCACGCTCGCTCCAGCCGGGTTTGCCGGTCGATGTTCAGCGGTTGCGGGGCTCAAGATGACCGTTGCAAGTCCGGTTATCGATGTGCGGGGCCTTAACAAGTCGTTCGGAGCCCTCCACGCGGTTCAGGACTTCGGCATTACCGTCGAGCGGGGGAGAATATGCGGATTTCTCGGTCCGAACGGGGCCGGGAAGACGACCACGCTTCGTCTCCTTTGCGGCCTGCTGACTCCAGACAGCGGCGAGGGCGAGGTTCTTGGCTACAACGTCATGAGCCAGTCCGAGTTGATCAAACGTCGGGTCGGCTACATGACGCAGAAATTCTCGCTCTATGACGACCTGTCCATCGAGCAGAACCTGGTGTTCACCAGCCGGGTTCACGAACTGGACCGCCGCGCCGCCCGGGTCGAGGCCGCGCTCGAACGTCTGGGGCTGGTCAAGCGGCGCCGACAGCTGGCAGGCACCCTCTCCGGCGGCTGGAAGCAACGTCTGGCGCTGGCCGCCGCGACGCTGCACGAACCCGAGTTGCTCCTGCTCGACGAGCCGACCGCCGGCGTCGATCCCGAAGCCCGGCGGACCTTCTGGGACGAAATCCATGCTCTCTCCGACGAGGGCATGACCGTTCTGGTTTCCACGCATTACATGGACGAGGCGGAACGGTGTCACGAGATCGCCTATATCGCCGGAGGTCGAACGCTTGCCCGGGGTACGGCCGACCAGGTCATCGATGAGTCTGGCCTGACCACATTCCTCGCGGAAGGACCGAACGTCGGGCGGCTTATTGCACGCCTCCGGAACCAGGCCGGCGTCGAGATGGCGACGGTGTTCGGCACGACCTTGCACGTCTCCGGCCGGGATCGCCCGGCGCTCGAAGACGCCATCGCGCCCTTCCGCGGCCCGCAAGTCGTCTGGAAGGAGACGCGGCCCACCCTGGAGGACGTGTTCATCCAGTTGACGGCCGACCTTCAGCGAGAGTCGGACTGATGCTCTCTGCGACTCGCATCTGGGCTGTGATGGCCAAGGAATTCATCCAGCTCACGCGCGATCACCTCGCCTACGCCATGATCCTCATCATGCCGATCCTTCAGTTGGTCTTGTTCGGCTATGCGATCAACGACGATCCCCGGAATCTGCCGACCGCCGTCTACGTCCAGGATCATGGGAGCTTCTCTCGCTCGTTCCTGAGCGCCCTGACGAACAGCGGCTATTTTCGCATAACGCAGTCGGTGAACAGCCAGGCCGAGCTGGACAGGTCCCTGGCTCGCGGCGAGGTCCAGTTCGCCGTGGTGATCCCGCAGGATTTCACGCGTCGGGTTGTCCGCGGGGAAAATCCCACGATCCTGATCGAAGCCGACGCCGCGGATCCTTCGGCGACGGGCGGGGCTCTGGCCGCGCTCGCCGGCCTTCCGGGCCAAGCGCTGGCTCGCGACCTGACCGGTCCGCTGGTCCGGTCGACCCCGGGCGCCCCGTTCGAGGTCATCGTTCACAGGCGTTACAATCCGGAGGGCATAACCGCCTTCAACATCGTTCCCGGCCTGCTCGGGGTCATTCTGTCGATGACCCTGGTCATGATGACGTCGCTCGCCATGGCGCGCGAGCGGGAGCGCGGTACGCTGGAAAGCCTGCTGGCGACGCCCGTGCGGCCGCTCGAAGTCATGATCGGCAAGCTCGCCCCCTATGTCGGGGTGGGCGTTGTCCAGGTGACCCTCTTCCTGGTGATGGCTCGGCTCCTGTTCGACGTCCCCATGGTCGGCGGCTGGGACGCCCTTGTCGTCGGCGTCATGCTCTTCATCGTGGGATCGTTGGCCCTCGGCTTCTTCCTGTCCACCCTCGCCCAGACCCAGATGCAGGCCATGCAGATGTCCATCTTCTACATCCTGCCGTCCATGCTGCTCTCCGGATTCCTGTTCCCCTTCCGCGGCATGCCGGACTGGGCCCAGGCCCTGGGCTCATTGATCCCGGTCACCCATTTTCTGAGGATCGTCCGCGGCGCCCTGCTGAAGGGCGTCGGTCTGGCCGACGCCTGGCCAAGCGTGATGGCGCTGGCCGCCTTCGTCGTCGCGGTGACCGCCCTCGCCATCGTGCGCTACCGGACCACGCTCGACTGATCCCAATTCCGGGTGGCCGTCGAATTGTCCGGCCGTCCGGGTTGCGGGACCCCGTCTCACATCCCACCCCGACGAGAATCCTTTGGTGGCCTGGGCCGTTGGAGTTGGCTTCAGTCGCGCCGCCGAGTCTCAGGCATCACGCGAGCGGGCGGCGGAAACCAGCAGAATGTTTCGCTCGCCCGCGTCTTCTCCCGGAGCCTGCCGTCGTTGAAGCTCTCGTTGAATCGGTTCTGCTGCGGCCCGGCCCGGCGGGATACAATGCCGGCCCACGCTGGAGCGCGTCAGCTTTGCCATCACCAGGGCGTAGGAGTGGTCGATCAGGCGTTCCAGTTCGCCACGAGGCACGTCCCGGTCCAGCGCCACGCTGATCCAATGGCGCCGGTCGAGATGATAGCGATGCCCGATGCCTGAATATTGCTCGCGCAACAGGTCGGCCCGGTGGGGATCGCACTTCAGGCTGACGGCGGCATCGCCGCGCGCCGAGAGGATCGCGAACATCTTGCCCATCAGCTTGTAAGTGGTCACGCCGTGGACGCGCGCCGGTTCGGCCGCGGCGCCCGGCATCGCGTCCAGCAACGCCTTGGCGAGGGCGACCTGACCTGCGGCGTTCATGCACTCAAGCCCCGGACCCGGATCGCGCAATCAGGTATGCGGCTGCGTATCATACTGCATGGCGCCCATATCGTTGCCCTCTGTATCGAGGAAGCGGATCAGTGCGCCGACGGTCGGGATCACCGACCTGGGGAAGATGATCTTTCCCCGTTCGCTTCAACTGCGAGCGCGACCGCATCGACGTCGTCGACGGCGAAGGTCGCCTCGATCCCGTTCAGGCCGCCTTCGCCGCGAGGACTTCGCCGGACGTGCATCAGTCCCTGGATGCCCGGTGACGCCTCGTCTCCGGTATGGATCAGGTAGAAGCCGGGCGGCCCCCAGGGCTCGGACGCCCAACCAAACACGGCCTCGTAGAAGGCGCGGGCCCGATCAACGTCGTCGACGTGGATGGCGAAGGAGGCGAGGTTGCTTGGCATGGCGCGAACGCTATCAGCGATGGCCGAGCCGCCGCAATCCCGCTACACGCTCAAACGATGTCGCGAAAACGTCGCTCTGCCGCCGACGAGCCTTTCCTGCTCGTTCGTTCGTTCGCATCGGAGCAGGCGAGCGGCGCCGTGATCGCCCACCACCGTCACGGATGGAATCAACTCGTCCATATCGCTTCCCGCGTGATGGCGGTGGACACCGAAAGGGGGTCGTGGATCGCGCCGCCCGACTGGGCGGTCTGGGTGCCGGTCGATAGCAGGCATGCAATCCGCTTCATCAGCCGGAGCAGCCTGCGAACGATCTATCTCCGACCGGATCAGCGCCCTGAACTGCCCGAAAATAGCTGTTCGCTCGCCGTGTCACCGCTGCTTCGGGCGCTCATCCTGCGAACTGTGGAGCTGGGCATGCTGGATGAGCGCAATGAAACGGAGGCGGCGATGTCGAGACTTCTGGTCGCCGAACTTGGACTGGCGGGGCCGCCGCCCTTTACGCTGCCACAGCCGACCAGCGAGGTCACGGTGCGGGCGGCCCGGTTGATCACCTGCGCCGCGCCGGGCACAGGCAACCTGGCGTCGGTCGCCAGGATCGTCGGTATCGGCGCCCGGACGCTCGAGCGTCGCTTCCGCGCGGAGACCGGCCTCACGCCCGGGCGCTGGCAACAGCAAGCGAGGCTGCTCAAGGGGCTGGAGCTCATCGCGTCGGGCGCGCAGGTCAAGACCGCGGCGGCGGACGCGGGGTTCGCGTCCGCGAGCGCGTACATCGCCGCGTTCAGGCAGTCATTCGGTACGACACCCGCGCGCTACTTCAAAGTCCAAGCTTCCAGCCTCTGACGTTCATCAACGGTTCCTGCTCCGGCGCGATTGTTTTGATCTTCTTCTCCAAACGATTGTTTTGATCTTCTTCTCCAAAATTGAATCTCGACGGCTCCAATGCCGACCGGGCCGTCGCCCCATTGAGATGGCATTGTTCTGGAACGATAATCCTCGCATCTTGAAGTCCGCCCCTTCCGGTCACGCCGGTCGTCGGATCGACGATCTGGACCCGACCCACGCCGGCGGCCTGTGCGGACACGACCGTCGTCATGATGACGCTGACCGCCTTTGTCGTCGTGGTGGCGGCCCTCGCGATCGTGCCCTACCGGACCCCGCTCGACTGATGTCACCGCCCGCCGAGCCGTCCCATTCGGCCGCTTAAGCGGCGATGCTTCTCGATTCCGCGGGCTCTGACGACCACCAGCGATGCATCGCCCCAAGTGCGGCCTGGCATTCATTCAGGCCCGTTTGGGTCAAGGCGTATCCCGATTTTGACCGTGTGCGGATGGCGCCAGGATCAAGCGCGGTGCGCAGATCTGAAACGTAAACATAAGTGCTACGGCGACTGAGACCGAATGAGCCGGCGCTCACGATCTCGCCTTGGGCTCGCCAGAGCATGGAAAGGACCCGGGCGCGGCCTGCGGAAAGACCGAACCATTGCACGAATGCAAGGTCTTCGGCGACCAGGACATCGTTCGCAACGAACCCAAAATGCATGCGCACAATATGATTTGCCTGCTATTTATTTGCAACCTATATGGCGGGAATGACCACCACCACCAACATCCCGCTCGGCCGCGCGATCGCCTTGGCAAGCCGCAAATGGCGTCTGCGTCTGGATGAACGCCTCAGGCACCTCGACCTGACCCAGGCCCGTTGGCATGTGCTGCTTGAACTCAGAAAAGCGGACAAGATGTTGAGCCAAAAAGATCTGGCGGCGCGCATCGGCATCGAGCCTCCCACGCTCGTCCGTCAGCTGGACGACCTCGAACGGCGCGGACTTGTTCGCCGAGAGGCGATCGAAGGAGACCGCCGGGTCAACGCTGTCTACCTGACAGAGGCCGCCGGGCCCGTTCTGGATGCGATTCTGGAGATCGCCGAACAGGTCCGGCGCGAGATCACCGGGGGATTGTCCAGGGACGACCTGACCACCGCCACCCGGGTCATTGCGCACATCAACGAAAGACTAGACGACAAATGAGCGACGCTCCCTCGCCTCCCCCCGCCGCCCCGAAGGAAAAGTCCAAACGAGGGCGGCGCAGGCTGATCATCCTCGTCGGCGTCGTCGTAGCCGTCGTCGCACTCGTTTTCGGCTGGATGCACTTGCGGGCGGGAAAGGTGTCGGCCAACGACGCGCGCATCGCCGCTCACGTCGTCGCCGTCAGCAGCGAGGTCTCGGGACGGGTGGTTGATCTTCAGGTCCGCGCGGGCCAACGGGTCCGCGCCGGGCAGCTCCTGGCGCGAATTGATCCCGCGGACTCTCGACTGGCCCTCGAACGGATCGATGCGGAGATCGCGCGGATCGAGGCCCAGCAGAGCCAGCTCCGGGCGCAACAGGCGGCGGTGGTGAGACGCGTCGGAGAGCAGATGGGCGTGTCGGCGGCCGGAGTGTCAGCGGCCCAGGCGGAGGCTCTGGCCCGTCAGGCGGAAGTCGCTGCGGCGCGCAGCGCCTTCGAGCGGTCAAGGACCCTGTTCGAGCGAGGCTTGGTGGCCCAAAGCCGTTTTGACGAGGATCAGGCCCGGCTTCGCGCGGCCGAACAAAATGCGGCGCGGGCCCAGGCGCAGATTGCGGGGTCGCGGGCCCAGGTCGGCGTCACCCGCGAAGGCTCCAGCGAGGTCGAGGTGCTCGAGGCGCAGGTCGCCGCCCTCGAGGCTCAGAAGCAAGGGTTGCGGGCTCAACGCGGTCAGCAGAATCTGGATCTCGGCCGTCGGGAAATTCGCGCCGCGTTCGACGGCGTGATCGATCAGACGTTCGTCGATCCGGGAGAGTTCGTCGCCGCCGGCACGCGGCTGCTGATGTATCACAACCCGTCGGAGATCTGGATCGATGTTAACGTGAAGGAGACCGATGTCCGCAAGATCACCATCGGGGCCCCTGCGCGGGTGAAGATCGACGCCTATCCCGGCCAGACTTTCGAGGCTCGGGTCTCTCAGGTGGGCGGGGCCGCGACCAGTCAGTTCGCCCTGCTTCCCAACCCCAATCCCAGCGGGAATTTCACCAAGGTCACCCAGCGTATCCCGGTTCGCCTGGAGGTCGCCCAGCAGGAAGGGCGGTTGCGTCCTGGCATGATGGTCGAGGTGACGATAGATGTCGTCGACTGACGCCTTCTTCGTCCGCTTCGGCCCGGGCTACCGCTGGCTGGCCACCCTGACCGCGATGGTCGCCGCCGTCGCGGTCGTGCTGTCGTCGACGATCGTCAATGTCGCGATCCCCGCGATCATGGGCCAGTTCGGCATCGACTCGATCCAGGCCCAGTGGCTGTCGACCGGTTTTCTGGCGGCCATGACGGTGACCATGCTGATGACGGCATGGTGCGAACGCGCGTTCGGCCAGCGGATGACGATGATCGGCGCGCTGGCGCTGTTCCTGTTCGGCTCCGTTGTCGGCGGCGTCGCGCCGGATCAGACGGTGCTGGTCATTTCACGCATCCTTCAGGGTCTGGCCGCCGGCCTCGTCCAGCCGCTGGCCATGGTGGTGATGTTCCAGGTCTTCCCGCCGCAGCAGCGAGGGGCGGCGATGGGCATTTTCGGCATCGGGGTCGTGCTGGCGCCGGCCCTCGGTCCCTGGGTGGGCGGGGTGCTGATGGACAATTTCGATTGGCGCTTCCTCTTCTATCTGGGGATTCCGTTCGGGGTCGTCGGCATCGTTCTCGCCAACCTGTTCCTGCCGGGTCGGAATCCGGACCTCGAGCGGCGCCGGCTCGACTGGCCGGCCATCGTCTATCTCTCCGTGTTTCTGCTGTCGGTCCTCCAGGCCATCTCGAGCGGCCAGCGGCTGGGTTGGGATTCCAACATCGTGATCGGTGAGATCGCCCTGGCCGTCGCGGCCGGCTGCGCCTTCCTCTGGCATGAACACCGAACCCCGCACCCGATGCTCGATCTGCGACTGTTCTCCAACGGGCCGTTCGCCGCAGCGTGCGTCGTCAGCTTCGTCCTGGGGGCCGGACTGTTCGGCTCGACCTATCTCCTGCCCATCTTTGTCCAGCAGATCCAGAATCTGACGCCGACCCAGGCCGGGCTTCTGCTGATGCCGGCCGGGTTCGCCCTCGTCATCGTATTTCCCCTCGCCGGCAAGCTCAGCGACACGGCCCCGCCGGGCGTGCTCATCGGTCTCGGCATGGCCATTTTCGCCTATGCCTCGTGGTTGCTCTCGCATGTCAACGTCGATACCGCCTTCTGGACGTTGGCCTGGTGGACGGTGATCAGCCGGGTCGGCATGGGGTTCGTCTTTCCGTCGCTGAGCGCCGGTTCGCTGACCGTCCTGCCGCCACAGCTCCTCAGCCAGGGGTCAGGCGCGATGAATTTCACCCGACAACTCGGCGGCGCCCTCGGCACCGGCCTGCTTGCGGTCATCGTGGAACGGCGCACCTCCTTCCATGGCGATCTCATCGCCGCAACCCAGACGCCGGACAACGTCGCCACCTCGGCCTATGTTCAGGGCGCCGGCCGGGTGATCGGCGAACTCGGCGTCAGCGGGCTGGACCAGGCCGCCGCCTCCGGTTGGCTGTTGGGCCAGACGGTCGTCTATCAGGCCGCGGCCGCCGCCTATCGCGACGGGTTTCTGATCACGGCGGTCGTCTTCGCGGGAGCCCTCCTGCCCACTTACATTCTTCATCGCGCCCTGCAATCGAACCGCAAGCCTTCCGCCGCACCGCCGACGGCGCTGGAGGCCGAGGGCGACATCGAAGCCGGGTTCGCGCTCGAACCGGTCCTGGCGGATGATCCCGGTCCCCAGGGAAAGCGCGGCGCGGCATGACGACGTCGTAGAGCGCTTCAGTCGTTTTCCGGGCGAATGGATGAGGACTGAATGTCCACCAAGGTGCGCACGACGGCGGTGAACCGGGGGCCGCGCGCCCGGATTTGCTCGCGCGCGAAGTGCGGCTGCAAGGCGTTGAGTCGCGTGGCGAAGCCGATCATCAGATCGAGCACGGCGAGAGCGATGTCCTCGGCGAGCTCGGGCGGCAAGCCGGGGGTCCGCTGCGCCAGCAGCGCCGAAAATACGCCCACGCTTTGCCCGACCGACGTCGCGACCGTTTCCCGGACGGTGTGAAAGGTCTCGTCCTCGGTGAGCAGGAATCCCATGAGGGCACACCCTTCCGGCGCGACCAGGATCTCAAGACACCGACGCACGAACTCCTCCAACCAGTCTTCCCCTTGGCCCGCGTCCGTCAGGGATGCCCGAACATGCGAGCGCCAACGCTCCAGCGCGTCCCGGATGGCGGCCTCGATGAGCTGGTCCTTGGAGTTATACCGTTGATAGATCGTCCGTTTGCTCATGCGCGCATGACGCGCCACCGCTTCGATGGTGGTGCGGGAATACCCCTGGTCGACGAAGATCCGCCACGTCGCGGCCAGCAGGTCCGGCTCTATGAGCTCAGCCTTGTCGTGTGGCGGACGTCCGACCCTGGGAGCACGCGCGGTCGACTTGTCAAAAGCGGAGGCGTTCGGAGGCATTTCCACGTTGTAGGGAACTCGGCCTCAATGAGCGAGTTCCAAGGCGGTAACGGTACGGCGTATTACCCTTGTTGATGGACGAGCCCATGCAGAACCTTCGTGCCGCGCTGATTGCATTTCTTGGGTTGACCCTGAGCGCCTGCGCGACCGTGGATCGCGCGCCGGAAATGTCGCTTGCGGAGCTGGAGCGGGGCCTGATCGCCACCCAGGATCCGAGAATCGCCCCTGGCGATGAAGCCCGGCTGGAGCGAATCGCCGAGGACTTCCGGAGGCGGCTCGCGGGCAGCGATCATCGCCGATCCATCCTCGCCCTGTCGGGAGGGGGTGCAAACGGAGCGTACGGCGCAGGCCTTGTGGTCGGCTGGACCCAGCGGGGCGACCGGCCCGAGTTCGACATCGTGACGGGCGTGAGCACCGGCGCGCTTGCGGCGCCCTATGCCTTCCTCGGCCCGGACTGGGACGACGAGCTGGCGGCGGCCTATTCCGAAGGCAAGACGGAGGGGCTGCTGAGCTGGCGCAGCTTCGCCGCCTTTCTCTCCCCGGGGCTTTTCAGTCCCCGAACGCTGGAAGCCCTCGTCGAAGAGCACGTGACGCCAGCCTTGCTGGCGGAAATCGCTCGGGAGAACCGGGAGGGTCGAAGGCTCTTTGTCGCCACCACCAATCTGGATTCAGGCGAAACGGTCATCTGGGACATGGGACTCATGGCGGAGGCGGGCGACGAAAACGCTCTGCGCCTGTTCCGCCAGGTTCTGCTCGCGTCGGCGAGCATCCCGGGCGTCTTCCCTCCGGTGCTGATCGCGGGGGTGACCGAGGGCGGGACGGTGCGTCAGGAGATGCACGTCGACGGGGGCGTGAACACGCCCTTCCTGGGGGTTCCGGAAGGCATGATCCTGAGCGCGGAAACGCTGCCCGGCTGGCGTGGCAGCGAGCTGTTCATCATCGTCAACGGCAAGTTGGCACAGGAATCCCGCGAGACACGGGGAAGTCTGCCGGCGGTCCTTGCCCGTTCGTACAACAGCATGAGCCGGGCGTCGCTGCGCACCAGTCTCGCCGCCCAGGGAGCTTTCGCGCGCCGCAACGGCATGCGCGTGAGCGTGGCCGCCATTCCGCCGGAGGTCGAAGCGTCTGCGCTCGATTTCGATCAGAACGCCATGATGACCCTCTTCGAAGAGGGTCGCCGCCGCGCGGCGAGCGGCGCCGCCTGGGACCCGTTGGACATCGAACTGGTGGAGCCCCCCTCCCCGCCGGACGTCGCCCGCCCCGCCGAACCGGCTTCCGAACACCAGTAACCCCCGGCACAAAATGACAGAGACGAGAAGAACTCCCCGACGGATTCCGTCGGAGGCCGCGGTCGCTTGCCTGGCCGTGATGGCCCTCTCAACCACGGCCAGCGCCCAGGAAGACACCCGCGAAGTCCGGGTCGCCGTGATGCAGCACGACGTTCTTCACCCCGGGTCCGCCGATCGCGAAGGCGGAGCCAATCTGGAGGTGGCGCTGCTGAGCCGTCCCATCACCGCCCTCGACGCGGTCGGCCGGCCCCGGGCCTATCTGAGCGGCTCGCTGAACAGCGACGGCGACACGAATTTCGCTTCGATCGGGCTGTCCTGGCGCCGCGCCGTCTCGGACCGGGTCAGCGGGGAGTTTCAGTTCGGTTATGCCGTACATGACGGGGTGCTGGACACGGACGATCCCGTGGAGGCGCGGTCCCGGCTTCTGCTGGGCTCGCGAGATCTCTTCCGGACCGCCCTGGGTCTTGACTGGGAAGTCTCCGCGGACGTCAGCATCGGGGTGCAATGGGTGCATCTGTCCCATGGACAGGTCTTGGGAGATGGACGCAATCAGGGGATCGACACCGCCGGCCTGGTGATGACCTACCGGTTTCGATGACGGACAGGGATGCCTGCCCAGGAGATTCCACTCCGCCGTGGCGGCTCCCGGGCAGTCAAGACTTTCGCCCGCCTGAGTTGACGGAGACGGAAGAGGGGCGTCAACTCAGCGCTTCGGTTGTCCTCGCCTTTGGCGCGCGAGCGCGGTCTCGCGGAGCGTCCTGGACCTTCGGGAGGCCGGTTGATCGGCGGAGGCCGCAGGTTGAGTCGACAAAGCGGAGCGATCGACCGGGACAAGCAGAAAGCCATTCTTGAGGCGGCGATCGATGTTGCGGGCGGCGCAAGGCCCTCCCTGGCCGCGGTCGCCAGCAGGGCGCGGGTATCACGCCAGACCGTATACAATCAGTTCGGCGACGCGCAGGGCCTGAGGCGTGCGGTTCTCAACTGGTGCGAGGCAGCGCTCCGGGAACCGTTTGAGAACTTTCCCGCCCAATCGGACACCCGAACCACCTTGGCCGCCTATGCGGAATCCGCCTTGAGGCATATGCGCACCGCCCGGTACCAGCGCGCGATCCGCGCCGTCGGCCGGGTCCTGCCCGACGACAAGACCCTGGCGAATGCGATTTGCGCTGAAATCTCGGAAGCGTGCACGTCGAGCCTCAGAGACTTCCTTGAGCGGGAGATGAGAGCAGGACGCCTGGAGGGCGCGGATCCGGACGAGGCCGCCGCTGAGTTTCGCGCCATGACGTTGACGCGGACCCAACTGCGCATGCTCGCGGGCTTGTTCGACGCCGCCGAGATCGGCGACGCCTCAAAAGAGGCCCGCACCGCCGCTGACCGATTTCTACGGCTGTATGGGTGCGGGCGCGAGGAAACATAGTCCCTCTTCACGGTGGGACTCCAACGACCGTCGGGTGGAACGCCAGCCTTCGCGCAGGGGGCGAACGCCCAGCGGCGCGGCCGACGGCCGGCGGCAGTTTCTTTGCCGGCCCATGCCATGGAGGAACGATCGGCGCACCAACCCCGCCTGAGTCGATACTGAACCCGTCGGCTGTGGTGTTCCGCGCCGCACAAAAACGGCGCACCCGGCTACGCATGCGAATGAAGTCCGTGACCGTGTCTCGCACGACGTCCGTCGCCGCGCCACGGGCGATGCCTTCCGCTCGTTCGACGCTCCCCCATTCAGGATCGCCGATCGGGGCCCAACGCCTCGCCAGGCGTGAGACCCCGGCCGATATCGGTCGGCGCCCGCTGGGGCCTGCAAGCTGATAGGGATGGGCGCTTGCTTCGGTCAGAACGGCCGGAATGAGGTCGCGGCGCACATTCAGATCTTCAAGCGGTGCGCTGCGGCGTCGCCGACACCCGCCCTGACCGTCTGCATCCTCCGGTCAATGGACATGCCGCATTGCGGGCCGCCTGCGGGACGACGAGCAGGAGTAACACCATGGATTTCTTTGTGTGACGAATCGGGCGGCCCAAGCGCAGGAAAACCCAGCGCCGAGGACCGCGCTGGCCTCGGGGGAAAGACACCCAGACAAGGGCATTGACGAACTGATTAGGGTACCCGAGCGTTCCATTTCGGGCCTTCGTCTTGAAGGCGCTTTGCGGCGGGTTACCCTGTGCGGAAAATTAGGATGCTGATGGCTTGCGCTGTGGTGGGCGTCGCGGCCTGCGAACAGAAGAATGGGGGTCCGGAACCGGTCGACGCGGTTCCTCTGGAGACCCCAATGGCGGCCACCGCTGACCCGGTGATCAAGGACGTCCATACGCCCGAGGGATATCTTGTCGCGGCCTGCTATGACGACCTCTATGTCCTCGCAGCGGCAAAGGCGATCAAGGCCCGATCCCCGGACCCAGAGATCAGGGCTCTAGCCACCCTCCTGGAGACACAACACGTCCAGTCGCTGGCGATTCAGTCAACCTTTCTGGCGGATCTCGGCGGGGCAGCGGTCCCCTCGCGCCTGTCGGCCCGACATGCCGCCTATGTCGCTGATCTCGAAGCCGCCGCTCCGCGGGAGCGTGATCGGCTCTGGTTGGCGCAGCAAATCACGGTGTTGCTCGAATCCTCTCTGATGCACACCACCTTCTCCCTTCACGCCGACGATCCGCGGCTGAAGTCTCACGCCCAGGCAGCCAGCCTCTCGGCCCAGAACCATCTGGACGAAATCCGTCGCCTCGGGGGTGACAAGCTGCGGCCCCTGGCCGCCTGAAACACTTGGTGATCGGGGTGAACTGGGTGCGGCACACGCGTCCGGACGTCTCCACCTGACGGTGTCGGAGGTTGAGGGGGGCCAGGGGAAGCAGAACTTTCCGACGCCGGCGTCACCGTGTCGACGGCGACCCGGGCGGAGGTGCGGAGGGGCCTTCTCACTTCTACACTTGAAAATGGACATGGAAGGGCTCTGCCCTCGCGCGGGCCGGGGCGAAGCGGTTGCGTCGCCGGCCGGCCAGTCTCCCCGACCTTGCACGCCGTCGAGGGGCGTCATGTCCTCATCGGGGTCAGGGCTTTGACAGGTCGGGCGATAACCGCCTCCGGCCGGTCCGCCCGGGCCCTTCCTTCCCCTGGACCGCGCGGTTCCGCAAAGCTCACGACGAAGCGGCCGCCGCCGACCCTGAGGACGGCCAGGTTCGTGGGCGTCCTCAGGGTCGAGCAGCCGCACCTTGCGGCGCCGTTCGTCCTGGAGCGCCACCTCGACCTCCGCGGCCCAAGGGCGGGCCCCCGGCAAGAGACCGGCCCCGTGGCGGGCAGACCCACTCCGGCGAGCACACCCCGGTGACCTTCCCGGGCGAGATCCGGAAATGCGGGCCGCGCCGCTGACCGTCAGCCGTCCACGATGTCCTGGAGGATGGTCGCCATCCGGTCGCACATCCGTTTGCACTCCGCCGGCTTGAGGCCGAACCCGCCGGTGATCTCGCGGCTGACCACCATGCCCATCACGAAGGCGGCGGCGAGCCGGGCGCGGACGGCCGCGTCGCGCCCCCCCACCCATTCAGCGAAGGGATTGAAGAAACGCTCGTTCCCGGTGCGTTGGACCAGTTCCATCGCCTTGATCGATCCGACCGACCGCAGCAGAACCAGCAAGCCCCTGAGCTTGCTCTCGTTCATGGCCTCGTAGATCACCTCGTGGGCGACGCGCCGGCCGAAAGTCGATCGGTCCCCCGCCATCAGCTCCGCGCCGTTCTCATAGCTGTCGAGGACGGCGGTGAAGAGCTCAGCCTTGGAGCCGAAATAGCGGGGAACCAGAGCCGCGTCGACGCCTACGTCGCGGCAGATATCCCGCGTGCCGACGGCGTCGTAGCTTTCGCGCGCGAACCGTTCGCGCGCGGCGTCCAGGATAGCGGCGCGGGTCGCCCCGGAGTTTCTCGGCCGGGGCGCGACATGACGAAACAATGACTTGGCTCCTTGAGCCCTTCGTCCATAAGCCTCTGGCATCAGCCATTGACAACCGCAACCCCGGTTACCATTAAATCATCCGGCGTTGACTACGCGGCTCCTCCCCGATAACCGCCGTCAACAAAGACAGGGAATTCCCTCTTCCCACTCGGAGACTGGCCTTCATGCACACGGCGAAACTCGTGGCAGCGTCCACCCTTGTGGCGGCCGCGCTCTATGGCTGTTCTCCGAGGAGCGAGGCCCAGGCCCCGCCCGCGCCGTCGGTGACGGTGGCGGTTCCGCTGGTCCAGGCGGTGCAGGACTGGGACGAGTTCACCGGCCGGTTCGAGGCGACCCAGTCGGTCGAGGTGCGGGCGCGCGTCGGCGGCTATGTTTCGGGCGTCCATTTCCGCGACGGCGACTATGTGCGGCGCGGCCAGCTGCTGTTCTCGCTCGACCCGCGTCCCGCCCAGGCGGCCCTGGCCTCGGCCCGGGCGCAGCTGGCCCAGGCCCAGGCCCAGCTGACCCTGGCCCGGAGTGAGCTGACCCGGGCCGAGACCCTGCTGGAATCTCAGGCCATCTCGCAGGCCGAGGCCGACACCCGCCGCGGCGCCCTGCAGACGGCGCAGGCCGCCATCGCCGCCGGCAACGCCAACGTCCGGGCGCGGCAGCTGGACCTGGAGTTCACACGCGTCACCGCGCCCATCTCTGGCCGTGTGTCAGACCGTCGGGTGGACCCGGGCAACCTCGTTGCGGGCGGCTCCTCGGCCGGCGACGTGCTGACCACCATCGTCTCCAGCGCGCCGATCCACTTCGTCTTCGACGGTTCCGAGGCGGTGCTGCTGAAATACCAGCGCCAGGCCCGCAACGGCGCCGCGCCGATACAGGTCCGGCTGCAGGACGAATCCGGTTTCAGCCGATCGGGCACGCTGGACTTCACCGACAATGCGATCGACGGTTCTTCAGGCACCGTGCGCCTTCGCGCGGTCATCGCGAACGCCGACGGCTTCCTGAAGCCCGGCATGTTCGGGCGCGGCCGGCTCGCCGGGACGACGACCTATTCCGGCATGCTCGTGCCCGACGCCGCCATCGTCACCGATGGCGCCCGCAAGGTGGTCTATGTCGTGGCCGCCGATGGGACCGTCGCGGCCAAAGCCGTCGAACTGGGCCCGCTGGCCGGCGACCTGCGGGTCGTCCGCTCCGGTCTGGCCCCCACAGATCGGGTTATCGTCACCGGAGTCCAGAGGGCCCGGCCCGGCCAAAAGGTTACGCCGCGGGCGACTCGCATCACGGCCAGGCCCACGACGACGGAGGTTCCCACGACGACGGCGCCGCCCGCCTCGGCGGCGACGCTGACCGGCTCCCTCCCGGCAGCCTCCGTTTCGGGCGACTGAGCCGATGAATGTCTCGCGTTTCTTCATCGACCGGCCGATCTTCGCGATCGTCATCGCGGTCTTCATCACCCTGATCGGCGCCTTCGCCTATCCGGCCCTGCCGCTGGCGCAGTACCCGGAGATCGCGCCGCCCACGATCAGCATCCGCACGGCCTATGCGGGAGCCTCTGCGGAGACGCTCGCCGAGACCGTGGCGGCGCCGATCGAGCAGGAGGTCAACGGCGTCGAGGGCATGCTGTACATGACCTCGTCCTCGACCTCCGACGGAGCGGTGAGCCTGACCGTGGCCTTCGAGCCCGGCACCGACCTCGATACCGCCCAGGTGCTGATCCAGAACCGGGTCGCCCGGGCCGAGCCGAGGCTGCCCGAGCAAGTGCGCCAGTCTGGAATCTCGGTGACCAAGCAGTCCACCGGCTTTCTGATGCTGGCGGCCCTGACGTCCAGCGACCCCGGTCTCGACGTCAACTACCTAGGCAATTTCGCCAACTCCACCATCCGCGACCGGATTCTGAGGCTCGACGGCGTGGGAGAGGTTCAGGTGTTCGGCGGCGGCAACTATTCCATGCGGATCTGGATCGACCCGGCCAAGGCCGCCGCGCGAGACCTGACCGCGACGGAAATCGTCGCGGCCCTGCGTTCGCAGAACGTCCAGGCCGCGGCCGGCGCGATCGGCCAGCCGCCGTTCGCCACCAACGCCTCCGCCTTCCAGCTGCCGGTGCAGGTCCAGGGCCGCCTGACGGATCCGGAGCAGTTCGCCGACGTGGTCCTGAAGACCGACGCCCAGGGTCGCATGACGCGCGTCCGTGACGTCGCGCGGGTCGAACTGGGCTCGCAGGACTACGGCATCAACGCCTACTTCACCGGCAAGCCCGGGATCGCCCTGGCCGTCGTCCAGCAGCCGGGCGCCAATGCCTTGTCGACAGCAGAGGCGGTGTTGGCCGAGCTGGACGCCATCGCGGCCGACTTCCCGCCCGGCGTCAACTACACCATTCCCTACAACCCGACCGAATACGTCGCGGCCTCGGTCGAGGCGGTGCAGCACACGGTGATGGAGGCGGTCATCCTGGTCGCCCTCGTCGTTCTGGTCTTCCTTCAGACCTGGCGCGCCGCCATCATTCCGGTGCTCGCCATCCCGGTCGCCCTGGTCGGCACCTTCGCCGTGCAACTCGCCCTGGGCTATTCGATCAACTCCCTGTCCCTTTTCGCACTGGTGCTGGCGGTCGGCATCGTCGTCGACGACGCCATCATCGTGGTCGAGAACGTCGAGCGCTATATCCGCGAGGGCCTGACGCCGCGCGAGGCCGCCCACCGGTCGATGAAGGAGGTGTCGGGCGCCCTCGTGGCGATCGGACTGGTCCTGACCTCCGTGTTCGTGCCGACGGCCTTCATCCCCGGCATTCCCGGCATTTTCTTCCGTCAGTTCGCCGTCACCATCGCCTCGGCGACGCTGATCTCGCTGCTGATTTCGCTCACGCTGTCGCCCGCGCTGGCGGCTCTGCTGCTCAAGCCGCACAAGCCGCACGACCATTCCGCTCGCAAGAAGGGACCCATCGGCACGGCGTTCCACTACCTCGGCGCGGCCGGGGCCCGATTCAACGAGGGTTTCGATTGGTTGTCGGACCGCTACGGGTGGCTGACGGCGCGGCTCGTGCGGACCGTCGGCATTATGCTGATCATTTACGCGGGTCTCTTGGGCCTGACCGGCTGGCGCCTCATGGACACTCCGGGCGGCTTCATCCCGGATCAGGACCAGGGCGTGCTGATCGGCGTGGTCCAGTTGCCCGCCGGCGCCTCGCTGGAGCGCACCACCGAGGCGCTGAACGAAGCCGTGGCCATCATCCGCGAAGCCGAAGGCGTGACCGAGGTCACGGCGCTGGCCGGCCTCGACGGCTCCAGCTTCTCAGCCGCCTCAAACGCGGCGACCATGTTCATCAAGCTGGACGACTGGAGCGAGCGCGAGACGCCCGAGTTGCAGGCGGCGGCGCTGGCCGGCGCCCTGAGCGGCGCCACCGGGGTGATCGAAGAAGCGAACATCTTCATGATCTCTCCCCCGGCCGTGCCCGGCCTCGGCGCCGGCGGGGGCTTCAAGATGATGATCCAGGACCGATCCGGCGCGGGCTATCAGGCGCTGGAAGGCGCCACCATGGCCATGATGGGCGCGGCGGCGCAGTCGCCGGAGCAGGTGCAGCAGGTGTTCTCCACCTACAACACCGGCTCGCCGCGGGTTGAGGCCGATGTCGATCGTGAGCGCGCCCTGATGATGGGTGTCCAGCCGGCGGATGTGTTCAGCACCCTCGGCACCTATCTCGGCTCCAACTACATCAACGACTTCAACCTGCTGGGCCGAACCTTCCGGGTCACCGCCCAGGCCGAGCCTGCCTATCGCGACGACCTGGCTGACATCGCCGACCTGGAGGTGCGCTCGGCCTCCGGAAACATGGTGCCCATCGGTTCGGTGGCCACGCTGCGAAACGACTCCGGCCCTGCCCGCGTCGTCCGCTACAATCTGTTCCCGGCCTCCGAGCTGCAAGGTCAGGCCGCGCCGGGCGTGTCATCGGGCGAGGCGCTGGCGATCATGGAGGCCATGGCTGCGGAAACCCTGCCCGACGGCTTTGACTTCGAATGGACGGAGTTGGCGCTGCAGGAGAAGGCTGCGGGCAGTTCGGCCGTCCTGGTCTTCCTGCTGGCGGTGGTGTTCGTCTTCCTGGTGCTGGCGGCGAACTATGAATCGCTCACCCTGCCGCTCGCCGTCATCCTGATCGTGCCGATGTGCGTGCTGGCCGCCCTGATCGGGGTCAACGTCAACGGCCTCGACAACAACATCCTGGTGCAGGCGGGACTGGTGGTGCTGATCGGCCTCGCGGCCAAGAACGCCATCCTTATCGTCGAATTCGCCAAACAGGCCGAGGACGAGGAAGGTCTGAACCGTTTTGATGCCGCGGTGCAGGCGGGTCGGCAGCGGCTGCGCCCGATTCTCATGACCTCCTTCGCCTTTATCTTCGGCGTGCTTCCTCTGGCCATCGCCAGCGGACCGGGCGCCGAGATGCGGCAGTCGCTGGGCATCTCGGTCGTCTGGGGCATGATCGGCGTCACCTTCTTCGGCCTGATTTTCACCCCCATCTTCTACGTCGTATGCCGCTGGCTTGCCTCCAGGATGCCCAAGGCCCCGGAAAAGGAGCGGACGATTCCGACCACCGAGGGCATGCCCCCTCACCTCGAAACCCAGTCCGCCTCGCCGCGGACGGGAGACGCCTGATGATCCACCGACCCTCTCTCCGGTTCCTGACCGCGGCCGCCGGCGCCAGTCTGGTCCTGGCGTCATGCGCGGTCGGGCCGACGGCCCCCGACGCGGCCCTTCCCCCCTCCGCGTCGGGCGCCTTCATCGGCGCGGTCACCCCCGCCGTGTCCGCCGAAGCGGCGCGTGACGACTGGTGGCGGCTCTACCAGGACCCGGCGCTGGACGCGCTGGTCGCCGAGGCGCTGGCCAACAACAACGAGCTCGAGGCGGCGGCCGCGAACCTGCGCCGGGTCCGCGCGGCGCTGGGCGAGGCGCGCACCGCCCGCCTGCCCGGAACCACGACCAGCGCCGCCTACAGCACCGGCCGCCCCTCGGCCGCAACCGTCCCCGGTCTCCCGCCCGGGACGGAAGCGCCCGAGACGGACACCTATGACGTCGGCCTCGACGTCGCCTATGAGGTCGATCTGTTCGGCCGGGTCGGGTCGGTCATTCGCGCCGCGCGCGCCGACGCCGATGCGGCCGCGGCGGCCCTCGACGTGGTCCGCGTCAGTGTCGCCGCCGAAACCGCCCGCGCCTACGCCGACGCCTGCTCGGCCAACGCCCGCATCGACGTGGCGCAGCGCACCGTCGAGCTGCAGACCCGGACGATGGAGCTGACCCGGACGCTTCTGGACGCCGGTTCCGGCAACGGCCTGGACGTCGCCCGCGCCCGCTCGGCGCTGGAGACCACCCGTGCGTCCCTGCCCCCACTGCGCGCCGAACGCGACGGCGCCCTGTTCCGCCTCGCTACCCTGACCGGCCGGACCCCGGCGGAGAGCAGCGAGGCGGCGCGGAGCTGCGCCCGGCCGCCCCAGCTGACCCAGCCCGTCCCCATTGGCGACGGCGCCCGACTGCTGGCTCGTCGCCCCGACGTTCGCCGGGCGGAGCGTGAACTCGCCGCCGCCGCCGCGCGGGTCAACGTGGCGACGGCCGACCTGTTTCCGCGCATCACGCTCGGCGGCGGCCTCGGCGCCACGGCCCTGGACGCCGGCGGGTTGGGCGACAGCGAGAACTTTCGCTTCAGCGTCGGCCCGCTGATCACCTGGTCCTTCCCCAACGTCTTCGCCGCCCGGGCGCGGATCGAGCAGGCCGACGCGGCCTCCGAGGCGGCGCTGGCGCGCTTCGACCAGACGGTTCTGGTCGCCTTGCAGGAGACCGAGACGGCGCTGGCCAACTATGCCAACGAGCTGGACCGCCGCGTCGCGTTGCAGGCCGCGCGCGATCAGGCCGCCGAGGCGGCGCGGTTGTCGCGGCTGCGCTTGGACGCCGGGGTGGACAGCTTCCTGTCGGTGCTCGACGCCGAGCGGACCCTGGCCGCCGCCGACGCCCAGCTGGCCGCCTCGGACGCCCTGGTGACCACCTATCAGATCGCCCTGTTCAAGGCGCTGGCGGGGGGCTGGGGTCAGGTGTTCGGTCCCGAGGGAGCGGGTGAGGCCACGTAAGGTCTTGAGCCGTTCGGCGAAGTTGCGGCGTCGAGGCAGGCGGCGACGATCGTCCTTTCTTCCGACGTCAGAACCGTCCGCCGGACCGTCTTCGGCCCCATCGGCGCCTCATGAACGAAGGCCCGCCTGCGCTGTTTGGCGACGGTCCTGGGGGTTGAGGCCATGCTGCGCCGCCAGCTTTTGAGCGGAGCCTTCGATCGCCGCATCGCAGCCCGGACAGCGTGCGTGTTCGCGGGGCCGCCGTCCATACGCACGATCTGCCCGTCGCCAGCATGAATGCCAAGGTGGGGCCGCCGGGTCTGCGCTCCGAGCATGGCCGCAACAAGCGTTGCCGTCCGGGCGGCGCGCCGTCGAACCAGGGACTCTCGTCAGGCGGCCTGATTGGCGTCGCGTCTCAGGGCGTCTCGTCCGTCCCCGGCCTGGCTCAGCACCGCGGATAATCTGGCGAAATCGACCGGTTTGACCACATAGCTGTCGGCGCCCGCAGCCCAGCCCTGCTCCAGATCCTCGGGTCGCGCCGAAGCCGAAAGGATGACGATGGGCGTGTGCCGGTTGGCGCCCGCCTCGCTGCGAATTCTGCGCGTCGCCGTCAGGCCGTCCATCACCGGCATGTTCACGTCCATGACGATCATGTCGAACGCCTGTCCCGCCGCCATCTCCAGCGCGATCTCGCCATTCTCGGCCGTAAACACGCTGTGCCCCTGGCCCGTCAGCCAGGTCTCCAGGATCAGCCGGTTGACCGGATGGTCTTCGACAACCAGCACCCGGAGTGCGACGGTCCCCTCGGACTGGGCGGCCGCCATTTCAGGGAGGTTCGATCCCGTCCAGGCCTCGACCGGGAATGGCGCAACGAAGGTGAAGGTCGCCCCTTCGCCGGGCCTGGAGGCCACGGCGATCTCGCCGGCCAGCATGTGCGCCAGCCGCCGGGAAATCGTCAGCCCCAGTCCCGTCCCGCTCGCCTGGCGGGTGCTCGAGGTGTCGACCTGGGTGAAGGGCTGGAACAGGCGGGCCTGATCGGCCTCGCTGATGCCCGGTCCGGTGTCGGTGACGGCGAAGCTCAGTCGCACCTCCGCCTCAGCGAGCCGCTCGCCGGTGATGGTCAGACGCACCGTTCCGACATCCGTGAATTTGACCGCATTGCCGAGCAGGTTGGTGAGGATCTGGCCGACGCGAAGGGGGTCGGTGATGACGCGGTGTGGGATGTCGCCCCGCAGGTCCACTTCGACGGCCATATCCCGGGCCTCGGCCTGGGCCCGGCAGATCCTGACCGCCTGTTCCCACGCCTCGGTCGTCGGCGTGGATCGCACTTTGAGGTCAAGACGCCCCGCCTCCATCTTGGTCACGTCGAGAATGTCGTTGAGCAACGCAAGCAGCCCCTCGCCGCTGGTGCGGATCATCGAGACGTAGCTCCGCTCGACCTCGCCGATCGGACGCGCCTCGAGCAGCTGGGCGGCGCCGAGCACCCCGTTCATGGGCGTGCGCAACTCGTGCGAGATGATTCCGAGGAAGCTCGACTTGGCCTGATTGGCCGCCTGGGCCTGATCCCGAGCCTGTTCCAGATCGGCGATCAGTTCCCGCTGGCGGCCGACGACGGCGGCGATCTCGTTGTCCTTCATCAGGGTGACCATCAGCTTGATCAGCATCGCCAGCCCCAGCACCGGCGCGACGGCCATCAACTGCCAGAAGCCCGGCTGCCCCCAGAGGCTGAGAATGATCAGCAAGACCACCAGACTGTACGGCGAGGAAACGATGAGCGCCTCCTTCGGCGCGGCCCGCATCTGGGTGAACACCAGGGTGAACCCCGCGCACAGCAAACCGATGGCGAGCGCCTCGCCATGGGTCGCATCGCTGAACCAGACCAGCAGGGGCGCAACCGCCCAGGCGATGCAGGACACTGTCGCCACAGGCAGGCGCAGCCGGGGCGCGCCGCCGACGGGTCTGTCCACCAGGCCGCGCAGCAATCCCAGGGCGGTCGTGATCCCATACCAGATCAACGCCGTCCGCCAGGGCACGGCGGTGACCAGCGCAAGCGCCCAGCTGCCGATGATCCAGTAGCGCAAATGGCCCGCGGCCACGACAGCGAGCATCCGGCGGGTCACCGGTCCGATCGGTCGTGTCTCCAGCTCGGCCATATCCGACGCAGCCACAAGATGTCTCCCATCACAGGACCATGATGGCGGCAATCGACTAAGTCATGATGAACAGTACAGGTCGATTCTGAAGCCCTGCGACGGTTTTGGCGCCCGGGGGGTTGCATACGCCCTCACGATCTTCGCAGCACCTGCCGGACGTAATCAGGGCGTCTACACGGCGGGATCGGGATGACCGATCGACTTCGGTGAGGCGCCGCCCCACCCCCAAGCCGGGAGCACGGACGACCCGAGGGGCTGCGCTCGGAGCGCGTGTCCGATGAAGCTACCTGAGAGGGCGAACGCCGAGCGGAGCGGCGGGCGGCCGGCAGTGTCTTTGCAGGCCGACCCCTTTCAGGAAGGATCGCCGCACGAGCCCGGCCTGGATGGATTGCTGAACGCGCTGGCTATGCTGCTCGGCTCCGGTCAGACGACGCACCCAGCTCCGCATCGGAATGAAGTCCGTTACGGTGTCTCGAACCACATCGAGCGCCGCTTCGGCCGCCACATCCTCCATTTGCTCCGCTTGAACCCGCGTCGGATCGTCGAGATCAGGTCCGAGCGCCTCATCCAGGCGCGTGATCTCGGCCGATATGGCGCTGCAGCGACCAAGGCCGGCCAAGTCATAGGGCCGTTCAGCGGCCTGAATCAGCACCGTCGGGATTTCAGCGGGCCGTATGTTCAAATCCTCCAGAGGCGTCGCCGCCGCGCCGCCCACGCCCTGGCCGAAGGTCTCTATCCCTCGGTCGAGAGACTGCCCGCCGTTGCACGCCGCGAGCGCTCCAGCGGACAGGATGACGGCCATCGAATGTCGCGCTCTGATCATGGTTCGCCTGATGGCTGAAGCGGGGGTGGACCGGCACGATCGTCAACCGTGCCGGTCCGGGAGGAAGGACGTTCACTTTGAACTGACTGGAAACGTGGACGGGTACCCAACCGTTCCATTTCCAGATCCGATTTTCAGCGACGACTGTCGCCGGGGTCATGGTCAGGTCCAGGCGCGCGGCTGCATCGCTGCCCCTGGTCCGTCCATCGGGGCTGTCGTCAGCCCGGCCGGTCTGCGCCGCCTCCCCTCCTGATCCTCGCCGGGCGGAGCCGCGATCCGGACGACCGGATGTCGGCGATCCGTCCCTCCCAGTGCTGCGCCCAGACCTCCAGCACGGCCCCGACCAGCAACCGGTTGTAGCCCGGCCCGACGATCAGCCGGTCCTCCGCCAGGTCGCGCTCCAGGGCCTTGCCGTCGAGCAGCCCCTGGTCGACCTGAAGGCCGTTGAGCAGCAGCGGCCTCAAAGTCGCGAGACTGGCGCGGGTGACATGGCCGTAGAAGCAGCTGAGATCGCCCTTGTTGCGGCGCTCGATCAGCATCGGCGGCAGGCGGCCGCAGAAGGCCTGACGCGCCAGGCCGCGATCGCGCACGCCCGCGATCAGCCGGTCGGCGGGGATGGCGAGGCAATGCTCGACCACCGGCTGGCTCAGTAGCGGATGGAGCAGATCCCCGGCGCGGGCGCGCAGGCAGTCGCCCCAGAACAGCTGGGCGTTGACGAACTGGCGCAGTTGCCCGGTCTTGGCCGGCGGCAGGTCCTCGATGTCCTCCAGCCAGGGATGCCGCCGCCCGGATGCGGGCCGGGGTCCGGTCGCGCGCAGCCCGAGGGCGCAGCCGAGCACCGTCCAGGCCGAATGGCGCGTCCAACGTCCGACCGCCGCAAGAAAGGCCGGGGACAGGCCGGGCGGTCCCTCGCGCCGGAACCGGTCGGCCGCCACGGCGGGATCGGGCGCCTGGAAGAAGACCGCGTCGCCGCCCTGCCCCGTCACCAGGGCTGTGGCGCGGCCCCGGCGCATGCGCGCGGCGACCTCGCCGTCATAGGTGACGTCGACCCCCTGGAGCGCCGGCCGCACGCTTTCACCGAGGGGGCGGAGCTGGCGCACGGTGATGGCCTCGACCGGCTTGCGGACCCTGACGAGGTCGAGCTCCAGCCTCCGGGCGACCGCCTCGGCCCATGGCCGCTCGTCGCCTTCGCGCCAGTCGCCATGGAAGTTGAGGAACCGGGCCCGCCCGGCCAGCCCGGTCGCAGCCAGACTGCCGGCGACGATAGCCGAATCCAGTCCGCCGGAGAGTTCGGCCACGACCCGGCGGTGCGGATCGACCAGGTCGACGACCGTTTCATCCACCACCCCGGCCAGGCCGCCGAGGCTTTCGTCCCACCCGGCGCCCGACCGGCAGAAGGTCGAGGGCCGCCACACCGGCACGGACGCATGGTTCCCGGAGATCAGGGCGAGCGTCCCGGGGTTGACCGCGGTCAGCCCCGTCAGCGCCAGACGGTCGCCGAGCAGCTCGGGCGCCTCGGCGATCTCCCGCAGCACGGTCCAGTCGATGGCCAGGTCCGCGGGCAGGAGGGGATCGAGTTCTCGCGGCGGCTCCGCGACCGCCAGCACAGCCCCGCCATGGCGCCACCAGACGCAATCGATGGCCCCGGTGGGATCGCGCAGCAGGGCGAGACGGCCGTCGTCGTCCCGCCAAGTCAGGATGTAGCGCCCCCAGCCGGCGCCGACGACCGACCGGGCAAGGTCCGCCGGTCGGCTGTTGACGGCCACAAGGGTCGACAGCGGTTTCGGCCCGCGCCAGTCGCCGATCAGGAAATGACGACGGCCGACCTGGCGGACCTTGAGACGCGCTCGCGGACCGAGCAGGACCTGCAGGTCCTCGACCGCGTGCGATGCGCGCCATCCCTGGCGCACCAGGTCCGCGACCGCAGCCTCGAAGGGCGCGCGGTACGCCTCGCCGAGGCCGCGCCGGTCAAGGATCAGATAGCCGTGGTCTGCGGGCCCCGGGACCGTCATCGGCGGTACAGGGGCGTATAGGGCCACAGCCGCTCGACGTCGTCGTTGAGACAGACCTCGCCGAACTGCACCCAGCAGTGGGCGGCAAAGGGCCAGAGCCGGACCCCGAACACCCAGTCCGCGGAAAGGCCCATGCGGCGCAGGAAGGCGACCAGCATGGCGGAGCGCACCAGACATTCGCCCTCGATCGGCAACCAGGCGCCGACGGTCCAGAACTGCCGCGCCGCCGCCTCTACCGCCTCCGCATCGCGCGACAGGGGACGGCGGGCCTCGGCGAGCGCCAGCCAGGCGGCGAGCCCCTCGCCCCGTCGGGCCCGGCGGATGTCCGCCGGCACGGCGACGGCGGCGGCGAGAACCCGGGGCGACACGGCGCGGGACAGGGGCTGATGGATGAGGGTCCGCGTCGGAAGCGGCGGCGGGGCGGACCGCGCGGCCGGCGGCTCCGGACCCAGCACGCCCCCGGCCAGCAGGGCGTCGGCCACCGCCCCCGACCGTATCACGTCCCGGGCGCCCGGCTCCAGGGCGACGGCGCCGCCGGGCAGGCAAAGATAGGCGTCACGCGCGAGGTCGAGCAGGGCGAGATCCTCGCCGATGGCGACGGCGTGGACGTCATGTCGGAGATACAGGGTCATCGCCGAAGCGGTCGGACAGACGAGGGGCGCCGGCGCGAAGCCGGCGCCCCCGCCGTCAGCCCTGCTGCCAGAGCCGCACCGGGATCTGTTCGAAATCCCCGGTGGTGGAATCGGCGCGGGTGGCCTGTTCGGCCGAGCCGAGCCGGACGAGATCGGCGCGGACGCCGGCGCTCTCATAGAGTCGCACCGGAATCTGCTCCATGTCGCCTTCGGTGGCGTCCGCGCGGGTGGCGATCCGGGCGGAGCCCAGACCGATCAGGCGCGGCGTGGTCGCGGTCTTCATGACGTAACCTCCTGTCAACGGGGCCCATCGCCCCGTCGCGCCAGTCCGCGCCCGCCAGGTCCTATTTTCAAACTATATTCGGTCTATACTTTCCGCCGACCGTCGCATGACTGAAAACACGGACTGGGCGGCCGCGATCCGGTTGCGATGGTAGGCGTCGATCGCCGGCCTGAGATCGCTGATCCGGCCTTCGAGAAAGAGTTGCTCCTGACGCGCGACCGCCTCGTCGGCGATCGGATCGACGACGCGCTCGACCCGGCGGACCGGACGCAGCTGAAGCGCCGTGCGGCGGTAGACCCGGTCGAGCACATCATTGCCCGCCCAGGCCAGCAGGTTGTCGTAGAAGGCCTCGATCCGGGGGCGAGGCGACGCCTCCAGGCGCGGCGGCCGCGCGCCCGGCGGAATCCGCTCGATGGCCCATCCGGCCAGCCGCCAATGCAGTTCATAGAGATCGGCGATGTCCGACGCCGTCGGGCTCGGCGCGAAATAGCCGTGCCCGGGTCGGTGCTCCAGCACGCCCTCGCCGGAAAGTCGGGCGAGGGCCTCGCGGACCGGCGTGGGGCTGAGGCCAAGTTCGGTCGCCAGGGCGGTGGCGACCAGCGGCCGGCCCCAGCCGAACCGGCCTTCGGAGGCGAAATCCGTCAGGGCGGCCACGGCGAGATGATAGGGATCGCGCGCCTTCACGGCCCCCGGTCCGGCCACGCCGCTCCGGCCCGGGCCCCGTCCGGCGACTCATGGTCGGCGAGTGATCGTGTATCCATTAACGCTCTTCAAGGTCTCGCAAGGTGCGCGCAGGTTTCTTGCGCACGCGCGCAAGACTTTCGGCCCCGTGGCTTTCACGACTTTCATTTGAAGCGCGATTGCCCCATTTTTCAACCAGCAGGGGTACGGAAGGACGAGTCCGGCGACCTCATGGATGTGGAAGAGTCCGGACGATGGATCCCGCCGAACGTCAGTCGCAGAGCGAGACCCTGTCTTCGGCCCTGCGTCTGATCCGCGCCCATCGCCGGATGAAGTCCGCCGAGGTCGCGGAGGCCATGGGCATGGCCCAGCGGTCCTATGAACATTTCGAGGCCGGCGGCGGCCGCATCAATCTGGAACGCATCCATCGCTTTGCGGAGGTTACGGATTCCGACCCCTACGCCATCCTCGCGGCCCTCGCCCTGGGCTCGCCCAGGTTCGCCCTGCGGAGCGCCGACAACAAGCTGATGACCATCCTGACCGTCGCCCTGCAGGAGTTCGACGAGACGCTCGGCGACGTCATCGTCGAACTCGACGCCCGCACCCTGATCAACGCCTTCACCCGTACGATGAAGGACCTGGCGCTGCAGGCGGTCCGCCGCGACAGCGCGGCCCAAGACTGGCTCGAGACACGGGTCGCGAAGCTGGTCACCCCCGCCGGGGGCGAGGACGAGGGCGGCGCCGGGAATTCGCGACCGTAGACGCCCCGCCGGAAAGCTGCGGTCTGGCCGTGGATTTCGTTCGGCCGTCTGCTGGGGCCATGACGCCGCCGTCTCCGCGCCCGCACGCCGCGCCACCCGCCTCCGACGAGCCCCTTTCGGCGCGGCAACGCGACTGCCTCGCCCTCGCCGCGCGCGGTCTGACCTCGGCGGCGATCGGCGAGCGTCTCGGCATCTCCGGACGCACCGTCGACGAACACCTGATGCGGGCCTGCCGAACTCTGGGCGTGCGCACCCGGATCCAGGCGGTCGCCCGCCTCGCCGCCCGCACCGGGCCGGACCCGGAGTCCCGCAGCTTCCTACCGTAGATCTCCGACGGGCCGCCCGCGGGTCGCGAGCGGCGGGCGGGATCGGGTTTGCTGGGGGCCCTGAACGGAGCCCGCCTTGCTGGACCTCAATCTCATCCTCGCCCTGTCCCAGGCCTGCGCCCCCCAGGCGGCGCCGCAGACCATGGCCGCCATCGCCTGGACCGAAAGCCGGTTCGATCCGCTGGCCATCGGGGTGAACCGCGGCCCCCGGCCCGCCCGGCGGCCCCGCGACGCCGTCGACGCCGCCCGGATCGCCCGCGATCTGCTGGCGCGGGGCGCCAACCTCGACCTCGGCCTGGCCCAGATCAACAGCGCCAACCTGGCCTGGCTCGGCCTGTCGGTCGAGGCGGCGTTCGATCCCTGCCGCAACCTGTCCGCCGCCGGCGTCGTGCTGCGCGCCGGCTACCGGCCCGCTCGGGACGGCGACCGCCAGGCGGCGCTGCGGGTCGCCCTGTCGCGCTACAACACCGGACATCCCGACCGTGGCTTCCGCAACGGCTATGTCGCGCGCGTCGAGCGAGCCGCCGTCGCCCTGTCGCTGGCCCCGCCCCGACCCGCCGCAGAAACCGCCCCCGCCGAAGCGCCGGTCGTCCTTCGCCTGGCGACGCCGGCCCCCTCGCCGCGGAGGTCCGACACGCCGGCCTGGGACGTGTTCGGCCGCGCCCGCTTCAGCGCGACCCTCGCCTTCGCGCCATCCGAACCCAGCTGGAGAGACCCGAGATGACCCCTCGCCCCGCCCGCGCGCGCCGCGTCTGCGCCACCGGCGCCATCGCCGCCGCCGCCACCCTGATCCTGGTCCAGCCGGCCTTCGCCTCGGCCAATGTCGAGGGCCTGCTGCAGAACGTCGTCGACATGCTGACGGGCAACACCGCGCGCCTGCTGGCGGTGCTCGCCGTGGTCGTCGTCGGCATCCTGTGGATGTTCGGCCTGTTCGACCTGCGCCGGGCGGCGATCGTGGTGCTGGGCATCGTCGTCGTCTTCGGCGCCGCCGAGATCGTCAACCTGATCACGGGCGGCGCCTGATGGAGCCGTTCGTCCCCTGGCTGATCACCACCGGCGCGGCCGTCCTCGGACCCGGACTGATGCTGGGCCAGCGACTGATCTCCCCCGGCCGCTTCGCCCGCATCGTCGCCGGCCTGCTGACCGGACTGTTACTCGGCTTCGTCGCCGCCCGCCTCGCGCCGGGAGGGCCCCATGGCTGAGGCCCGCCTGATTGAGGAGAAGCTGATCGAGGATCCGCTTTTTCTGGCCTGCACCCGTCCGGCCATGGTCATGGGGGTGCCGATGGAGGCGATGGGCGTCAACCTCATCGTCTCGGGCATCGTCTTCCTGGTCGGCGGCAGCCTGCTCTATCTGCTGGTCGCCCCCGCCGTGCACCTGGTGTTCCGCGCCATCTGCCGGGCCGACCACAACGCCTTCCGGCTGCTGCTCGTCCATGTCGACACCAAGGGCCGCGCGCGCAACGGCGCCCTGTGGGGCGGCAGCTCGGCCTCGCCCCTCCCCCTGGCGCGGCGCTATCGTCCGGCGGAGCTGACTCGTGGCTGAGGGCGCCGTCTCCGTCGCCCGGCTGCGGCGCGAGGGCGAGGTGCGCCCGAACCTGCCCTATGCGCGCCACGTCAGCGACCATGTCGTCGCGCTCGACAGCGGCGCCCTGATGATGGTGTTCCAGATCGACGGGGCCAGCTTCGAGACCGCCGACGCCCGCGATCTCAACGACTGGCACGTCAAGCTCAACCAGGCCTGGCGCAACCTCGCCGATGAACGTCTCGCGGTCTGGCAGCATGTGGTCCGGCGCGAGGCCGCGCCCCTGCCATCGAGCGGCTATCGCTCGACCTTCGCCGCCGAACTAGGCGCGGCCTATGACGCGCGGATCGCCGAGCGCCCGCTGCGGGTCAACGAACTGTTCGTCACCCTGGTGCTGCATCCCGGCCGGGACGCCGGAGACCGCGCCGCGGCCCTGTTGCAGCGGCTGAAATCGGCCCGCCGGGACGGGACCGAGGCGCTGCACGACCACATCCGGCGCCTCGAGGAGGCCGGGCGCGATCTGGTTCAGTACCTCGGCCGCTACGCCCCGCGGCGGCTGGGCCTGTACGAGCGGTCGGGCCTGTGGTTCTCCGAACCGATGGAGGTGATGCGGCTGGTGCTGACCGGCCGCCGGTCCGCCGTCCCCCTCGTCCATGGCCATCTCGGATCGGCGATCTACACCGTCCGCGCCATCTTCGGCCGCGAGACGCTGGAACTGCGCGACGTCTCGGACGCCCGTTACGCCGGCGTCCTGGCCATCAAGGAATATCCGGCGGCGACCCGCCCTGGCCTTTGGGACGCCCTGCTCAGCGCCCGGTTCGACTTCGTCGCCAGCCAGTCCTTCGCCTTCCTGTCCAAGGCCTCCTCGCGCGCCGTGATGGAGCGCAAACAGAACCAGATGGTCTCGGCGCGCGACCGCGCCGCCTCCCAGATCGCAGGCCTGTCGGAGGCGCTCGACGACCTGGTCAGCAACCGGTTCGTCATGGGCGAACACCACGCCTCGGTGCTGGTGCACGGCGACACCCCGTCGGCCCTGGCCGATCATCTGTCGCGCGCCCGCGCCATCCTGGCGGACTCCGGCCTGGTCGTGGCGCGCGAGGACCTCGGTCTGGAGGCGGCCTTTTGGGCCCAGTTTCCCGGCAATTTCGCGCGCCGCACCCGGCCCGCCGCCATCACCTCGCGCAATTTCGCGGCGCTCGCCCCCTTCCACGCCCATCCGGTCGGCAAGGCGCGGGGCAACCACTGGGGCGAGGCGGTGGCGACCCTGCGGACCACGGCCGGCTCGCCCTTCCACTTCAACTTCCACGTCGGCGATCTCGGCCACACCTTCATCTGCGGCCCGTCCGGCTCCGGCAAGACCGTGGTGCAGAACTTCATGCTGGCCCAGCTCGAACGGTTCGACGCCCGGCAGCTGTTCATTGACAAGGACCGCGGCGCCGAACTGTTCGTGCGCGCCTGCGGCGGGACCTATCTGGCGCTGCGCAACGGCGAGCCGACCGGCTTCGCCCCCTTCAAGGCCCTGGCTCCGTCACCCGCCAATCGCGCCTTTCTGGTGCGGCTGGTGCGCGCCCTCGTCGCGCGGCCGGGCGAGACCCTCGGCGTGGCCGAGGCGCGCGCGATAGACCAGGGCGTTGCGGCGCTGGAGGCCCTGCCGCGCGAACGCCGCTCGATCGCCGCCCTGCGCAGCCTGCTCGGCCAGGGCGACGCCGGCGGCGTCGGGGCCCGGCTCGAACGCTGGCAGCGCGGCGGACCTCTGGGCTGGGTGCTCGACAATGACGAGGACGCCCTGACCCTGGACGCGCGCTTCGCGGGCTTCGACATCACCCAGCTGCTGGATCACGACGAGGTCCGCACCCCGGCCATCCTCTATCTGTTTCACCGCATCGCCGAACGCGTCGACGGGCGCCGGCTGGTTCTGGACATCGACGAGTTCTGGAAGGTGCTGGGCGACCCGGCCTTCACCGACCTGGCCCAGGACGGGCTCAAGACCTGGCGCAAGCAGAACGCCTTCATGGTGTTCGGGACCCAGTCCCCGGCCGACGCCCTGCGCTCGCCGATCGCCCACGCCATCCTCGAACAGTGCGCGACCAAGATCTTTCTGCCCAATCCGCACGGGCAGGCGCGCGACTATGTCGAGGGCTTCGGCCTGACCGGGGAGGAGTTCCGTCAGGTGCGCGAGGTGCTCGTGCCCGGATCGGGCCGCTTTCTCGTCAAACAGGGCCACGACAGCGTGGTCGTCGAACTGGACCTGGCCGGTCTGGACGACGCCCTCGCCATCCTGTCCGGCCGCACCGAGACCGTCGCCCTGCTCGACCGCCTGCGCGGCGAGACCGGCGACGCCTACGCGCAATGGCGCGATCGCTTCCACGCCGAAAGGAGATTGCTGTGAAACCCCGCTCCCTGCTCGCGGCCCCGGCCGCCGCCCTTGTGCTCGTCCTCGCCGCCGCGCCGGGCGCCCGGGCCCAGCAGATCGTTCACGATCCCACCGCCTACGCCAAGATGGTCGAGGAGGCCCGCACGGCCCTGCAGCAGCTCCAGGCCCTTCAGGCCCAGGTCGAACAGGGCCGTCAGCTGTTCGACAGCCTCAACGACCTCTCCGACGTCAATGCGCTGGCCAGCGCGCTCGGCCTGCCCGAGGTCCGCAACCCCCTGCCGGACCTGGCGGCCCTGCGCGCCGCCGCCGACGGCGACCTGTCGGCCCTGGGCCGGCTGGCCGAGCGCGCCGATGCGATCCGCGCCGAGCACCGGCTCTACACGCCGCCGTCCGGCGATTTGCCCGCCGCCGAGGCCTGGTATCGCGACAGTCTGGAACGGGCCGGGGCGCGCGGCGCCCGCGACCTCGCCGTCGGGGAGGCGATCGGCGAGGCCGCCGACCACAGGCTGGAAGGTCTGGAAACGCTCAGGCGCGCCCTCGACACCGCCCCCAACGCCCGTGCGGTGATGGACCTGGAGGCGCGGCTGGCCGCCGAGCAGGCCCTGGTCCAGAACGAACAGGTCCGGCTGCAGGGTCTGGCCCTGACGCGGGAGGCCGAGGCCCGGCTGGAGGAACAGCGCGCCCGCGAACGGGCCGAGGCCGCCCGCGCCGCCCGCCTGGACGCCTATGAGCGGGCCTTCCGGTGAAACGCGCCGCCGGACTCGTCCTCGCGGCCCTGTGCGGCTGCACCGCGCCGGAGCGCGGCGTCGAGGCCTTCGCGGCTGATCCGGCGGCGGCGAAGGCCGTCATCGCCGCCTGCGACGCCGGCCGGACACGCCGCGACTGCGAGACGGCGCGGCGCGGCCTGGGCGAAGCCAGGCGTCGTGATCGCCTGGCCGCCTACGCGCGCACGGCGCAGGGAGGGTGACGATGAGCTTCCGGGTCTTCGAGCCGAGCTACGATTTCATCGACGCCCGGCTGAATGAATTCCTCGGCGAGCGCCTCGCCTCGGTCATCGCCGAAGTCGACGGCCCGCTGCGGATCGCCCTGGTTCTCTATGTCGTCCTCTACGGCTTCGCCATCCTGCGCGGGGCCATCAGCGAGCCGGTGATGGATTTCGCGGTCCGCTCGATCAAACTGGCCCTGATCTACGCCCTGGCGACGACGGCCGCCTATTCGACCTTCGTCACCGAACCGCTGTTCACCGGCCTGCCCAACGCCCTGACCCGGGCCGTTAGCGGCGCCGAGACGCCGGGCGTCGGCCCCGCCTTCGACCAGTTCCTCGCCTACGCCGGCTATCTCGCCGAGACGATCGCGCGCGAGGGCTCGGCCTTCGATCCCGGCCCCTGGATCGTCTCGGCGGCCGTTCTGGTCATCGGCGCCCTGGCCTGCGCCCTCGGCTTCGGGGTCGTCATGCTGGCCAAGCTGGCCCTGGCCCTGCTGGTCGCGCTCGGACCCATCTTTGTCGCCTGCACCCTGTTCGACGCCACCCGGCGCTTCTTCTTCGGCTGGCTGGGCCAGGCGGTGAACTATCTCGTCCTGTTCGCCCTGATCATCGTCATCTTCCAGCTGGTGCTGTCGCTGGTGCGCGACCAGTGGGGCGCCATCCAGGGCCAGGACCCGATGATGGGCGGTCTGATCTTCATCGCCCTGTGCCTGCTCGGCGGCATCTTCTTCCTGCAGACCCCGGCCATCGCCGCCGGCATCGCCGGCGGGGCCAGCGCGGGCCTCGCCGACTTCGCCAATGCGGCGGCGCTGGGCTCGAGCGGCTCGGGCCGCGCCCGCGGCCCCCTCGAGGCCGACCGCCGGCCGCCGAAGGGCGGCGGATCCATCCGACCTTCCGGAGCCTGACCATGTCCCATCGCCTGATCCTGATGCTCGCCTGCGCCGCGCTCGGCGGCTGCGCCGGCCTCGCCCGTCCCGACCTGCCGGTCTGCGACGGCGCCGCCCGCCGCCCGGCCAATCCCCACGGCTCGATCCTGATCTCGCCATCGGCGCCGGCGCCGGTCCTCCCCACCCCGCCGGCCGCGTCCCCCCCGGCGCCGGCCCC
>CAZGPS010000001.1:52765-74465 GCA_964527675.1 uncultured Brevundimonas sp. | reverse complement strand
GCGATCGTGGCGATCCAGGCGAAGACCTGCACCCCGGCCGGGATCGACACCGCCATCGACGCCGCCGAGAAGAAGCTGGTCGATATCGTCGGCATGCCGGTGGTGAACATGTGGTGCGCCCACACGCCGAAGCTGATGAAGCCCGTCGCCAGCATGGCCAGCACCACCAGCCGGTAGCCGACCAGAGGGGTCCTCGCGATGGCCGGGATGATGGTCGACATGGCCCCCGCCGCCGGCAGGAAGATGATGTACACCTCGGGGTGGCCGAAGAACCAGAACAGGTGCTGCCACAGCAGCGGATCGCCGCCCTTGAGCGGATCGAAGAAGGGCCAGCCCAGCGCCCGCTCGATCTCCAGCAGCAGGGTCGAGAGGATGATCGACGGGAAGGCGATGATGATCATGCAGGCGAAGATCAGCATGGCCCAGGCGAAGATCGGCATCTTGTCCAGGGTCATGCCGGGCGCGCGGTTGCGCAGCACGCCGACGATGATCTCGATGGCTCCGGCGATGGCCGAGATCTCGATGAAGCCGATGCCCAGCAGCCAGAAGTCGGCGTTGATCCCCGGCGAGAATTCCAGCGAGCTCAGCGGCGGATACATGAACCAGCCGCCGTCGGGGGCGAGGCCGAAGAACAGCGAGCAGAAGAAGGCCAGGCCGCCGATCAGATAGGCCCAGAAGGCGTAGGCGCTGAGGCGCGGGAACGGCAGGTCGCGCGCGCCCAGCATCTGCGGCAGCAGCAGCACGCCCAGCGCCTCGACCGCCGGCACGGCGAACAGGAACATCATCACCGTGCCGTGCATGGTGAAGATCTGGTTGTAGGTCTCCTGCGGCAGGAAGCCCGTCATCGGCAGGGCCAGCTGGGTCCGCATCAGCAGGGCCAGCACGCCCGCCAGCACGAAGAACAGCATGGCCGCGCCGACGTAATAGACGCCGACGATGTTGTTGTTGATGGCGGTGAACCAGCCCCAGCCGCTCGGCTTGCACCAGACGGCCTCGAGCTGTTCGAGCTCGCCCGCGGGGCGTTCCTCGGTCGTCGGGAAGCGATCGTAGAGGGCCGGATCGAAGCCGGTTTCGCTCTTCACTTCAGGCTCTCGAGCCAGGCGGAGACATCGCGCAGTTCCTGACCCGTCAGCACCGGATAGGCCGGCATGCGATTGCCGGGCTTGATCGCCTGGCTGTCGGAGATCCAGCCGGCCATGGTTCCCTGGTTGTTGGGCAGGATGCCGGCGCCGAGGGTGCGGCGCGAACCGACATGGCTGAGGTCCGGACCGGCGAGGCCGTTGAAGGCGGTCCCCGCCACCGTATGACAGGCGCCGCAGCCGGCGCTGTCAAACACCGCCGCGCCGGGATGGGGCAGGCCGGCGGTCGCGGCCGGCACGGCCTGTCGGGCCAGCCAGGCCTCGAACTCCGCGGGGTCATGGGCGACCACGACCAGACCCATCAGGGCGTGGGGGCCGCCGCAGTATTCGGCGCACTGGCCGCCATAGACGCCCGGGGCGTCGGCCTGCAGCCGCATCAGATTGCGGCGGCCGGGGATCATGTCGACCTTGCCGCCCAGACGGGGAACCCAGAAGCTGTGAATGACGTCTGCGGAGTCCAGCTCGAACACCACCGGGCGGCCGGCCGGGATGTGAACCTCATTGGCGTCCTGCACGACCTCGCGGCCCTCCGCGTCCAGATAGGCGACGCGCCACCACCACATCTCGCCGGTGACCCGGACCCGCATCTCGCCGGCCTCGGGCACCTGGGTCAGGTGAGAGGTCAGGCCGAGGCCGTAGATCAGCAGGGCGCTGAGCACGACCACCGGAAAGGCGAGACCGCCGATCCAGATCAGCTTCTCGCCGCCCAGCCGCTTGCGCCAGCGGCGCGGTCCGAACAGGGCCAGGCCGAGAGCGATCAGCACGATCACCAGCACCGCCGCGCCCATGGCGAACAACACCCAGGCGAGGACGTTCAACGGGCCCGCGAACGGACCGGCCGGATCCAGCGCCGGCGGCGGCCAGCCGGCGATGCCGTCCGGGGAAGCGGTCTCAGCGGTCATCGAGCGTGTACAGCCAGGCCGCGATGTCGCGGGCTTCCGCCTCGGTGATCGGGCTGGGCGGCATGCCGGTCTCGGGCGACAGGGCGGGGGGATTGATCAGCCAGGCGGTCAACACATCGGGCTGGTTGGGCAGCCGGCCGGCGATCATCGGACGGGCGGCGAATCCCTCGAGCGGCGGACCGGCCCGGCCCTGCGGCCAGGCGATTTCCGGAATGGCATGACAGGCCGCGCAGCCGACGCGCTCGACGACGGCCAGCCCCCGGGCGGGGTCCGCGCCGGCGATGGTGCGCGCCGGCTTCGACGACTCCGCGCACGCGCCCAGCAGGAGAGCCGTCAGCGACGCCCACAGTCCCGCGCTCATCCTGTCGGTTGATCTGGTCAGCCATCCTGCCCCTTTCGGGGAACAACCCGCGCCCAGCGTCACGGTTCCGGGAACGGAACCGCAAAGCTCGCCTGGTGTTGGTTTCGGGTGCGCCCCGTCTCCGCCCTTCTCGCCCTCGCCGCTCTCGCGGCCTGCTCGCCCGCGAGCAATGACACCGGCGCGGCCTTCACCGCCACGGGCGAGATCATCGCCATGGGCGGCGGCGAGGGCGGCCCCGCCAACGCCTGTTTCAGCTGCCATGGACTGGACGGGACCGGTGATGGAGTCAGCGTTCCGCGCCTCGCCGGGCTGGATGTCGGCTATCTGCAGAAACAGATGTCGGACTACGCCAACGACCTGAGGGCCGATCCGGTGATGACGCCGATCGCCCGCTGGCTGAACGATGACGATCAGCGGGCGGTCGCCGCCTGGTACGCGGCCATGCCCGCGCCGGGGCCAAAACGCGCCGCCGGGCCGGCGCCGGCGATCTATCTGATCGGCGATCCCGCGCGCGGGGCGCCCGCCTGCGCCAGCTGTCACGGGGCGGACGGTCTGGGGGTCGGCGCGGGCAATCCGGCCATCTCGGGCCAGCCCGCCGCCTATACGCTGGACCAGTTGCGGCGCTGGAAGCGGGCCGAGCGCCGCAACGATCCGCGCAGCGTCATGACCGACGCGGTGGCCGGGCTCACCGACGTCGAACTGTCGACCATAGCCGTCTGGCTCGAACACGCACCCACTGCTCCCCCGCCAGCCAGCGACGCTGCCACCGTGTCCGCCGCGGAGTCGGCTTCGGCAGGATCGGCAGCATCCCGTGGACCACGTCGTCCCGGTCGATGAAATGGTGCTTGAGCGCGGCCCCGACATGGATCGGGATCAGCGCCAGCAGGGTCAGGACCAGGCCCCAGTGCAGCCATTCGGACACCGCCTCGATGCGCCAGCGCTGGACGGCGGCGAGGTCACCGAACGGCATCAGCGGCCACGGGAGCAGACCCACCAGCGCCAGGTCCTGCTCGCGCGCCGTAGCCGAGATCATGGCCCAGCCGGTCAGGGGCAGGCCGAACAGGCAGGTGTAGAAGACATAGTGGGTGACATGGGCCGCCACGCTCTCCCAGCCGGGCTTGTCGGCGTCGTTGATCGGTCCCGGGGCAAGGGTGCGCCAGGCGAGACGCCCCATGACCAGCACCAGCATCAGCACGCCGACCAGATAGTGCAGGTCGTGGGCAGCCACCTTGTCGCCGCCGACTGGCAGTCGCCCCATCCACCAGCCCCAGAACAGCTGGAAGATCACCAGCGCCGCCATGGTCCAGTGGAACAGGATGCCGACCGGCGAATAGCGGCCCTCGTCCGTGTGGCCCGCCGCCCACTCGAGGACGTTGCCGATCAGCCGGTCGATCATGCGGGGCTCGCGCCCGGGCGGGCGTCTGGTCCAATCCAGCGTCCCAGCACCAGCAGGGCCGCGGCCAGATAGACCGCCGCCGCCGGCGCCCACATAATCAGTCCGGCGGCCTGCTGGTCATCGAGCGGGCTCAGTCCCCACGCGCCCGTGGTCAGGAAGTGCGGAGCATAGACCGGCTCGCCGGTGAAGGTCAGCAGGGCGCCCAGCAGCCCCATGGCCACCATGGCCAGCAGCAGGGCGGCGACCGCCGGGGGGGCGGAGGCGCGGCGCACCGCCATCCAGAACCAGACCGCGGTCCCCAGCAGGCTGACCTGCATCAGCCAGTAGACGCCGTCGTTCGACAAGGCTGCGCTATAGGCCGCGGGCGCGTGCCATGCCCAGAAGACCGATGCATGGGCCGCCGTGGCGAGACCCAGCGGTCCTGTCCTCGTCCTCGGCAGCGACCAGGCGATCAGAGGCGCGGCGAGCGCCACGAGAAGAACGTGGTGCGCCGTGCGGGCCGCGAACAGGGCAGAGCTGAGTGCGCACAACGGCGAGACGAAGATCACCGTCAGGGTCAGGACCGCGCCGACGCCGAGCACGCGCTCTCGCCCGGACATCCGCCACAGGACGAACACCAGTCCTGCCGCCAGGCCGGCAATCAGAACCGGATCCGGATTCCAGCGCGACAGCCACTCGGCCGGCGCCGGGCCCGGCCCGCAGTAGGGCGTCCAGACCGATCCACCGACGGTCATCGCTGAGGCAGGGCCCAGGCGATCACATGGTCTCCGGCCGGGGTCTCCATGAAGTGGTGCCCGCCCGCCATGAGGACCAGATACTGCCGCCCGTCCTGCTCATAGACCATGGGCCCGGCCTGGCCGCCCGCCGGAAGGACCTCGGACCACACTGTCTCTCCGGTCTCGATGTCGATGGCCCGGATCAGGTCGTCGGTCGTGGCGGCGATGAAGATCAGCCCGCCGGCCGTGACCACGGCGCCGCCGTTGTTGGGCGTGCCGATGTCCAGCGGCAACATCGAGGGAATGCCGAACGGCCCGTTCTTGCGCGCCGTGCCCAGCGGCCGGTCCCAGACGGTCTGGCCGGTGCGGATGTCGATGGCCCGGATGCCGCCGTAGGGCGGCTGCTTGCACAGCATGCCGGTCGACTTCATCCGCCAGCCGGCGTTGACGTCGATGGCGTAGGGCACGCCCATCTGGGGATCGCCGGAGCCCTCGGCCCCGCCGGCCTCGGCCCGTGGATCGCCATGGGGGAACCAGCCCTTCTCATCGGCTTCGGCGCGCGGCACCAGCCGGTTGTAATTGGGCATGTCGTTGTAGTTGGCGATGATCCAGCCGCGCCGCGGGTCAACGGCCACCCCGCCCCAGTCAGACCCGCCGTTGTAGCCCGGGTACTGGATCCAGCGCCGGTCGGCGGTCGGGGCGGTATAGATCCCCTCATAGGCGGCCTGACGGAAGCCGATGCGGCAGATCATCTGGTCGATCGGCGACATGCCCCACATGTCGCGCTCGGTCAGGTCGCGCTTCGCCAGGGTATGGAAGAGGGAGAACGGCTGGGCCGGGGCGCGCTCCTGCGGCTCGACCCCACCGCGGGGCGCCGGGCGATCCTCGACGGGCGTCAGCGGCTGCCCGGTGCGGCGGTCGAGGATGTAGAGGTCGCCCTGTTTGCTGGGGAGAACGAGGGCGGGAACCACGCCCGCTGTCGTCGGATAGTCGATCAGCGTCGCCTGGGAGCCCAGGTCATAATCCCAGACATCCTTGCGCACCGTCTGGAACGACCAGGCCGGGCGACCGGTGTTGACGTCGAGCGCCACCAGCGCCGTGGCGTAGCGGTTCTCGGCTTCCGAACGGTCGCCGCTGTAGTAGTCGGCGGCGGAATTGCCCATCGGCAGATAGACCAGCCCCAGTTGCTCGTCGCCCGAGGCCGTGGTCCACATATTGGGGGTGCCGCGCGTATATGTATCGCCCTGGGCCGGTCGGCCGGTCAGGTCAGGCCGTGTCATGTCCCACGCCCAGCGCAGCTCGCCGGTCACCGCGTCGAAGCCCTGGATCACACCCGACGGGGCAGAGCGGTACTGGCCGTCCAGCACCTGATGGCCGGTGACGATCACGCCCTGCACGATGGTCGGCGCCGATGTGATCGACACCATTCCGGGGATGATGTCGCCCATGCCCGTCTTGATGTCCACGGCGCCATTGGTCCCGAAACCGGCGCAAGGACGGCCGGTGCGGGCGTCGACCGCGATCAGGCGGCCATCCAGCGTGCCTTCGATGATGCGGGCGCTGCACGGCGCCGCCGTGGCTTGCGCCGGCGTCGCTGCCGCAGGTCCGGAGGCCGGCGCAGGAGCCGCACTCGGAGCCGCGGTCTCATGATAGGCCACCCCGCGGCAGGCGGCGGTGTAGGGAATCCAGTCATCGGAGACCTGCGGGTCGTAGCGCCAACGTTGCTCCCCCGTCCGGGCATCGAGGGCGATCAGAATGTTCCGCGCCGTGCACAGATAGATCGTGTCGCCGATCTTCAGCGGGGTCGTCTCGGCGCCCCATTTCTCGTCCGGCGTGTCGCCGGTGCGAAAGGTCCAGACCCGCTCCAGCTGATCGACGTTCTCGCGGTTGATCTGGGTCAGCGGCGAGTAGCGCCGCGCGCTCTCGGTTCCGCCATAGGCCGGCCAGTCAGCGCCGACGGCTCGCAGCGAGGGATCCGACATCGCAGCGAGAGCCGTCCGCGGATCGTTCGGCTGCATCGGCCGGTTGGCCTGGGCGATCACAACGCCGGAAACCGCCGCCCCGATGACGAATATGGCGGCCCCGCCCAACGCCAGCCGTTTGCCCCGGCGTGTCTCCAGCACGGGCAAGGCGGCGATCACCAGCGCCAGCAGAACGGCAGGCGCGATAACACGCGGCACAAGGGCCCAACCGTTCAGACCGACCTCCCACAAAGCCCAGAATAGGGTCAGGATGAAGACGCCGATATAGATCCAGGCGCCGAGCAGACGGAGCCGCCAAAGCATGGCGCCGGAGGCCATCAAGCCGAGGCCGGCCAGCCCATAGTAGGGCGACCCGCCCAGGATCAGGAGCCATCCGCCGCCTGTCGTCAGGATCAATCCGATGATGAAGATCACGGCGGCGAGCACACGAACGGCGACGCCGCCGGGCTCCACGTTCTTCTCAATCCGAGCCATGAACCAACCCGCCTCCCAGCTTCACCACAGAGGTGAACAGGCGGCGGAGGGAGGGGTTCCGAAATTTCCACGGGCGAGCCATGACGCCGCCACCGCTTACAGGCGCGGGCTCCGGGGCGCCCTCGAGTATGAGTGTCGGCACCTTCCGGACGGGTATCCCGCCGACGCAGTCAGAGCGTCGTCGGAGTCAGATCGCTAAAACTCTTGCCGCTCATGTCGGGAAGAACTCGCCCGCTTTGGATCGCCGGACTCTCGATGGCCGATGTCGATGGGAATCTCTCTTCTCATTCCCACTCGATTACTTGAAGCGTCATAACACCCTGTTCCATATGAGCTTTTTGGCGAACAACCGACACTTCTGCCGACCAAAAGACCTCACAAAACTAAGCATCTTGAAATCACACAAGTTTTCGCCAGTATAAATTCTACGTGATGTCGGTATCTTTTTCTACCTATTCGGTCTTCGCATATCGATAATCGATGAGGCGGGGAGAGGATTCGACTCACTTGACGTTCTAACGTCTTTTGGTGAAAGCATCTAACTCCGGCGTATCCACGTATCAATGGCGTGCGCCATTGCCCTCTCGCGCACTCCGGCGTGGGCAGGTCACAGGTCTTTTGTGAATCGCCAGAGCGCCGCCGGTTTTGCGCATTGGCCTCACCGACAGAGAATGGGAGCCCCGCCCTAGCGGTCGATGGGACGGAGACGTGTGTCGGCGCCATCGCGGCCCTTTATCCCGACACCCGACAGGTCTGAGAGGATCGGACAGTCGGGCCGCTCGTTGCCTGCGCAACAATGCGAGATACTGAGCGTGGCCGCTACCGACCACAGCTCCGGCTCGGCCCCTCATGCAGGCCAGCTTCACGAGGATGCCGATATCCGCAGGATGGCGGAGCAAACCATTCAGGCGCAAGAACGCGAAACCGCCGAACTGCAGCGTTGGACCCAGACTCACGATTGATCCGTCAAACGCTTGATTGGCGCGCCGGATAGACGTGTCGGCTCACGCGGACGCCATAACGAGCGGATCAAATGAATGCGCGGACCGCGTATGTCTCGGCGCTCGAACCCTCGTCGCTGGTAAGCGGGCCTAGCTGACGCTGCGGGCGTCGCCGCTCGGTCGATTGGCTCCCCGGCGGCGCCGCGGCCTGCCCAGAAAAGCCCAGGCGCCGACTAAACCAAGACCCGCCATGGCCAAGCCGCTGAGCCCGGTGATCGCGTCATAGACCCAGCCGCCGACGGCACTGGCGTGTATCGGATAGAAGGCGTTGTAAGCTCGGATGCCAGTCGGCAGGGCGTGGGCGTCAGAGGCGGCGACAATCTGGCTGGTGGCCGGGTCTATGGTCACTGTGGTGCGCCCGTTCGGGTGCCACTCGCCAGACTGGCGCAAGCGGATCGTGGCCGGCTTGCCGGGCGCGGCGGGACGGCCGGCCATGCGCAGGGTCGCCTCGGGGAAGCGGGCCTGCGCCGCCGTCAGGGCGCGGACCCAGTCGACGTCGCCCGTACCGACGACCGGCGCCGGGGGCGTCGGGGCACCGCCCAGCAGGGCCTGGGTAGTGCCGTGAAAGACGATCGCTGCTCCGGTCAGGCTGAAAACCACCAGCGGAATAGCGAAGATCAGGCCGAGGTTGCGGTGGCTGCCGATCAGTTCGCGCCGGGTGCCGGAGCGGGGCCAGAGCCGCCAGCCCGTGGCGCGCCACGCCGGAATCCAGACGATCACGCCAGTGAAGATCATCAGCGACAGGGCCAGGGCGGCGGCGCCGGCTACCAGCTTGCCGGTGTGGCCCGCCAGCAGTTCGTGGTGCAGATCGAAAATCCAGGTCTCGGCCCGCGCCCCGCCCTGCCAGCGCTCCACCACGAGGCCATTGGCGTCGGCGTAACCGAAGCCCTCGCCGGCCAGATAGAGCCGGTGCGCACCGACTGCTCCGCCTGGCAGGACCACCGAGGTTAGGCCCGGCTCGGCCCTGTCCAGCCGGTTCAGCGCGGCGCCAAGGCGCGCCGGATCGAGTTCGACCTCCTCGCGAGCGGCGGGCACGGTCGCGCGGATCCAGTCGTCCTCGAACACCAGCAGGGTTCCCGTCAGACCGAACACCATGGCCAGGACCGCCAGCGCGGTTCCGGCCCAGGCGTGCAGCGTGCGGAGCGCGCCCATCACCGGGTCAGAAGCTCCGCGTCAGGGTCAGGGTGGCCGTGCGCCCTCGCCCAGCGAAATAGCGCAGGTTGTCGGTCGGCCCCTGAGTGTCCGAGAAATAGGAGATGTACTGTTCGTCCAGCAGGTTCTGCAGCCCCAGCGAGACCGCGCCGAAGCCGGCCTGATAGCGAGCAACGGCGTCAAGCACCGCGTAGCCTTTGAAGCCGTTGGCGGCTGGTTCCCCCTCGAAGTCGCGCTCAAGGAAAGTCTGAGCCTGGAGGCGGAGAGCAATGGGACCGGCCTCGTACTCGCCCCACAGCAGCAGACGGTCGGGAGAAATGTTCGCCCCGTTCAGATCACGGTCCAATGGCCCGTTTTCGATACTGGCCGTGCGGCCGTCGAGCCCCGCATAGCTTCCGCCGAGGGTGAAGGCGTCGGTGGCGCGCCAGAGCCCCTTCAGTTCGAGGCCGTCAATGCGCGTGGCCCGACGCTGCACCTCGAAGATGCCCGACGGCAGGCGGTTCAGCAGCGAGCCGCGCTCGGCCTCCGAACGGAACACGGCCGCGGACAGTTCGAACCGGGCCGCGCGATATTCGATGCCGAACTCGGTGTTGTCCGACACCACCGGCTCGACGTTCAGGAAGGTGTCGACATCCTGATTGGGAATATTGACGCCCCGCAGAACCCGGCCAACGTCCGGCATGGTGAAACCCTGAGCGAAGGAGGCGTAGGCCAGAAGGCCCGGCGCGACCTCGAAGGCGGCGCCGACGTTGAACAGCGTCTCCTCGAAACCCGGCTCGCCGCCGGCCACCGTCTGCGGTCCGTAGGCGTAGAGGGTCTGGAAATCGTCGACCTTCAGCTTGGCCGACTCGTGACGGACTCCAGCCGACAGGCTGAGCCGGTCCCCCAGCAGAGACTGGTTCAGCTGCAGAAACGGCGACAGGCTCTCGTAGGCGGTCTCCGGCACCCAGTTGCGTCCGGTCAGGACCAGTTCCTGGTAGGTCTGGTCGCGCAGCCCGTCGACGCCGATCAGGGCTTTCAGCCCCGTCAGCCCCGGAACCGATCCCTGCCAGTCGATCTTGAAGCCCAGCTTCTCCGAGTTGTTCGCCGACTGGTCAAACAGGCTGCCGAGCGGCGCGATGGCGGGGTCTTGAAAATCCGCGAAATTGCCCCCGCCGAAGACGCCCAGATAGTCGTGAGCGAAGACCTGCGCCCGGAACACGCCGCCGAACATGTCCCGGTCGGTGTAGCTGACCGCGGCTGACGTCACGGCGTTGGAAGGCTGTTCGCCTGGCGCCTGTCCACGCACGGCGGTGGTCGGAACCCCCGCCGCCCGGTTCCCCGCGACGGTCACATAGTCGCCGTCGCCTTCCAGATCGAACCGGTTGATCCAGCCTTCGAGCCGCCGATCGTTCCCCAGGTCCCAGCCCGCGCGGGCGAACAGCGACAGGGCCTGCGAGTCCTGCACCTCGCCCTGGGCGCCGTCGAAGCCGATGCGGCGGCCGTCTGCGTCGTAGTAGGCGCCGCGGGTCTCGAAGGCCGCGCCCAGGCTCAGGTCGAAGGCCCCGAAATCCTGCCCGCCGATGGCGGCAATCTTGGCCCCGACGCCGTCGCCTCGGATGTCGTCGTCGCTGGTGACCTGGGCGATCATCCGCCCGGCCAGCCCCTCGCTCTCGGATGGCTTGCGGGCTGTGACGTAGTTGACCACGCCGCCGGTGGCGCCGACGCCCTGGATGGCGTTGGAGCCGAAGATCACCTCGACCCGGTCGATGAAGAAGGGATCGATGGTGTAGCCGTCGCGGCTGTCGTCGCGCAGCGGCGTGGACTGCGGCACCCCGTCCACGAGATACAGCGGCGAACGTCCGCGCAGGGTCTCGCCAAAGCCCGACAGCTTTTGGCGCGTCGGCGAAAAGGACGGCACCAGCGCCGACACCGTATCGACGGCCGAGGCGGCCAGGGCCGTCTGCTGGACGATGGCCTCGGCGTCTATGATCTCGACTGTTGCCGCCAGTGCGGACCGGGGCTGTTCGATCCGGGACGCCGTCACCACCACCTCGTCGAGCGGGGTGGGATCAGGCTCCTGGGCCCTGACCGGAGCTCCGGCCACGAGCGAGATGACGGAGACGGAGACCAGTAGTTCAAGGGTCATTTCACACCGGGCGGGCCGAGAGCAGGGGCGGCCTTCCAACACGTGAAGATTTGCGAGTCAATCTCACTTGCAGCTATTTCAGCGCGCTGGTGAGCGGGCGTGCGGCGGCGGCCGAGTTGGCGCAACCTTCGCACAGACAGTGGTAGGCTGAGAACGCTCCGCGGAACGTTCCGCCGCGAGACAAGACATAGTTTTCAACGGACCAGCCGGCGGGCATTTGTTGCTCGCCGGCTGTCTCGTCCGTGCAGCGTCTTGAGGGCGCCCGCGGATTTGAACCGCGATCTGCGGATTAAGAATCCGCCGCTTTGCGCCATTAAGCTAAGCGCCCGCAAGATACCGAAGCACGCACGCCTTCGCGCGTGCAAGGCCGGTTGAGCGGGTGGTTTGCGACGACAGGCGGCCGATCAGGCCGCAGGCTGTGGGTGCGCGGCGAGCCAAGCCTCCAACTCGCGAATATCGCGCGTCTGCATCTCCACGGTCTTCTGCGCCATCCTGCGGATTTCGGCATCCTGCGTGTCGTTCAGCACGATCGCCGACATATCAAGGGCGCCCCGATGGTGAGCGATCATCTTCCGCGCCCAAGCGTGGTCCGGGTCAGCGCTCGACGCAGACATCATCGCCTCTTTCATCCGGGCTTCCACCGGCTCGAACGGCCCTTGTGGCGGCAGCCCCGCCGCTCCGGAGGCGCGATCCCCCAGCCAACGCCTGAACTCCGCGATGTCCTGGGTCTGCATCTCGATGGTCTTCTGCGCCATGCGACGGATGTCGGGGTCGCGTCCCTCCCGTAACACCACTTCGGACATGTCCAGCGCGCCCTGGTGGTGCGGGATCATCTTGCGGACCCAGGTCTCGCTGACGTCGGCGCCGTGGGCCGCCATCATGGCCTCGTGCATCTTCGTTTCAGCGGCGCTGAACGGCGTTTGGGCCATGGCGGGTTCAGCGGCGGCGGGCGCCGCCGCCGTCTCGCCCGTCTTTGACGCCTCGTCGCCGGCCTGCGGACTGCAGGCCGCCACCGCGAGGGCCATCGCCCCGACGGCGACTGCGGGAGAGTAAAGGGATTTAATCATTGGGGAGCTCCAGGGATGACAATACGCCGCGCTTGCGCAACAGACATGGCCAGTCTCGCCCGCCGCGTTCCTCGCGGCCAAAGCCAGGCTTGCCGAACGTGGGTCCAATCCGGGCGTCGGGGCGAAGTTCCGCCCGAGCAAAAGAATCCCCTGTCAGTGAAGGCTTCCGTTCTCACATGCGTATTGTCGTTCACTTTAAGGCGGCTCGAGACGCTCACCTTGCTTGGGACAATTGGCCACCAGAGATACCCCTCGTCCTCATGGCGTGCGCCGGGGGAAGCCAAAGGCGAGGGATTGAACGCCCGCGCCCGTATACCTCAATGAACCCGTTCAGTTTCGGAGCATCCAGAATGACCCCCCGCAAGATCCTCTCGCTCGTCGGCGCCGCCGGCGCCCTGCTGCTGGTCGCCACCCAGGCCGACGCCCATGCCCGCGTCGTCGCCTCAACCCCCGCGGCCAGCGCGACCGTGGCCTCCCCTCGCGCGATCAGTGTGACCTTCAGCGAGCGCGTGGCGCCCGCCTTTTCGGGCCTTGAGGTCGTCAACGCCGCGGGCGTGAAATCCGCCGTGGCCACCACGGTCTCCGAGGACGGCAAGACCCTGTCGGGACGGCCCGCCCGTCCCCTCGCCGCCGGCGCCTACACCGTCAACTGGCATGCGGCGTCCGCGGACGGTCACCGGATGACCGGTTCAATCGCCTTCACCGTGCGCTGAGCCTTCGTGCTCGACGTCCTGGTCATCCTGCTCCGGCTCGCGCAGTACGGCGGCGCGGTGGTCCTCCTTGGGACGCCGCTGTTCCTGCTCTACGGGCTGCGCGGGACGGGCCGGGAGAGCCTGGCATGGCCCAGAACGCTCCTGATCGCCGCCGCGGCGATCGTCGCCCTCGGATCGGCGGCGGCGCTCGCCGCCCAGACCGCGGTGATGGCGGGCTCGATCGCCGAGGGTCTCAAGCCTGCGGCCTTGGGCTACATGATCACCGGCACGAGCCTCGGGCCGGCCTTCCTGGTCCGCGCCGCCACCGCCGCGGTCGCCCTGGTCGTCCTGGTGCTGGCAAGGCCCTCCCGGCCGGTCTGGTTCGTCGTCGCCGTGGCCGGATTGATGGTGAGCGCCAGTTTCGCCTGGACGGGACATGGCGCGGCGACCGAAGGACCCGGCCGCTACGTCCATCTCACGGCGGCGATTCTTCATAGCTGGGCCGCTGCGGTCTGGCTGGGCGCGCTGGCGGCGTTGCTGATCCTGACGCTGCGCCGCCGGCCAGGGTCTGCCGACAGTGACCGAGCCCTTCACCGCGCCCTTCACGGCTTTGCCGGCGTGGGCAGCGCATCGGTTGCCTTGCTGGTCCTGAGCGGACTGGTGAATAGCTGGTTCCTGGTCGGACCCGACCGTCTTACCGGGTTGATCACCACGCCCTACGGTCTGCTGCTGACGGCCAAACTGGTGGTCTTTGCGCTCATGCTGGCGCTGGCGGCCGCCAACCGCTTCCATTTGACGCCTGACCTGGGCGGTGCCCTGGACGATCCGGACGATGTCCGGGCAGCGGTCGGGCGGTTGAAGGGCAGTCTGTTGGTGGAAACGCTGCTCGCCCTCGCGCTTCTCGCCCTGGTCGCGGTCATGGGCACCCTGGCGCCCGTGTCGGCGATGGACATGACGACATAGACCGCCGCGCCTGATCGGTCGGCCCCAAGCGTCTAGCGGCGGCCGGACAGCGCCCGGGTTTCGATCCGCACGCGCCAGGCGATCAGCCCGGCGTTCAACACGCTGAACGCCACAGCGACGCCGATCTCGCCGAAGGCCAGCGGCAAGATCGCGATCTCGGCCGAGGCGACCCAGTAGTTGGGATGACGGATGAACCGGTAAGGTCCGGTGCGGATCAGCGGTGCGCCGGGCAGGCTGATGATGCGTGTCGTCCAGAAGGGACCGAGCGTGACAATGATCCAGACGCGGGCGATCTGGAGAATCAGATAGAGGCCGAGCAGCCAGGCCTCCGGCACGGCGTCCCAAGGCGTGAGAAGAGCGATCGCCGAGATCCAGCTGCTGTGCAGGAGGATGAACAGCGGATAGTGACGCGCGCCAAACTCCTGGGCGCCAGAAGCCTTCAGACGCCGGGTGTTGCGGTCGGCGAGCGAGAGTTCGAACAGGCGCTGGATCACGACCAGTACGAGAACGACCGCCAGCCAGGTCACGGATGGACCAGCATCAGCGCGGCGGTGAATCCCGGACCCAGGGTGGTCAGCAGCAGGGGGCCCGGTTCGTCAGCGTCGAGCGCGGCCCTCAGGACGAACAGAACGGTGGCCGAACTCATGTTGCCATGATCGCGCAGGATCCGGCGGGTGTGGACCATCGCGCCGGGGGTCAGGGCGAAACAGCCCTCCAGGGCGTCGATGACCTTGGCGCCCCCAGGGTGGCAGACAAAGCCGCCGACGTCGGCGGACGTCAGGCCGTTGGCGGACAGGAAGGCCTCGGCGACGGGCTTGAAGTCGTCCTGGACCAGACCGGGGATGTCCCGGCTGAACACCACCTTCAGTCCGTCATCCGCCACGTCCCAGCCCATGACGTCCAGGCTATCGGGCCAGGTATGCTCATGAGACGCGCCGATGACCGGCCCCCGGGCGTCATCGCGGCACGAGACGATCGCCGCCGCCGCTCCGTCTCCGAACAGGGCGGTGGCGACCAGGTTGGACTTGGACCGGTCCTGATAGCGGAACGTCAGGGCGCAAAGTTCGACCACGAGCAACAGCACCCGGCTGTCCGCGTCGGCCCGGGCCATGTCGGCGGCCCGGGCCCATGACCCCGCCGGCGCACCCCAGGCCGAAGATCGGCAAGCGGCGCACGTCGGGGCGGAATGGCATGACCTGCATCAGGCGCGCCTCCAGCGACGGCGTGGCGATGCCCGTGGAGCAGACCGTGACGATCGTGTCGATCTGGCCCGGGGTCAGACCGGCCTCGTCCAAAGCGTTTCGGGCCGCCTCGGCCATCAGCGCCAACGCATGCTCCAGGAACAGATCGTTGCGTTCGGAGAAACTGTGCGGCTGCAGATACCAGTCGATCGGGACGCAAGAGTGTCGTGTCTCGATCCGGGCGTTGCGATAGATCGGCGCGAGCCGCTCAAAGCCGCCGTGGGTGGTGGCGAACATCTCCGCCCCGTTGGCCGCCACCTCCTCCTGCCGCAGGACGTGCGCCGGCCAAGCCGTGGCGAGACCCGTCAAATGCGCTTGAGGCGGCTGCCCGGAGGCGTCGCTCCCGTGAGAACAGTTCCCCGTCCGGCCCGACGCCAGGGTCAAGCCGCCCGTTTTCGGGACGCGCGCGCCATCTTCAGGTCCCGCGAAATGCGGATCCACAACAGGATGAACCCCGAGACCACGATGCTCAGCGTCAACGCGGTGGTGATGATGATCAGGGGGTGGTTGAAATCCTCGCCGTCGTTCCAGTCCATGACATGCAGACGCCAGAAGAAGTCGAAGATGCGCCAGACGCCCGAGCGGCGGGTCACCACTTCGCCGGTGGCCGGAGACAGGTAGAAGGACGTCTTTTCCCGATCGGCGAAGTCCACCCGCCACAGCGGTCCGGTGCGTCCGGTCTCTTCGGGGGCCGTGCTCAGGAGCACGGCCCCCGAAACGCCTGCCTCGCCCTTGTAGGCCCGTCTGGCGAAGGCGGAGACTTCGGCGGCCGACATCGGTCCGAACGGCCGCCCCGTCGCGGCGGACACGATGACCGGCTCGCCCGCTGCGGGCTTCAGGGTCCATGCCGGGCCACGCGGCGTCGTATGCAGTTCCGCCTGGACGGGCGCGACGCCCGCGCGGCGCGCGACCTCGCCCAGGGCCGGAAGCACGCCGAGGTCCAGCGGACCCGGCTTCAATTCAACCGCGCGATGTTCGCCGCGCACCGTCTCGATCGGGATGGCCGTCATGACCAGGCCGCCGCCGACCCAGAACAGCACCTGCAGGCCGACGACCAGCGCGATCCATTTGTGCAGCTGGGTGGAGAGTTTGAGAACCTTCACGACGTCGCCTGACCATGACGCGCGAAGATACGCGTGCCGCCGCCCTTGAGGATCAGCAGGGTCTCATAGGGCTCTCGCTGATTGTCCGGGGTCTCCATTCCAGGGGACCCCAGGGGCATGGCGGGTACGGCCAGTCCGACGGCCACGGGGCGTTCGGCCAGAAGCCTGCGCACATCCTCCGCCGGCACGTGACCTTCCAGGACGTATCCGCCGATCATGGCCGTGTGGCAGGAGGCGAGCGCTTCGGGCACGCCCTGGGTGCTGCGGATCGATCGGAGGCTCGGGAGTTCGTTGACCTGCGCCTCGAAACCCGCGGCGCGCATGTGATCGACCCATGCCGTGCAACAGGCGCAGGTCGGGGTCTTGTAGACCGCAAGCGCGGTTGATGACCCCCCGACCGGAGCGCACGCCACGGCGGCCGCGGCGGCTCCCGCAACGAGGAACACGCGGCGTGAAAGCGGAATGAACTGGGTTCCCATATGTCCTCGCAAGCCAGGTGAAGGGGCGCGGCCGACGCCCCAAGGGCCGCGCTCAGGCGGCGGGGCGGAAGGGCCGGGCGGAAGAGTGATAGACGTCGAACCTCCATTCGTCACCCCGCTTGCGCAGGACGCTGGTGGCGGCGCCGCGGCGCTCTATCGGAGCCCGGGCGCTGTCCTTGAAGGTAATGTGGTAGGTGTAGGTTTCGCTCACGAAGGCGGTGTCGCCGTCGATCTCGACCTTCGTTTCGTGGTTGCGGAAGTCGAAGCCGGCCAGATCAGCGAACTCCGGCCCGAGATGGTGCTCCAGATAGTAGGCGAAGGACCCTTCCACGCCGCCGTTCTCGAATATTTCCGAGTCGGCCCAGAACAGCCCCGGCGTCTGCGAAACGTCCATCCGCTGGATGGCGTCTTTGTAGGCGGTGACGACGGCTCGAACCTGCGTCTCATCGGGCGATTGCGCATGGCCGGGGGCGTGCGCCGACGCTGGCGAGTGTGCCGCGCCTGTCGCGTGTGAGTGGCCTGGAGCCTGAGCTGGAACCTGAGCTTGGGCCGAGGCAGCGAGGACGGCGGCGAGGGCCGGTCCGGCGAGTGCTGAGCGTACCATCATCACGGGGTCTCCTGATTTGCCGCGGCGCGGTAGCGTCCGGTTCGGCGAAGTGGTGAAAAACAAGATGCTTGGCGACAACGCGCCCTGGGGCCGTCAGAACATCAGATGCCTCATGCCGTGGGTCAGCATGCCGCCCAGAAGACCGTTGACCACCACGGCGGCGGCCGTGAGGGTCAGGAAACCGATGTAGATCAGTTCCCGCCCCCGTCCCGGTCGGCGGACCCAATGTTCCTTGGCCCACCAGCTTAACAGGCCCAGCGCGGCGATCGAGGTGCCCAGCCACCGATGATAGGCATGGGTCACATCGTCCTTGCCCGGCAGCCCCATGGCGAACCAACCCAGGGCCACCGCGGCGACTGAGGAGATCGCCGCCAGAGCGATGATCACACGGGTGCCCTGCGTCAGCACGGGCCGGCGCAGCGTCAGCGCGGCGATTTCCAGGAGCGCCGCGACGAGGAACAGCGCGATGGGAAAATGAACGGCGGCCGGATGCATGGCGCCGAGCCAGCGATACAGGCGCTGGGGCATGGGCCGGGGCGCCTCCTCCGCCATCATGCCCCCGTGGTCCATGTCCGCGGTCATCCCGGGCATCGCCATCATGCCCCCTGCCGGAGCCCCCGCCGATGCGGCCGCCTGCGCGCGGGACGCGGCCTGCTTGTCGTGGTCCTCGTGTGCGATCGCCGGAGCGCTGACCGACAGAGCCAGCGCGAAGACGAGACCCGGCAGAAATCTATGCAGCGGCATGGCCCTCTCCAATCCTGTCCCTTCTGCTATCTACGCGCCGCAAGACGGCTCCCCTCGCCCGAGGGATTCGGCGTGTTTCGGCGTATTAGGGATTAGGGGCCCAAGGAGAGTGATCGATGACGCGTAATCTGGATGACCTGCTGGCCGGATCGGCGACCACGCCTGTCGGACGGTCGCTCGAAGGTCTTGAGCCACTGGTCTGGACCCGGGTCGAAACGCTTCGCGGCGAAAGGCTCGCCTCGCAGCTGCGATTCGGGGCCGTCGCCATGGCGCTGGTGACCGGCTTGACCGCGGGCGGCGTCGGCGCGGTGGCCGCTCCCAGCCCACCCGGGGAAATGGCGATCTTCACCGTCGACGCGGGCCTCTCGCCCCTGGTGCGACTGGAAACGGGGCGGTGATGCGCGGCTGGCGGGCGATCGCTCTCACGGCCGTCCTGGCCGCGGTCGCCAGCGGGGCCGGCACATGGATCAGCGCCAGCTGGGTGCTGAGCCGGCGCGAGCCGCCGTCTCTCCACGATATCGTCCACCATGACCTTAAGCTCTCCCCTGACCAGCTGACCCGCATCGAGGCGGTCGAAGCCCGGTTCGCCGCGCGGCGCCCCGCCCTCGAAGCCGACGTCCGCACGGCGAACCTGGAACTGGCCCGTGCGATCGAACAGAGCGATGGCGACAGTCCCCAGGTGCAGGCTGCGGTGGATCATTTCCACGTAGCGATGGGCGCCCTGCAGAAGGAGACCATCGCCCACGTCTTCGAAATGCGATCCGTCCTGACACCGGCCCAGGCCGAGGTGTTCGACGACCGGATCGTCGAGGCGCTCGCGCCCGGCCAGGGTTAGCGTTTCGGGTGGAGAATCCAGCGGATCTGTCAGCTCGCGCCGCCGGCGGCGACCGGGCGGCCTTCAGCGAGTTGATGCGGCAAACGAAGACGGCGCTGTTCCGCTTCATCCGGCGCTACGTCGGCGACGAACAGGATGCCTGGGATCTTTTGCAGGAGACCTACGCCGCAGCCTGGATCAACATCGGCCGCTACGATCCGACACGGCCCTTCGAGGCCTGGATCCGGACGATCGCACTGAACAAGTGCCGTGACTGGAGTCGCCGCCGCTTCGTTCGGCGGCTCATCCGGGGCGGCGTCGACCTGTCCTCGCCGGAGGCCATGTCCGTGCCCGATGGGGCTGCGCCTGCCGATGACCGGATGGAGGCGGGCGCCACACTCGCACGGCTGAACGAGGCCATGAGCCGTCTACCACCCCATCTCAAGGCGCCGCTTCTGCTGACGGCGATCGAGGGACGCAGTCAGGCGCAAACGGCCGAGATGCTCGGCCTCTCCATCAAGGCGGTGGAGACCCGCGTGGCGCGTGCCCGCCGCAAGCTGTCCGAGGCGCTGGGAGACACGACCGCCGTCCGATCCGCCAAGGGGTGAGCGGTTCAAGGTCGTCCCCAGTCGCCATCGCTAACCGGCGCGGCGTTCGCCCCGCAACTGCATCGGCTTCCTTGACATCGAGTGCGAGGGATAGCGCGTGCGCCTGCGTATTCTAGTATGAAGACAGCTTCGGTGATCGACCGGATCATCGTCTAATCTTTCCAGGAGCTTGCCACATGAGAGTCCCGATCCTCGCCATCGCTGCGGCGGCCACCTTGGGCGCCTGCCAGCCGGCCACCGAGCCTCAGCCCGTCGACGCCGAGGCGGCGGCGGAGGCGGAGGCGCCGACGGCGGCCCCGGTGGAAGCCGCTCCGATCGCTACCCCTGAGCCGACCGCGGAGACGCCGGTCGCCGCGCCCGCGCCAGCCGCGCCGCCTCGGGCATCGGCGCCGCGACCGGCCCGCCCTGCGCCTGCGCCCACGCCCGCCCCGACGCCGCCGCCCGCCGATCCGATGGCGGGGCATGACATGTCGAAGATGGACGGCATGACCATGCCGCCCAAGCAGTAGTTCGCCTAAGCACCAAGAGTTTTCACATGAACCGCTTGTCCCTCTCCAGCCTGGCCGTTCTCGCGGCGCTGGCTCCCGTCTCGCTGGCCCAGGCCCAGAGTCATTCGCACGCGGGCATGTCGGCCCAGGATCACGCCGCCATGCAGGCGCCGGCCAACGGCGTTGTTACAGCGCCGGCCGACAACGCCATGCTGGGCGCAGCCCCGGCGGCGTTCTCGGCGACATTCCCGCACGCCATGACCCTGACGTCGCTCAGGCTGACAGGTCCCGACGCACAATCCGTGGACGTGGCTGTGGCCGCTGATGCGCCGGCGGCAACCACAGTCAGCGCCCCCCTCCCCGCCTTGGCGCCCGGGTCCTATTCCGTCGCCTGGAGCGCAAAGGGCGCCGACGGCCACCAGATGAACGGCGTCGTCCGTTTCATGGTTCACTAAGGAGACGACCTCCTCCTCCTGAGGGGCCGAAACCGAGTGGGGAAACGCCGCGCAGCTTGCTGCGCGGCGTTTTTCGTCGTGGGCGGCGGTGTGCCCGCTGACCGACCGCCATCATCATGCGCCGGGGGCCCCGCCGCAGCCGGCCGCCAAGGAAGGCCGGCTGCGGCAGCGCTTCGCTAGAACCAGGTCCGAATGCCGACGACCAGCCGGGTTTCCTCGGCGCTTCGCCCGTCGGCTTCCAGGAAGTCCGCGGTATTGCCGAAGCTCTTGGTCCATTCCACCCCGACGTAAGGTGCGAACTCCTTGCGGAATTCATATCGAAGACGGGCCCCGATCTGCAGCGACGACAGGCCGGAGCCGATCTTGAGTTCGGGAATGTCTTCTGCCGACAACACCACTTCTGCACGGGGCTGCACGATCCAGCGATTGGTGATGCGCTGGTCGTATTCAGCTTCCGCCCTGGCCGTCAGTTCACCCTTGTTGGACAGGAAGGCGGCCGCGTCGACTTCGAACCAGTAGGGCGCCAATCCCTGGATGCCCACCACCAAGTCCGTTCGGTCCCCATCGGGCCGATACGTCTGTCTCACGCCAGCCTGGAAATCAAAGAAGGGACGAATGGCGCGGCTGTAAAGGGCCTGGATCTCCGCCTCCTCGACCCCGTCGCCGAAGGCGCCTTCGCCCTCCGATTTCCACCAGAAGCGATTGATGTCGCCCCCGCTCCATCCCTGGGCGTCCCAGGCGTAGCCTTCTTCGCCGTCGGCTGTACTCACCTCGAGCTGGTCGATGATCACCGCGGTCGTGCGCACATCACCGTTCTCGACCCTCAACTGTTCGCGCGCCGCCGCCATTTCGGCGGGGTCGAACAAGAGATCGGCCGCATGGGCCGGGCCACGGGTGGCTCCGGCCGGCGGGGGCGTCTCCGGCGGACGGCCCGGATTGTTCGCGCTGGTCGGTACGTCAGGCGGCATCGCCATGCCCGACATGTCGTGGCCGGGAGGCATCTGACCCATCGTCGACATGTCGTGCCCGGCGTGGGGGTCAGCCGCGGCCGCCGGAGCAGGCGAGGTCTGCCCCATGGTCGACATGTCGTGACCGGCCGGCATCGCCGGCGCGGGCTGCGTCTGACCCATCGTCGACATGTCGTGTCCGGCGTGGGGGTCAGCCGGTACCGCCGGAGCGGGTGCGGTC
>CAZGPS010000001.1:0-52665 GCA_964527675.1 uncultured Brevundimonas sp. | reverse complement strand
ACCGCCGGAGCGGGTGCGGTCCGACCCGTGGTCGACATGTCGTGACCCGCGTGAGGATCCGCTGCGGCCGCTGCCGGAACCCGCTCGGGCACAGCCCCCACGGGGCAGACCGGCGCCCCCGGCATACCCGCCCGGGCCGGATCAGCCGTCGGCGCGCCCCGCCGGACGCATCCGGAGGGCAGCTGGGCGGCGGGTTGCGCAGCGCCCGGCGCAGGGACGTGCCCGGCGTGGCTTTGCGCGAACACCGGACTCGCCGAGGCCGCGAGAAGCAGGGGGATGAGACCGACAGACTGGCGGATCATGACGAGGCTCCTTCCATCGGACGCACAGTGACGACGTTGAACATGCCGGCGTGCATGTGCATCAGCATGTGGCAGTGGAAGGCCCAGTCACCTGGATTGTCGGCCGTGAGATCGAAACTGACCTTGCCGCCCGGGAGGACGTTGACGGTGTGCTTGAGCGGCTGGTGGCCCGCCGGCCCCCCTGTGACCAGCTCGAAGAAGTGGCCGTGCAGATGGATCGGGTGAGCCATCATGCTGTCATTGACCAGGGTCACCCGCACCCGTTCGTTGAGCTCGAACCGGAACGGCTCCACGCCGTCGCTGAACTTCTTGCCGTCGAAGCTCCACATGAACCGCTCCATATTTCCGGTCAGGTGGATTTCCATCGTCCGCGAGGGCGGCCGCTGATCCTTGTTGGGCTGCAGGGACACCAGATCCGTATAGACCAGCACCCGATGGGGGACATCGCCCAGTCCCGTCGGCCGCTCGCCCAGACGATTGGCGGGCGCCATGGCCACGGCGTCGACTCCGACGCCCACCTTCATGTCCGGCGGAGCGTTTTCGGGATCTCGCATGTTCATACCGGCCATGCCCGCCATGGAACCTTGCGCCATGCCGCTCATGGCGCCCCCCGGCTGAGCTTCCATGGCGCCATGGTCCATCCCAGCCATCGCGGGCGAGGACGGGCCCGTACTCATCGCTCCGTGATCCATGCCTGCCATCGAGCCGTGATCCATTCCCCCCATGCCCATGTCGCGCATGGTGAGGTTTGGAACCTCGCGCAGCGGCGGGACTTCGGCGGTCATGCCCAAGCGAGGCGCGAGGGTCGCCCGGCCCATGCCCGAGCGGTCGATCGCTTCGGAAACGATCGTGTAGGCCCGGTCGTCGGTCGGCTGGACGATGACGTCATAGGTTTCGGCGACCGATATCTGGAACTCGTCGGTCTCGACCGGACGCACGTTTTCGCCGTCAGCCTGGACCACAGTCATTGGCAGGCCTGGAATTCGGACATTGAAGATCGACATGGCCGAGGCGTTGATGATGCGCAGACGCACACGCTCGCCGGGCCGGAACAGGCCGGTCCAGTTTTCCCGCGGCCCGTGGCCGTTGATCAGATAGGTGTAGGTGGAGCCATTGACGTCGAGGATGTCGCGCGGGTCCATCCGCATCTCGCCCCACATGCGCCGCTCCTCCAGGCTCATCCGGTCGCTGCCGTCGATGAGGCCGGCCAGGGTGGTGCGCTGCCGATTGAAATACCCCGGGCTTTTCTTCAGCTTGTCGAGGATTTCATGCGGATGCATGAAGCTCCAGTCCGACAGGACCAGCACATGCTCGCGGTCGTAGGCGATGGGATCGGCCCCGGCCGGATCAATGACGATCGGGCCGTAGTGGCCGAGCGCCTCCTGCAAACCCGAGTGGCTGTGATACCAGAAGGTGCCCGATTGACGGATCGGAAACTCGTAGACGAACGTCTCACGCGGACGAATGCCGGGGAAGCTGATGCCCGGAACCCCGTCCATCTGGAACGGCAGCAGGATGCCGTGCCAGTGGATCGAGGTGTCCTCGTCGAGCTGGTTCGTGACCGCCAGCCTCGCGTTCTGACCTTCACGCAGGCGGAGGACGGGTGCCGGGAGCACGCCGTTTATCGTTGTGGCCGTTCCCGTGCGGCCGTTCACCGTAAACGGTGTCTGACCGATGGTCAGATCAATGTTTGGGCCGGTCAAGGTTGGCAGGTCCGACCGCAGGCCCGGCGTCCCGGTCTGGGCCCAGGCCGGCAAGAGGCCCTGAAGGCCCAGAAGGCCGCCTCCGGCAACGGCGCCGCGCAGCAGGCCTCGGCGATCGAGGTTCATAGGACACTCCTGATTATCATGCAGTCGTCTCGCCGCTGACAGCGAGCCTTCTCTTGGAACTACGCAATCCAGGCGGTCCGCCCTCGCGACACCCTGACGCACGATGCCGCAGGCGACGGAACTCTCCCGAGGACCCGGCCCGACGCGTAGTCAACGCCGCGCCAGGATGGCTTTCATCTCTGCAATCTCGCGCTCTTGAGAGCGGACGATTTCGTCGCAGAGGGCGAGCACTTCAGGGTCGGTCAGCGAGGCTTCTCGGCACATCAGGATGGCGCCGGAATGGTGCGGAATCATCGAGCGGAGGAATTCCGTGTCGCCGACCGCCGCCTGGGTGCGCATCCCGTAAAAGCTGACGGCGAAAATCAAGGCCGCCGCCCCGCCGATCATCAGGTTGGTTCGTTTCGACGGATACATCGACCGCATGAAGACCAGCATCAAGATCGCCATCGGCGAGACCATCATCAGCGTCATGTAGACGTTGTTCAGGTTGAAGTAGAAATGATCAAGGGACGCGATCATCGTGTACATCACAAGATACATGATGATGAAATCCAGGATCAGCTCGATCGCCAATGATCGATAGCTTCCCTTCATCGCCTTCATGTCGTGAGCATTGTGATTATCATGCATGGTCTGTACCTTTCGCTCGGGATCGGGTGCTCAGGTGCGTTAGAGCTCGCGACCTGAGGTCGTGCGTCGTCGTGACCCCCTAATCCGGGTCTCGCGCCACGGTTCCGCCTTGTTTAAATAAAGGCGGCGCTCCTCGCTTATGGGGAGGGCAGGCGCTCACGGATGCGTAATGGAGTCTCGACTGCCTTTGCGTCAAAGTTTAACCGCTCGCAGGCGCAGCGCGTTGGCGATTACGCTGACCGAGGACAGGGCCATGGCCAGAGCCGCCAGCGCCGGCGACAGCAGGATGCCGAAGAAGGGGTAGAGCAGGCCCGCAGCGACCGGAATGCCGAGCGCGTTATAGCCGAACGCGAAGACCAAGTTCTGACGAATGTTGCCCATGACTGCGGTGGACAATCGACGGGCCCGCACAATGCCCTGGAGATCTCCTCCTAACAGCGTCACGCCCGCGCTCTCAATGGCCACGTCGGAACCCGCGCCCATGGCGACGCCTACGTCTGCGGCGGCGAGCGCTGGTGCGTCATTGACCCCGTCGCCCGCCATGGCCACCACTCGCCCCTCGGCCCGAAGCCGCTCGACCACAGCCGCCTTGTCCTGAGGCAGGACCTCGGCCTGAACGTCGTCAATGCCCAGTGTTCGGGCGACGGCCTCCGCAGTCGTCCGATTGTCGCCAGTCATCATCACGAGCCGCAGGCCTGCGGCTTTCAGCGCGCGAACCGCCTCCGGCGTCGTCGTTTTAATCGGGTCCGCGATACCAAGGACTCCGGCGCACCGGCCGTCCACCGCGACGAAGATGGCCGTCGCACCCCCGGTGCGCAACGCCTCCGCCTCGGCCTCCAGCGCGGAGACAACCACGCCAATCTCACCGAGATAGCGGGCGTTGCCCAGGGCCATGCGCCGGCCATCGACGACGCCTGTGACCCCGCGCCCCACGGGACTGTCGAATTCGCCGGCTTCCGAAAGAACAAGTCCGCGGTCGGACGCTGCGCGGACGATCGCGTCCGCCAGGGGATGTTCGCTGCTGCGCTCGAGACTGGCGGACAGCCTCAGAAGCTCGGTCTCGTCGAACCCTGCAGCGGGCCGAATGGCGGTTACCGACGGCCGCCCCTCGGTCAGGGTGCCGGTTTTGTCGAGCACGAGGGTGTTGATTTTCTCCAGGCGTTCGAGCGCTTCGGCGTTCTTGATCAGCACGCCTGCGTGGGCGCCCCGTCCCACTCCAACCATGATCGAGATCGGGGTCGCCAGGCCGAGCGCGCAGGGACAGGCGATGATCAGCACCGAAACCGCAGCCACCAAGGCGTAGGAGAGCCGCGGCTCAGGTCCGGCCAAGCCCCACACCACCGCCGAGACGACCGCGATGGCTATGACCGCTGGCACGAACCAGCCCGACACCTTGTCAGCGAGCCGCTGGATCGGCGCCCGACTGCGCTGGGCCTGGGCCACCATCTGGACGATTCGAGACAACAGAGTGTCGGCCCCGATCCTGTCAGCGCGCATGACAAAGGAGCCGGTCTTGTTCAGCGAACCGCCGACGACGCTGGATCCCGGCTCCTTGGTGACAGGCATCGACTCGCCCGTGACCATGGATTCGTCGATCGACACCCGACCTTCGAGCACCTCGCCGTCCACCGGAATTTGCTCGCCCGGGCGAACCCGCAAACGGTCGCCAATGACGACCCGATCCAGGGTGATGTCCTCGTCGCCGCCATCCTCCCGCACGCGTCGAGCGGTCTTTGGCGTGAGATCGAGGAGCGCCCGGATCGCGCCTGAGGTCTGCTCCCGCGCGCGCAACTCGAGAATTTGACCGACAAGAACCAGGACGGTGATGATCGCCGCCGCTTCGAAATAGACCGGCGCGCTGCCGTCCGTCCGCCGCACTGCGGTCGGAAAGAATTCCGGGAGCAGAACGGCGACAACGCTGTAGATCCAGGCGGCGCCGACACCGATGGCGATCAGGCTGAACATATTGAGGCTTCGGTTGCGCAGCGAAGCCCAGCCCTTCTGGAAGAACGGCCACCCCGCCCAAAGCACGACGGGCGTCGCCAGTGCAAACTGAATCCAGTTCGAGGTCTGGCCTGGAATCCGCATGGCCAGTCCCGTCAGATGCCCCCCCATTTCCAGCGCGAACACTGGCGCGGTCAGCACGAGGCCCACCCAGAACCGGCGTGTGAAGTCGATCAACTCGTGATTGACCGGGGCCTCGGCCGTCACCGTTTCCGGTTCCAGCGCCATGCCGCAGATGGGGCACGAACCGGGCCCTTCCTGCCGCACCTCAGGGTGCATGGGGCAGGTGTAAATCGCGCCGGGTTTCACCGGCTCAGGCTTCGGCCCTTCGCCGAGATACTTATCCGGGTCAGCGATGAACCGGCTCCGACACCCTGCCGAACAGAATACGAAGTCCTGCCCCCTATGTGTCGCCCGGCGCATCGCGGTGGAGGGATCGACGCTCATGCCGCACACAGGATCAATGGCCGTCTTTCCACCGTCGCCGGCATGGCCTGAACAACAGCCATGGCTGTCAGGGGGGGACATGGACATGGAGGCCGCTCCTAAGCTCAATCCAGGAAATATACCCCTGAGGGGTATATATCAAGGAGTCTGATGGAGTATGAGCGAACGATCAGCGCGAGGAATTGGATGCAGGCCGAGACGAAGCCCAAGGTGTTGAACCGGCTGAACCGCATCGAAGGCCAGGTGCGCGGCATAGCCCGCATGGTCGAGGAGGACCGCTACTGCGTCGATGTCCTCACCCAGCTTCGCGCGGCCCGCGCGGCCCTTCTGCGGGTGGAGAGCGAGGTCCTTAAGGATCATCTCGACCATTGCGTCATGGGCGCCATGACGGGAGATGATCTCGCCGAACGGCAGGCAAAGGCGTCTGAACTGATCGCGCTCCTCGGCCATCCGTCGCGCTAATGGTGCAAAACGGCGGCAACTCGCATGAGACGGGCCAGGCCCCTGAGGCAGGGCGACCGCCCCTTCCCGACGCTCGATATTCCCGAACGCGCACCCGGGTTGGCGAGCGGAGAGGGATTGGCGTTTCCGCCGCGTAGACCCTTTTGGGGTGCGCCATCTGTCGTGGCGCTCGAGGGGCATTGCGCATGACGTCCGTATCACCGACCCGCGAGGGCTATCCCGCCGACCTTCGCGCGCTCACAAGCCTGCGGGCGTTCCTGGCGCTGGGCGTCGTCCTGTTTCACTACCAACTCCAATGGGATCCGGCGCTCGGGTTCAGCCCGATCATCGAACGCAGTCGCCTGGCCGTCGACGCCTTCTTCATCCTCTCCGGCTTCATCCTGGCTCACGTCTATGGTCCAGCCGTCGCAGCAGGGACGTTCAGCTACCGAAAGTTCATCGTCGCGCGATTGGCCCGTCTGTACCCGCTTCATCTGGCTGTTCTGCTCGGCGTTACCATCATGGTGATCGGCGCTACGGCTGCAGGCGTGCGGTACGATCCTTCCACCTACACCACGGAGGGTTTCTTCAAGACGTTGTTCCTGGTCCAGGCGTGGTTCCCCACGGAGCTAGGCTTCAACTGGAGCGGCCCCAGTTGGTCGCTTTCGGCGGAATGGTTCGCGTATCTTCTGTTCCCCGCCTACGCGTGGGCGGCGCTAAAGCTGCGTCGGCGCCCGTGGGTTTTACTGCTCCTCGGCGTGGTCGGCTATGTGCTGATCGACGCCATGTACGGCGCTGTCTTTGGCAAGGTCCTGCCCCAGGCTGAAGACAATATGGGAATCCTGCGCATCGCCCCCGCGTTTCTCATCGGTATGGCGCTGTATGGCCTGGGACAGGGGGTCTACTGGCGCCCTGCGGTCGCCGTTTCCTCCGCGATCGGCACGACAGCGCTGCTCTTGGCCGGCATGCAGATGTCGCTCGACGACCGGCTCATCGTCGCCCTGACCGGGCCCGTCGTTCTTTGCTGGTCCATGCTCGGCAAGTCTCAAAGCGAGGGCTTGCTGGCATCGCCACCGCTCGTATTTGCGGGCGAAGTTTCGTTCGCGCTTTACCTGGTGCACATGCCGGTCATCGTGGCCTGGAAGGGCGTCGTCGCCGAACTGCGCGGGATCGACAGCGCCTTCAGGGTCACTCCGCTCGAACTAAGCATTCTCTTCATCGCCACGGTGCTGATCTCGGTCGCCCTCCACCTGCTGGTCGAGAGGCCAGGCCGGATCTGGATCCGACGCCGCTTTGAAGGTGCACGGCCAACACCCACGGCTTGAGAGACGTTCCAAAGTGCTTGCACAAGCCCATCCTAGGCCTCTGCAGCGGTTGGCTTCCCGCAGTCAGCGCGCAGGACGAAACGCACACTTTCAGACTTGATGGCAGGCTGCGCAACGAAGCCGGCGTCGGTCCACGCACTATGTTGGGGCGTCATTGAGCCGGACGCATCCGCCCGCCACCATCCGTCTACACCCGCGGCCTTGGGCAGGATGCCGCCGATAATCCGTTCGATGTCCCGAAACGTCAGGTCCACCTCGGCGCGCTTCTGGCGTCGGAGGAAGGCTGCAAGCGGCGCGTATTTGGGCATGGGTGTGTTTTCCTTTCTCTGATGGCCTCCGGTCAAGCCGACTCGCGCGACCGGCCGCAAGCGGTGTAGGGTCGTCGGCGGCGGGTTCCGGGAACGATAGGCGCCGATCGAGAGCCAGGGGACGCGTGAGCGTCGGCGGCGATCGGCGGCGAAACGCCGGGCTTCCTCACAGAAGTTCCTGGCCCGCCCCCTCACCCTTCGCGCCTTGGCCCGTCTTCGTCAGGATCGATGATGCCGGCGCGGACCGCAGCCGCGACCGCTTCGATGCGCGTCCGGACACGAAGCTTGGCGCAGGCTTTCTCGATGTAGCTGTCGACCGTCCGCGGCGACAGGCCGACGATCTGACCGATGTCCGCCGAGCTCTTGCCGCAACTGACCCAAAGAAGACACTCGGTTTCGCGGCCGCTGAGAAGCAGGGATGATTGGCGTGCCGCATGGGGACTACGCTGCATGGCTCGCTCCTTCCAATGTGCGCGATTCACGTTGGGCGGGAATCAACGACCGGGCAACGACAGTGAATTGCGGGCTCTCCGCCATTTTCTTGCGGGATGATCCAATCCGCGCGCCGGACCACGCCAGCGCTTGCCTTGGCCGGGGGCGGCTTCTAGAGCGCAACGGTCGGGCGCCGTGAGATAGGCCCACAGCTTGAGCCGGGGTCTGTCCGCGTGACAGAGGCGCCGCTGTGAACCGAAGCAGCGGGCCTCGCGATCGCAGAGGATTCCAACGCCCGACCCCTCCGGCTTGCGCCGGGATTCCGTTTGATTCATGCTGACGTCGCCGACGCTTGCGTTGGCGGGGCCTGGAATCCCCTGTGCGATATCAGATCATCGACGGCGGCGCGCACAGCGCGCATGCCCGTTCCCAACGCCTGACGGCGCGCGCCCGCGCGCCTGTCCCGGGCCATGTGGACGCGTCTGGGTTCCGGACCCTCTCGTCGAGAGGCCGGAGAACCGTGGTGACCGATACGAAGCAGCTGGGGACGGAGGCGCAGGACGGTATCAACCGTCTCTATCGGCGCTATGCCGCCTGGCTGGATCGTCGCCTGCGAGCCCATGTCGACGCCGATGCGGCGGCGGATGTCGTTCAGGAGACCTACATCCGTGCCGCGCCCTATGCGCTGGACGACATCCGTCATCCGAAGGCTTTCCTGCTCAAGATCGCCCTTAACCTGGTGCGCGACGAGAGCCGGCGGGAAGGACGGCGGCGGCGGGATCGGGACTATCAGATACCGGCCGGAGCCGAGGCCGCGCCGCAGTTCGATCAGGTTCTGCTCGAGCAGGTGATCCGGTCCATGCCGCAACTCTACCGCGATGTCTTCGTCTTGAGCCGCTTTGGCGGTATGACTTATCCGGAGATCGCCCAGTCGTTCGGGATCAGCGTAAAAACGGTGGAATGGCGAATGTCCAGGGCGCTCGAGTACTGCGCGTCTCGGCTGGACCTGTAGGCAAACGGATGACGATCGAGGCTGAAGCCGAAATCAGGCGCAAGGAAGCGGCGGAATGGTTCAGCAGATTGAACCAGCGCAAGGTCACGACCGCCGATATAAAGGACTTCAGCGACTGGCGGCGGGATCCTGAGAACGCCCGCGCCTTCAGTCGCCTCGAGGCGATGTGGGACGCGGCCGGAACGCTTGCGGAAAGCCCCGCGATGGCGGGTCTCGCCGATGAGGCCCTCGGCCGGGTCAAACGGGCGCGCCCCCGTGGCCGGACGCGCGACACCCGCCGCCTGATCCCGCTCGGGATCGCGGGCGCGCTGGCCTTGGCGATTGGAGGCGGGAGCCTGACCTGGTGGTCCGTTCAGCAGCCCCACGCCTACGACACGGCCGTTGGCGAGCAGCGCACTGTACGATTGGAGGACGGATCCCGCGTCGTCCTCGACACGGATTCCCGGATTACGGTTCGCTTCACCGACGCCCGTCGCGTGGTCACGCTCGCCTCAGGACGCGCCATGTTCGAGGTCGAAGGCGACACCGCGCGGCCTTTCCTCGTGAAGGCGGGTGACACTGAAGTCACCGCCGTCGGGACCCGGTTTGACGTTCGGCGATCAGGCTCGGGGGCGCGTGTCGTCCTCGTCGAAGGGCGTGTTGATGTCCACAAGGCCTCTTCGACCGATGCGCAGTGGACCCTTGCCCCCGGCCAGGAAGTTACGACGTCGGCGCCGACGCCCCGGGTCGTTGCGGTCAATGTCCCGGCCGAGACCAGTTGGACGGTCGGACGGCTCACCTTCGAGAACACGCCCATCGCCACAGCCGTGGCGGAGGTGAACCGCTACAGTTCCAAGCCGATCGAGCTTCGCGATCAACGTATCTCGTCGATCCGCGTCAGCGGCGTGTTCAACGCCGGGGACGTCGATGGCTTCGTCGCCGCCCTTCGCGATCTCTATCACCTCGAGGCCGTGACCTCAGCCGACGGTCACGTGATCCTCTCCGCGCCGGCTTGAAAATAATCTGCGTCCGGACTTAGGGGACGCCCCGCGACCCAACGTCTCCTCCCCGCCCCGCAAAGCCGCGGGTAGAAAAGAGGGGGAGATCATGGGCCACAGATTCACTTCAACCGCGCTCGCCGCGCTCATGCTGGGTGTCGCGACGCCGGTCATCGCGCAATCGACCGAGGCTGTGCGGACATTCAACATCGGGGCCGGCCCGCTTGAGCGCAGCCTGCCTGTGTTCGCCCAGCAGAGCGGCCTTCAGATCCTCTATCCCAGCGCACTCGTCGCCGGCCGCCAGGCTCGAGCACTCTCCGGAGACTACACCCCGGAGGCAGCGCTCGCGGAACTCCTGCGCGGGACCGGCCTGACCTATCGCCAGAGTCGTCCGACGGTCTTCGTGCTCGTTGACCCCTCGGCCCGCGCTGAACTCGAAACCGAAGCGACCCAGCTTGAGGAAGTCGTCGTCACCGGCACCTATCTGAGGGGAGCGGAGAGCCCGTCGCCGGTCACTGTGATCACCCAGGACGACGTGGCGCGACAGGGCCGCGCGACGGTCGCCGAGACGCTCGCCGCCTTGCCGCAGAACTTCACCGGAGCCGCCTACGAGGGCTCGGCCGGCACGGGGGCCGACCGCACGAGCCGTAACTCAGCCTATGCGACCGGGGTTAACCTGCGGGGTCTTGGGGCCGATGCGACCCTCGTTCTGGTCAACGGCCGGCGGATCGCAGGCACCGGCAGCGCCGGTGACTTCTCGGACATCTCCAATCTTCCCAGCAGCGCAATCGCGCGCGCGGACGTGCTGCTCGACGGCGCATCGGCCCTCTACGGCGCGGACGCGGTCGGCGGCGTGGTCAACATCATCCTGAAATCCCGCTTTGACGGCGCCGAGAGCCGGGTGCGCGTCGGGGGCACGAGCGACGGCGGGGCCGAGGAGACCCTCCTGTCCCACAGCGGCGGCTTCAACTGGTCCAGTGGCAGCCTCGTCGCAGCTTATGAATTTCATGACCGGGGCGAGTTGCGCGCCGCCGACCGTCGCGCGACCGCGAACGCGGACTTGCGCCCGCTGGGCGGCTCCGACTGGCGCTTCTTTTACGCCGCACCGGGAAACCTCATGGCGTTCGATCCGGTCAGCGGATCCTACGAACCGACCTACGCCATCCCCCGCAATCAGAACGGGGTGGGCCTCGCGCCGGGAGACTTTCGTCCCGGCGAGGTCAATCTGACCAACCAGATGGAAGGCCAGTGGAGCCTGCCCCACCAGCGCCGGCACAGTGTGTTCGTCGCGGGCCGACAGGACCTTCCGGGCGGCTTCAGGCTGGACGGCGACCTTCGCTACACCGATCGAACTTACAATCAGGACTCGGTGGCCGACATCGGCATCCTGTTCGTGACGCCGGACAATCCCTTCTTCGTGCCGGTGGCGGGCGAGCCATATCAGGAAATCGCCTATTCCTTCGTCAACGACCTGGGACCGGGTCGTGACGAAGGCTTCTCCCGCAGCATAGGCGGCGCGTTTGGGATCGATGGCGAACTCGCCGGCTGGAATCTCGCGGCCTATCTGAGCGGCGGCCGCGAGACCACCGGCCTCACGGCCTCGAACCGGGTGCAGACGACGCGTCTCGACGAGGCCCTTGGCGCGACGTCCGACGATCCGTTGACCGCGTTCAACCCGGCGGTCGACGGCTATTTCAACCCTTATGGCGACCCGGCCGCCCATAGCGCGGCCCTGTTGGCCTTCGTCGGGTCCGGCTACCTCAGATCCGAGAACATCAGCACGGTCGGCTCTTTCAACCTCAAGGCCGACGGCGTCCTCCATACCCTTCCGGGCGGCGACCTGCGCATGGCCGTGGGTGTCGACTATCGCCAGGAGCGCTTCGAAACCTCCGGAGAGAATTTCATCTCCGGCGCAGCGCCGCGCATCGCCGCTCCGACGGCGTTCGAGCGTGACGTCTCGGCCGCCTTCGTCGAACTGCGCGCGCCGCTGGTGGGCCCCGGCAACGCCCGGCCCGGCCTCGAACGGCTGGAGCTGTCGCTCGCCGGTCGAATCGAGGACCATGAGGGGATCGGCCAGACCAGCAATCCCAAGGTCGGCGTCCTCTATAATCCAACGCCCGACCTGCTGCTGCGCGCCAGCTACGGGACCTCGTTCCGCGCCCCGTCGCTGAGGGAGTTGAACAGCGCCTACCGGCTCGGCCCGGTGTTTCTCGATCGCGCCGGCGTCAATGTGATCAGCATCGTCCAGTACGGGGGCAACCCCGACCTGATCCCGGAGACCGCGGAGTCCTGGACGGCGGGTTTCATCTGGACGCCCGCCGCCGCCGAAGGGTTGCGGATAGAGGCCGGCTGGTTTCGGACGACCTTCGAGGACCGGATCGCGACCCCCGTCGCGGAGAATCTGATCAACGCCCTGAACGACCCGACCCTGGCGCCCTTCATCCGGTATGTGAGCCCCGGCTCCAATGCGGACGACCTGGCCTATGTCCAGTCCCTGCTCAGCCATCCGGGGAACTACAATCCGAACGTCTTCCCCGCGACGGCCTACGGCGCCGTGATCGACAACCGGTACGTCAACGCCTCGGCTGTCGAGGTCGAGGGGCTCGATCTTTCCACACGCTATCGCTTCACCCTGGGGTCGGACGACATCTCGCTCGATGCGACCGTGACGCATCTCCTCACCAACGACCGGGCGGTCACCGCCACCTCCCCCAACGAGGACCTGCTGGGGGCGCCGAACTTCCCGGCACGTTGGCGAGGCCGCTTCAGCGGCCAGTGGATTCGCGGCCCGCTGACGCTCGGCGGCGCGCTCAATTACGTCAGCGGAGGACGGGACCCGGTCAACGGTCGCGGGATCGACGACTGGATCACTCTGGACGGCCAGGTCCGCTACGACATCGAGAGCGGATGGGCCGAAAATCTGTCGCTCACCCTCAACGTGCTGAACCTGACCAACGAAGAGCCGCCCTTCTACGATGCGCCGGCGGGGATCGGTTACGACGCCGCCAACACCAATGTGCTGGGCCGGCAGGTCTCGCTTCAGCTCGTCAAGCGCTGGTGATCGTCCATGCGCATGGTCGTTTTCGCCCTCGCGGGCCTGCTCGCGACGGCATGCCCCTCCTCGGCCCGATCGGAGCCGCTCACGGTGGACGTCATTCTGCGGCTCAAGAGCTTCGGCCGGGTAGCGATCGACCCGTCCGGGGAGGTCGCGGTCTTCGAGGAACGGCGCGCCCGAAGCGACCTCCCTCGCCATGATCTGGAAGCCGAGGGCGCCATCCGGTACGCCCGAGTCTACCGCATCGACCTCCACACCCCCGACCGACCGCGACCGCTCCTGGCGATGGAGGAGGACGCCGGCTATTCCGTCGGCGCCTTTTCGCCGAGCGGCCGGCGCCTGGCCGTGTTTCGGCTACGGAACGACGAATGGCGGCTGGGGCTCGTCGAGATCGCGACGGGCCGCGTGGTCTGGACCGAGGTGGCGCCGGAACTCGGCCTTTGGGGTCGTTCCCTGGAATGGCTGACGGACGACGTCTTGATCGTCCTGGGCATGCCCGACGGGGCGCTTCCCCCGCGACTGGCCGGCCCCCGCGCCGAGCAGGCGCGCCTGCTGGCGCTGAGGGCGGCGGCGACGGCCGGGTCCGCGGCCGCGATCACGGTGGGCGAGGATGGCGCGTCCGAGACCTTGTCGCCGCGACGCCTGTGGCGGATCGACGCCGTCACCGGCGAGGCGGCCGCGATCGCCGATGGCCCCTTCCTTGACCTCGAAGCCTCTCCGGACGGGCGATACGCCGCGCTTCTCGTGGACGGTCCGCTCCTGCCGCCTCCCTCCGCCGACACGGCGACCGAGGTGCGTCGCGCCCGGGCGCTTCAGATCGTCGACCTGATCTCCGGGGCCGCCGTCCAGCCGTCCGACGCCCGCAACATCTCGACAAGCCTTCTGGCCTGGTCGCCGGCTTCCGACGCCCTTCTGGTGGCGGCCATCGACGACGAGCCGGCCCGGCTCATGACCGTCGCCCCAGACGGCGCGACGCGGGACGTGACGCCTGTCGGGGCACACCCGACAACGCCGATCGACTTCCAGGGCATGGCGACAGCCGAGGGCGGCTGGTTGGGCGGAACCCCGATCTTCAAAGGCCGGTCCGGATCCCGGGAGGGCTGGTTCTTCGCCGACGCAGACGCCTCGCCGCTGACAAGTCTGTCCTCCGACGCCCGGCTCGTCGCCGAGGGCGGGTCTGCGGTTCTGTTCAACAGCGGGGGTCACGTCGTGCGGTTCGACGCCGACGGCGGTCACGCCGATATCGGGCCAGCCGCATCGGCGGTGAACCCCCGCGGTCCGTTCGGCTTGCGGGCGCAGAGCGGTCCCCTGAAAGCCGCCTTCGCCGTGGTCGCACGCGCCGACGGACGCCTGTGCCAGGTCTGGGTCGCCCCCGATGCCGGCTCCCGATGCGTCGCGGCGACGACCGGGGCCGCGATCAGTTGGAGTCGGGGGATCAGCCTCGATCGGGGCGCCCTGGAAGACGATCCAAACGCTCTGCGCCTGCAACGCAGCCATGGCCGGGAGGTGGTCTGGCGGCTGAATTCCGAACTCGACCGGATCTCGGTCGCGGCCCCCCGGCGGATCGCCGGCGCCGGCGGCGCCGGCGGCTGGCTCTACCTGCCGCCGAACCCGACAGAGACGCCGCCCGTGATCGTGGTGCCCTATCAGGGCGAGGCCTACCCCGATCCGCCGTGGTGGATGCGGCGGGAGTCCACCAGCCTGTCCATGGCGCCCCAGTTGATGGTCGCGGCCGGCTACGCCATCCTCGTCCCGGATCTTCCGGCGACTCCGGAACCGGCGGACGGCCTCGCCCATCGCATCCTGTCGGTTGTCGACGCCGCAGCGGCGGAGGGCCTGGTTGATCCGGAGCGGATCGGCTTGTGGGGCTGGAGCTTCGGCGCCTGGTCCGCTGTGATGAGCGCGGCGCAGTCTCCTCGCTTCGATGCCGTGGTGGCCTTGAACGGGCCAATGAATTTCTCGACCGTCATCGGAGACGTGGGATCGACGCTGCGCCTCGACGGCGGGCATGCGCTCGCTGCGGCGGCCAGCGCGCGTTGGCTGGAATCCGGCCAGGCCGAGATGCGGGACGCCTATTGGCGGGCGCCCGACCGGTATCGCCGCAACAGCCCCTTCGAGCAGGCGGACCGCATCGTCGCGCCGACGCTTCTTGTCGTGGGAGAGTACGATCTGATGCTCGGTCAGTCGGAGCAACTCTATGGCGCCCTGCACCGTCTGAACCGCCCCGTCGCCCTGATCCTCCTCATCGGCGAGGAACACGGCCTCCGGAGTCCGGGGAACATTCGGCTCTACTACGATCAGATCCGGAACTGGTTCGACCGGTATCTCATGGGGTCCGGCGGTCCAGCCGTTCCCGCCAGCGACGCACCCACGCCTCCGTCAGGGCCAGACTGAGCAGTTGGGAATGGCCGCCGCGCCACAGCAGGGCGTCCCGGGTGAGGCGGTCCTCCAGGCCAGGATCGATCAACCCCGCCTCCGCCAGGGCGCCGCCGAGCAGATAGTCGCGCAGGAAAGCGAGGTGCGCAGCGACCGCGCCGCCATAGTAGGCGCCCAGTTCGCCTTTCGAGCGCCGGTCCAGGATCGATGCCGGAAGAACATCCGCGAAGGCGGCGCGCGCTGCAGCCCGGTCACGCCCGCCCCAGGTCAGATCGACCGTCGAAATGGCCAGCCCCGCCTCCATCACGGGCTGGCTCAGCAACGGATTGACGCAGGGACCAAGTCGACTGCGGAGCGCCGGTCCCTGAAAGGTTTGGCAGAAGGCCAAGGCGGACATCTGGATCGCCTTGGCTGGCGGCACGCTGGCCAGATCGTCCAGCCAGGGATGGTCCCAACTGGCGCGATGGCCGACTTCCTCGCGCCAGTCCCGGGCGAGGGCCGTCGGCCACATGGAGCGCCGCAGCCATCGCGCGAGTCGATGCAGGACCGCCCCGCGCGCCCGGCCCCGGCGCTCACAAATCTCATCCAGGGCGATCAGGAGGCTCGGCATCTGAAAGAAGACGGCGTCGCCCCCCTGCCCTGTCAGCGAGCCCCAGGCGCCCATCGCCTCGATCCGGTCGGCGATATCGTCGTTGTAGTCGGGATCGATGTCGTTGGCGGCCGGCCTGAAGGTTTCGGCGCAGGCCGCCAGACGGTCGGCGTCGAGCCTGAGGCCGTCGCGGCGGAGTTCCGTCAGCGTGAAGCCGTGCCGCCCGGCGACCGCCCGGGCGTAGGCCCGCTCGTCGCCCTCCGGCTGGTCGACATAGTGGTTGACCCAGGCGGCGACGTTCCGGCGCTGGTCGGCGGTCAGGACCCCCGCCACGATGGCGGAGTCCAGTCCGCCGCTGACCTCGGCGATCCAGCGCCTGTCGCCCGCCAGCGCCCTCACCGACCGTTCCACCGCCCCTCGGAGGTCCGGAGGCGGCCGCGAGGCGCGGTTCCGATAAAGGTCAGCGGGCCGCCAGATCTGGGTCGCGCGGTTGACGCCCTCCCCGATGGTCCGCAGCTCGCCGCCGGCGACCGCCTGCAGTCCGGTCAAGGCCAGGCGATGTCGATGCTCGCCGGGGCGGCCCACCAGGGCGGCGACCGCGTCCCATTCCAGTGCGATCCCGTCGGGCAGCCAAGGATCGATGACGGCCGCAGCGGTCGTCGAGATCAGGGTCACCCCGGCCTTGCGCCAGACAACGCAGTCCAGGGCGCCGGACGGGTCGCGGAGCACCGCGACGTCGCCGTCGACCCTCCGGACCAGCAGGTATCGCCCCCAGTAGTCCGCGCAGACGGCGCGGGCATGCGCCGCATCGAGACGCCGGCATCCCAAGGCGCTGCGGGCCCGCGGCGACAGCGCCTGGCCTTCGCCGTCGTAGACCTCGCCGATCAGCACGCCGTGTCCGTCCAGCCCCCGCGCGGCCTCCAGCCGTCCGCCGGTCGGAGCGAACACCTGGATGAAGGGGTCGTGCGACTTACGCGACCAGCCGGCCCGGCTGAGTCTCCGTCGAACGGGCGCAACCAGGGCGTCGAGCGCGGCCGGCGTGTCGCCCACGAGAATGATCGCGCAGTCCGCCGCCATCTCAGATCACCAGGATCGGCCGGTAGACGGTCAGCGTCTCCGGCGCCTCGCTGACGCACTGATCGCCGCTCTGCAGCCAGCAATGGGCGAGAAACGGGAAGGTGCGGACCCCGAACACCCAGTCCGCGTCCAGACCCGCCGCATTGACGAAGCGCAGCAGCAGCTCTGCTTGGAGAAGACAGGCGCCGGTCCAGGGGGCCAGCGGCAGCAACTGGCGGAACACCTCGACCCGCGCCGCAAGCGCCTCGGGATCCGAGCGGCGGCCGCCACGCCGGGCGTATCGGCGGCTCAGCTCCAGAAGCGTCGGCCGGCGCCGCACCGCGTCGATCCAGATGACGGCGAAAGTGGCCACGTCCCGCAGCGTCGGCCGGATCGGCGGCGGAGCCGGAAGGCGGGCAGACGGCAGGGCCGGCGGCGAGATCCGATCGTCCGGCGCCGACGTGGGGTGCAGCAGTTCCTCGGCGGCCAGGCGAAGAAGATCTTCCATCGACCCCCAAACTTGCCGACCGTCTATACGGAGATCGCCGCACTCCGGCAGGCACAGATAGTCGTCTCCGGCCAGATCGAGCAGGACCAGATCGGCGCCGATGCGGACCGCGTGTATCCCCTCCCCGAGCCATCCGCAGTCAGCATCGGGCGCCCCATCGGCGAGAAGCGCGTCATTCATCCTCACCCCGCGGGCTGGTTGAAATGGAGGGCCGGATTGAGGTCCAGATGTCGGCCTCGCCCGCCTCGCGCGCAGTTCCGCGCCAGCCCGGGGCGCAGAAGCCGATGGATCGTCGGCTTTGACATCAGTATCTCCCTGTTGCGACGAAAGGCGGCCGATCCGCCCTCCGGCAGGACGCCCGGCGGGGCCGTCCGAAGCGGGCGGCCCCCTGGAGTCATTCCGGCGGCATCGTCCAGTGGCGGGCCGGGTTCAGTTCGGTGAACGGGCCCATCAGGATCGCCCGGGTCAGCCGACGGGCGGCCCCCAGACGGAGGACGCGCGTCTTGGTTTGGATCTTCATGGATCCTCTCCTGTGTCAGGACTGGCCTCTGGTCGCGGCGTCCGGGGCGAGGCCGGGCCCGGACGTCCGGGCCGCCGAAGCGGCCCGTCCGGTCATTCGCTGGGCGGAATGGTGTACTTCAGGACCGGATTCAGCTCGTCGAACTCGCCGCGCGAGACCGCGCGGGTCAGGGTGCGGGCGGACCCGAGGCGCACGAGGCGCGAGGTTTTCTTGGTCATGGTCGTCTCCTGTTTTGAAGGTCGACAAAACGTCGACGACGAACCATCAGCGCCGCAAAGCAAATCGATTCAAACTATATTTCGCGTATACTTTGACTGATCTGGATCGATCCGCCGGAGGCGGGACGCGAGGCCCGTCGCGGCGATCCGCCAACGCGCGTAATAGGCCTCGACGTCGCTCGCCGCCTCGGGACCGGCGGCCGCTTCCGTCGGTCCGTTGAGGCGTCTGAGCGGCGCCAGGCGACGGCGCACGCGAACGAGGCTCTCGACCAGGGGCTGGTTGTCACAGGCGCCGACCAGGTCGTCGATCCACGCCTCGACGGACGCGTCCGTGCCGTCGCGGGGTTGAGCGACCGGAGTGCAGAGCGCCGCGAGCCGGACATGAGCGGCTTCGAGGTCCAGCAAGCCCAGAACATCCTCCAGGGGGGCCGCGCGGGTGAAGTAACCCAGACCGCGGCGATCCTCGACCAAGCCTTCGCCGCACAGCCGGGACAGAGCTTCCCGAACCGGGCTGGTGCTCAGGCCGAGCGAAGCGGCGATGTCCACCACGGAGAGGTGCTGTCCGGGAGCCAGGCCTTCCTCGATCGCGGTGCGCAGGCCGGCGAGCGCCATCCCGAAGGGATCACGCTGCCTCACGGCCGCCTCCGGGCCACGCTGAGACGCAGATCGACGACCGGCAAGCTTCGGGTCGATCGCGTCATGCCGCGCCTCCAATACTGTCGTCCGCAAGAAACTTGCGTCATAACCGCAGCTTTTATGCTGTTGATCTTTATCGACTTTCATTTGACGCATGGCTGAGTCATTTTTCAACCTGTAGGGGTGAACCTGAGTTCGTAACGCGTGGTGCCGACGGCGAGGGAGTAAACCGAGACATGGACGCCCGGCAGACCCAGTCGACGAACGCGGTGCTCTCCTCAAGCCTGCGCCTGATCCGGGCCCACCGGCGCATGCGGTCGATCGACGTCGCCCAGGCCATGAACATGGCGCTTCGGTCCTACGAGCATTTCGAGTCCGGTGCAGGGCGAATCAACATCGAACGCATTCACCGCTTCGCCGAGGTCACGAACAGCGATCCGCACGGGATTCTCGCGGCCCTCGCCCTCGGGTCGCCCGCCTTCGCCTTGCGGTGCGCCGACAACAAATTGGCGACCATCCTCGCCGTGGCGCTGCAGGAATTCGACGAGGAAGCCGGCGACGCGATCGCCGATCTCGACGCTCGGCCGATCATCAACACCTTCACCAGAATGTTCAGGGATCTCGTGGACCAGTCCGTTCGGCGCGACGCGGAGGCCGACGCCTGGCTCGAGCAACGCCGAAGCCGACTGCTGGCGCCGGACCGCGAAGACGGCGGCGCCAACAACAGCGGTTGAGACCGCCCTAAGGCGTCCCGGCCCCGGTCGTAGAGTCACGGTGAGAAGGTCCCGGACTGGCGCGCGGCGGAGATTTCGCGGCTGGATTCGGCCATGAAAGCGCTCAGCCCCCTTCCCGCTGAATCGTCCGCCCTGGCGGTCGAAGCCCTGACCGACCGGCAGCGCCAATGCCTGCATCTCGCCGCCATGGGCTTGACCTCATCCGGCATCGGCGAACGGCTCGGAATCTCCCCCAGGACGGTCGATGAGCATTTCATGATGGCCTGCAGCGTCCTCGGCGTGCGGACGCGCATCCAGGCCGTCGCCTGCCTGGCGGCGGCTGCCCGACGCGCCGACGAACCCCGCAGCTTCCTACCGTAGATCTCCCACGGGGCGCTCGCGGGTCGCCGCCGACGGCCTGATCCGATGGGATGGCGCCGGTTCCTGGAGGCCCTCATGCTCGACCTCGCGTTCGTTCTCGCCCTCTCGCAAAGCTGCGCGCCGTCGGTGGCGCCCCAGACCCTTGCGGCGATTGCGCACGTCGAGAGCCGGTTCGACCCGCTGGCGATCGGCGTCAATCGCAACGGCGCCCGCCCCGCTCGCGCGCGCAACGCGGCGGAGGCCGCGACGACGGCCCGCCGTCTCCTGGGACGCGGCGCCAACCTCGACCTCGGCCTGGCCCAGATCAACAGCGACAACCTCGCCTGGCTGGGCCTGACGGTCGAAGACACCTTCGACCCCTGCCTCAACCTGCGGGCAGCGGCGACGGTCCTTCGCGCGGGCTACAAGCCCGCCGGCGAAACCCCGGCGCATCGTCAGTCGGCCCTGCGCATCGCCCTGTCCCGCTACAACACCGGCGACGCCCAGAGAGGCTTCCGCAACGGATATGTCGCCCGGGTCGAGCAGGCGGCGGTCACCCTGAACCTGGCCGCGCCGCTCACGGCGACCGCCGTCGAACCATCCGACGCGCGCCTTCCCGACCCCCCGACCCCGAGCGCCCCGCCTGCGGCCTGGGACGTGTTCGCGCGCGGGCCCGTGCGGGTCGCCTTTTCCACTTCCGTTGACCGGAGCCTCTGATGTTTCGTGCCCTGACTCTGACCCCATTCCGGCGTCACGCCGGCGCTGCAGCCGGCATCGCGCTGGCCGCGACCTGTCTGTCGGCGCAGCCGGCGCTCGCCTCGGCCAACGTCGAAGGCCTGCTGCAGAACGTCGTCGACATGCTCACCGGCAATACGGCCCGCCTGCTGGCCGTGCTGGCGGTCGTGGTGGTCGGCATCCTGTGGATGTTCGGCCTGTTCGACCTGCGTCGGGCGGCGATCGTCGTGCTCGGCATCGTCGTGGTCTTCGGCGCGGCCGAGATCGTCAATCTGATCACGGGCGGCGCCTGATGACCGCCGCTTCGCCCTGGCTGTGGATCGGATCGGCGTCGGCCGTCCTCGCCCTGTGCCTGATGCTCGGCCTGAAGCTGATCTCGCCCAAGCGGTTTGCCCAGATCCTCGGCGGTCTCGGGTCGGGCCTCGCCATCGGCCTGGCCCTCTCGCGCCTGCCCGCGGGAGGTCCCCATGGCTGACGAACGTCTGGCCGAGGATCCGCTGTTCCTGGCCTGCACGCGGCCCGCGATGATCCTCGGCGTGCCCATGGAGGCGATGGGCGTCAACGTCATCGCGTCGGGCGTCGTCTTCCTCGTCGGTGGCAGCCTGCTCCATCTGCTGGTTGCCCCGGCCCTGCACCTGGTGTTCCGGGCGATCTGCCGGGCCGACCACAACGCCTTCCGGCTGCTGTTCGTCTATGTCGACACCAAGGGCCGGTCGCGCAACGCGGCGCTCTGGGGCGGGAGCTCGGCGACGCCGCTGCCGCTCGTGCGCCGCTATCGTCTGGCGGAGCTGACCCGTGGCTGAGGGCGGCGTGCCTCCGGCGCGGCTGCGGCGCGAGGCCGAGGCCCGGCCGCACCTGCCCTACGCCCGTCACGTCTCGGACCATGTGGTGGCGCTCGACAGCGGCGCCCTGATGATGGTGTTCCAGATCGACGGCGCCAGCTTCGAGACCGCCGACGCGCGTGACCTCAACGACTGGCACGTCAAACTCAACCAGGCCTGGCGCAATCTCGCCGACGACCGTCTGGCGGTCTGGCACCACGTGGTGCGACGCCCGGTCGAACTGGAGCGGTCGGCCGGCTTCCGCTCGGCCTTCGCCGGGGAACTCGGCGCCCTCTACGACGACCGTGTCGCGGGACGGCGGCTCTGGATCAACGAGCTGTTCGTCACCCTCGTCCTGCATCCGGGTCGGGACGCCGGCGACCGCGCCGCGGCGCTCGCCAGACGCCTGAAGGCGGCGCGCCGCAACGACGCCGAGGTCGAGCTCGCCCATATCCAGCGCATCGAGGAGGCCGGGCGCGATCTGGTCCAGTATCTCGCACGCTACGCGCCGCGCCGGCTCGGCCTCTATGACCGCGACGGTCTGTGGTTTTCCGAGCCGATGGAGGTCATGCGGCTGGTCCTGACGGGGCGCCGGTCGTCGGTCCCGATCGTGTTCGGCCACCTCGGCTCGGCGGTCTACACCGTCCGCGCCATCTTCGGGCGCGAGACGCTCGAGCTGCGGGACGCCGCAGAGGCGCGCTACGCCGGCGTCCTGGCCGTCAAGGAATATCCGGCCACGACCCGGCCCGGGCTGTGGGACGAGCTGCTGAGCGTCCGGTTCGGCTTTGTGATCAGCCAGTCCTTCGCCTTCCTGTCCAAGGCCTCGGCCCGCGCAGTCATGGAGCGCAAGCAGAACCAGATGGTCTCGGCGCGGGACCGCGCGGCTTCGCAGATCACCGGTCTGTCGGACGCGCTCGACGATCTCGTCAGCAATCGCTTCGTCATGGGCGAGCACCAGGCCTCGATCCTCGTCCACGGGGACACCCCGGCCGCGCTGGCCGACCACCTGTCCAAGGCCCGCGCCATCCTCGCGGACTCCGGCCTCGTCGTGGCGCGCGAGGATCTGGGGCTGGAAGCGGCCTTCTGGTCCCAGTTCCCCGGGGCCTTCGCCCGCCGCACCCGGCCGGCGGCGATCACCTCGCGCAATTTCGCGGCCCTGGCGCCCTTTCACGCCCATCCGGTGGGCAGGGCGAGCGGCAATCACTGGGGCGACGCCGTCGCCGTGCTGCGCACCACGGCCGGTTCGCCCTTCTGGTTCAACTTCCATGTCGGCGATCTCGGCCACACCTTCATTTGCGGACCGTCCGGGTCGGGCAAGACCGTGGTCCAGAACTTCATGCTCGCGCAGCTGGAGCGGTTCGACGCCCAGCAGCTGTTCATCGACAAGGACCGGGGCGCCGAGATCTTCGTGCGAGCCTGCGGCGGCACCTATCTCGCCCTGCGCAACGGCGAACCGACCGGCTTCGCGCCGTTCAAGGCGCTCTCCCCCAGTCCCGCCAACCGCGCCTTCCTCGTCCGCCTGGTTCGAACCCTCGTCGCCCGGCCGGACGAAACCCTGACGGTGCCCCAGGCCCGCGCCATCGATCAGGGGGTGGCCGCGCTGGAGGCCCTGCCGCGCGAGCGGCGGTCCATCGCCGCCCTGCGCAGTCTGCTCGGCCAGGGCGACGCCGGCGGCGTGGGCGCTCGGCTGGAGCGCTGGCAAAGGGGCGGTCCTCTCGGCTGGGTCCTGGACAATGACGAGGACGCCCTCAGCCTGGAGGCCCGCTTCGCCGGCTTCGACATCACCCAGGTGCTCGACCACGACGAGGTCCGCACGCCGGCGATGTTGTATCTGTTCCACCGCATCGCCGAGCGGGTGGACGGGCGCCGTCTCGTCCTCGACATCGACGAGTTCTGGAAGGTGCTGGGCGACCCGGCCTTCACGGAACTGGCCCGGGACGGGCTCAAGACCTGGCGCAAGCAGAACGCCCTGATGGTGTTCGGCACCCAGTCCCCGGCCGACGCCCTGCGCTCCCCGATCGCCCACGCCATTCTCGAACAGTGCGCGACCAAAATCTTCCTGCCCAACGCCCATGGCCAGGCGCGCGACTACATCGAGGGCTTCGGCCTGACCCAGGAAGAGTTCCGGCTGGTGCGCGAGGTTCTGACCCCGGAATCGCATCGTTTCCTGGTCAAGCAGGGCCACGACAGCGTGGTCGTAGAACTGGACCTGAGCGGCATGGACGACGCCCTGGCGGTCCTGTCCGGCCGCACCGAAACCACCGCCCTCCTCGACCGCCTCCGCGCCGAGCTCGGCGACGACTACGCGCTGTGGCGCGATCCCTTCCATGACCAGAGGAGGTTCCTGTGAGAGCCCGCATCCCCTTCGTCGCGACGGCCGCCTGCCTCGTCCTCGCCGGCGCCCCGGCCGTCCAGGCGCAACAGATCGTCCACGACCCCCGGGCCCTGGCCCAGATGGTCGAGGAGGCCCGCACCACCCTGGAGCAGCTGAGGGCGCTGCAGACCCAGGTCGAGCAGGGCCAGCAGCTGTTCGACAGCCTGAACGACCTGTCCGGCGTCAACGCCCTGGCCAGCGAGCTGGGACTGCCGACGGTGCGCAACCCCCTGCCCGACATGCGTTCGCTGCGGGCGGCGGCCAATGGCGACCTGTCCGCGCTCGGCGACCTGGCCGAACGCGCCGACGCCATTCGCCGCGACACCCGGCTGTACACGCCGCCCGCGGGCGATCCGGGTTCGGCGGAAGCCTACTATCGCGACAGCCTCGAACGGGCGGGCGCCCGGACCGCGCGGGATCTCGCGGTGGGCGAAGCGGTGGCCGGCGCGGCGGATCTTCGCCTGCAGGGTCTGGAGACGCTCCGCTCCGCCCTCGACACCGCGCCCAACGCCCGCGCCGTCATGGACCTGGAAGCTCGCCTCGCGGCGGAACAGGCGCTGATCCAGAACGAGCAGGTACGGCTGCAGGGTCTCGCCCTGACCCAGGCGGCTGAGGCGCGGCTGGAAGAGCAGCGCGCCCGGGAACGGGCCGAGGCCGCCCGGGCGGCCCGTATGGATGTCTACGAACGGGCGTTCCGGTGAAACGGTCCGCGCTGCTCGTCGCGCTCGGCCTCGTCGGCTGCGGGGCGACCGACCGGACCGCTGATGACTTCGCCGCCGATCCCGACGCGGCCGAGGCGGTCGTGGCGGCCTGCGACGCCGGCCGCACCAACGACGAATGCGAGGCGGCGCGGCGCGGTCTGGCGGACGCGCGTCGCGAGGCGCGGATGCGCGCCTATGAGCGGGCCTTCTGAGGAGCCCGACGATGAGCTTTCGCGTCTTCGAGCCCAGCTACGACTTCATCGACGAGCGGCTCAACGTCTTCCTCGGCGACCGTCTGTCCTCGGTGATCGCCGAGGTCGAAGGGCCGCTGCGCATCGCCCTGGTCCTCTATGTCGTGCTCTACGGCGTCGCCATCCTGAGGGGCGCGATCAGCGAACCGGTGATGGATTTCGCGGTCCGGTCGCTGAAGCTGGCCTTCCTGTATCTGCTGGCGACGACGGCCGCCTATTCGACCTTCGTCACCGAGCCGCTGTTCACCGGCCTGCCCAACGCCCTGACCCGGGCCGTCAGCGGCGCGGACACGCCGAGCGTCGGCGCGGCCTTCGACCAGTTCTTCGCCTATGCGGCCTGGCTGGGCGAGGACATCTCGCGCGAGGGCTCGGCCTTCAATCCCGGTCCCTGGGTGGTGTCGGCCGCCGTCTTCATCATCGGCGCCCTGGCCGCCGCCCTCGGGTTCGGGGTGGTGCTGGTGGCCAAACTGGCTCTGGCGCTGCTCGTCACCCTCGGCCCCATCTTCATCGCCTGCGCCCTGTTCGACGCCACCCGCCGCTTCTTCTTCGGCTGGCTCAGCCAGGCGGTGAACTATCTCGTCCTGTTCGCCCTGATCATCGTCATCTTCCAGCTGGTCCTGTCGCTCGTGCGCGACCAGTGGGGCGCGATCCAGGGAGCCGACCCGATGATCGGCGGGCTGATCTTCATCGCCCTGTGCCTGCTCGGGGCGATCTTCTTTCTGCAGACCCCGGCCATCGCCGCCGGCATCGCGGGCGGCGCCAGCGCCGGCCTCGCCGACTTCGCCAACGCCGCGGCCCTGGGCGGGAGCGGCTCCGGCCGGTCTCAAGGTCCGCAAGAAGCCAGCCGCCAGCCGCCCAGGGGCGGCGGCACCATCCGACCGAGAGGCGCCTGACATGACCTATCGCTCCCTCCTGTTCGCCGGCCTGATGCTGCTGGGCGCCTGCGCCCACCGGGGCGATCCGGCGTTGCCGACCTGCGACGGCTCGGCCCGGCGGCCCGCCAATCCCCACGGATCGGTGCTCGCGCCGCAGACCGAACCCCCATCGGTCCCCGAGGCCGTAAGCTCGGACACGGGAGGCTGCGCATGAGCGGCGTCCCCTCCCCTGACCTGAAGCGCTACTTCACCGAGGCGCGACGCTGGGATCAGGACCGTCTGGCCTCGGCGCTCCGGTCCCGACGCCTGGCCTGGTCGGCCGCCGCCTTGGCTACGGGGCTGGCGGTGATCGCGACCGGCGCGGTGGCGATGCTGACGCCGTTGAAGTCCACCGAGCCCTTCGTCATCCGGGTGGACCAGGCGACCGGGGCGGTCGACGTCATGCGCGGCCTCTCGGCCGAGGATGGGCCGGTCCGCTACGACGAGGCCGTCAGCAAATATTTCCTCGGCCAGTATGTGCGCCAGCGCGAGGGCTACCTCGATCCGGCCGCAGAGGACGCCTTCCGGCTGGTCTCCATCCTGTCGGCGCCGGCCGAACAGCGGCGGTGGGCCGATCTGTTCCGCGGCTCCAATCCCGCCAGTCCGCAGAACCTCTACGGCCGCGACGGCGAGGCCATCATCTCGATCCGCGCCATCGGCTTCATCAACGACGGCGTCGCCAACGTCCGCTTCCATCGCACGGTCCGCCAGGCCCAGCAGACGGTGGAGAGCGACTGGATCGCCACCATCGCCTTCACCTACACCCGCGCGCCGATGTCCGAACCGGATCGGCTGAGGAACCCCCTCGGCTTCCAGGTGACGTCCTACCGCGCCGATCCGGAGGTCATCCGATGAAACGCCCCCCTCGCCTCCTGACGCTGGCCGCCGGCCTCTCCCTGGCCCTCCCGGCCGCGGCGCAGACCCCGCAGGACCCGCGCATCCGCGAACTCGTCTACGACCCCGCGGCGGTCTACCGGATCCCCGGGGCGTTCCGGACGGCCACCCAGATCGTCTTCTCGCCCGAGGAGACCATCCGTCACGCCGCGATCGGAGACAGCGTCGCCTGGGAGGTGGCCGCGGAAGGGTCGGTGCTTTTCCTCAAGCCCCGCGAACGTCATCAGGCGACCAATCTGCTGGTCGTCACCGAGCGCAGCGGCGTGACCCGGCACTACGCCTTCGAACTCCTGGCCCGCGACGCCAGCGACCGCACCGCGGTCGCCTGGCAGGTCCGCTTCCGCTACCCGGCCGACGAACAGGCCCAGGCGGCCCGGGCGCTGGCCGTCCAGGCCGAGGCCGTGGAGCAGCGCCTCATCGGACTGGAGCTGGAGCGTGGGGTGGTCGAGGGGACCCGCAATCTGGCCTGGTCCGCCCAGGGCGACGCCGCCCTGCAGCCGAGCGAGGTCAGCGACAACGGCCGCTTCACCGTGCTGCGCTTCCCCGGCGTCCAGGCCCTGCCGGCCCTGTTCGAGGTCGCGGAGGACGGGTCCGAGCGTCTCGTGCCCTATGACGTGCGCGGCGAATTCGTGGTGATCCACGGCGTCGTCCGGGGGTTGCGGCTGAGGCGGGGCCGCTCGGTCCTGTGTCTGTTCAACGAGGCCTGGGACCCTCGCGGCCTCGGCCTCGGCACCGGCACGGCCTCGCCCGCCGTCGATCGCGCGCCGGTCGGGAGCGCATCATGAACCTCCCCGATCAAACCCCGCCCGCCGATGATCCGGCGCCGCCGCCGACGGCGAACGATCGCGGGGTCTCGCCGATCGCCGGACGGTTGGGCGGACGCCAGGGCAAGGTCATCAGCTTGGCCGCCTTGGCCGTCGGATGCGGCGTCTTCCTGATCGCCAGCTGGGATCGGGGCGACGCAGACGGCGCCGAGCCGGCGCGTCGCGACGAGCCGCCCCGGCAGACCGCGCCATTCGAACCCGCGCGCCGCGAGGCGCCTCCGCTGCTGAGCGACGCCGCCCTCGATCCGAACGCGCCGATTCTGACCGACGGAGAGGTGGTCCCACCCCTCGAAGCGAATCCCCAGGACGCGGCGTCGCCGCCTTCCGGTCCTTCGGCCGCGGAACAGCGGCGCGCCCTGGCCGAAAGCGCCCGGCGCGCGCCCGTCCTCGCCTACAGCAGGGCGGGCGGCGGCGGCCAATCCGTCCCGCCGGCGGCCTCGGACGCTTCGGCGGTCGCGCCGGCCGCCCCGACCTCGCTCGACCAGTTGCGGCAGGTGACGCCCGTCGGTCAGGCGCGCGCCGGCCGCCTGCCGGACCGCAACTTGCTGATCACCGCGGGGACCAGCGTGCCCTGCATCCTGCAGACCGCCATGGACAGCACCACGCCCGGCTATGTGACCTGCGTCCTGCCGCGTGACGCCTGGTCCGACAACGGGGCCGTGGTGCTGATGGAGCGCGGCACCCGGGTCCTGGGCGAGTATCGCGGCGGCCTGCAGCAGGGCCGGCGCCGGCTGTTCGTCCTGTGGACCCGGGCGGTGACGCCGACCGGGGTCGCCGTCGCCCTCGCCTCTCCGGCGGCCGACGCGCTCGGACGCTCCGGATTCGACGGCGTCGTCGACACCCGGTTCTGGGACCGGTTCGGCGGCGCCCTGTTGCTCTCCATCGTCGACGACGGCGTCTACGCCGCCGCCGGTCAGGGCGACGGCGGCTCCGCCACGGCGCGCCTGCCGTCAGACGCCGCGGCCGTCGCCCTGCAGGGTTCGGTCGACATCCCGCCGACGCTGCGCAAGGGTCAGGGCGCCGAGGTGTCGATCTTCGTGGCCCAGGACCTGGATTTCGCCGGGGTCTACCAGCTGCGGTCGCGCTGATGGACGACACCTCGGTCCTGGATCACTACCTCGCGCCGCTGCGGCCCTTCCTGGAGCCGGCGGCCGTGACCGAGGTCGTCATAAACCGGCCGGGCGAGGTCGGGGTCGAGGCGGACGGCGCCTGGCGCTGGACCGAAGCGCCGGAGCTGACCGAGGCCTGGCTTCGCACCCTGGCCGTGGCGGCCGCCGCCTACACCCGTCAGGATGTCGGTCCCGAACAGCCCATCTGCTCCACCACCCTGCCCGGCGACATTCGCTGTCAGATCGTGCTGCCGCCGGTCGCCGCCGACGGAGGTCTGTCCCTGACCCTGAGAAAGCCGTCGCGACGCCGAATGGGCTTAAAGGAGTTCGCGGCGGCCGGCCTGTTCGATGAAGTCGCCGACGCCCAAGCGGAGGCCGCGGACCCCGCCGACGCCGAACTGGTGCGGCTGCGCCAGGCCGGGGACTGGCCGGGGTTTCTGACCCTGGCAGTCGCGGCCCGGCGCAACATCCTGATCTCCGGCGCGACCGGCTCTGGCAAGACCACCCTGGCCAAGGGCTTGATCGAGCTGATCCCGGATCACGAGCGCCTGCTGACGATCGAGGACACCCGCGAGTTCGTGGTCCCGCACCGCAATGTCGTCCACCTCGTCTATTCCAAGGACGGACAGGGTCTGGCCCGGATCGGCCCCAAACAGCTTCTGGAAAGCGCCCTGCGCATGCGGCCGGACCGCATCCTGCTGCAGGAGCTCCGCGACGGCACCGCCTTCTTCTACCTGCGCAACGTCAATTCCGGTCACCCCGGCTCGATCACGACGGTGCATGCGGATTCCGCCGCACTGGCCTTCGAACAGCTCACCCTGCTGGTGCGGGAGTCCGAAGGCGGGCGCGACCTGCCGCGCGAAGACATCCGCGCCCTGCTCCATCTGCTCGTCGACGTCGTCATCCAGATGAAGAAGGTCGACGGGCGCTTCCGCGTGACGGAGGTCTGGCATGACCCGGTTCGCAAGCGCCAGCCCGGGGGCTAGGGCCGCGGCGGTGGCCCTCGGCGGCCTGGTCGCCTCGAGCCTTCTGGCCGTCCTCGCTATCCTCATCGCCCTGGTCGGTCTGGGCCAGTTCGCCGAAGCCATCGACTGGGCCCGGGTTCCGGCCTGGCTCTGGTATTATCGCCAGGATCCCGAGGTGCGCCGCTGGCTGACCGTCGGGGTCTCGGTTTCGGCCCTGGTCGGCGCGGTTCTCGTCGCGGCCGTCCTGCTCACGCGGCGCCGGCCCCTGCACGGCGCCGCTCGCTGGGCCTCGGGGTCGGAACAGCGACGCGCGGGGCTGCGGGCGCACCGCGGCGTCGTCCTGGGGCGTGCCGACGGCGGTTTCCTCATCGCCGACGGTCCCGAACACGTCATGCTGTACGCCCCTACCCGCACCGGCAAGGGCGTCGGCGTCGTCATCCCCAATCTGCTGGCCTGGCCGGACTCCGTGGTCGTGCTGGACATCAAGCGCGAGAATTTCCTCGCCACGGCGGGCTATCGCGCCGAGGCCGGCCAGACGGTGCATCTGTTCGACCCCCTGGCGCGGGACGGCCGCACGGCGCGCTTCAACCCGCTGGGCCATGTTGATCGCGCGGACCCCATCGCGGTGCTCGACGAGTTGCAGCGCATGGCGGTGATGCTGTTCCCGGTCCACGAACGGGCCGACCCCTTCTGGGCCGAGGCGGCGCGGACCGGCTTCATCGGCGTCGGCGGCTATGTCGCGGCCACGCCCGAACGCCCCTTCACCCTTGGCGAGATCTTCCGCCAGCTCACCGCCGGCGACGCCCGCGCGCGGCTGCCCCGGATCGTCGCGGCCCGGGATCGGGAGGGTCGCCCCCTGCCCGGACCGGTCGTGGCCGCGCTCACCGACTTCACCAGTTCCAGCGAGAACACCTTCGCCTCGGTGCGCCAGTCGATCACCACCCGGATGGGGCTGTGGCTCAACCCACGGGTCGACGCCGCCACCGCCGCGTCCGATTTCGACCTGCGCGATCTCCGCGGCGGCCGGCTCTCCCTCTATCTGGGCGCCACGCCGGACAACATGCTGCGGATCCAGCCCCTCTACGCCCTGCTCTTCCAGCAGTTGGTCGATCTGAACAGCCGCGCCCTGCCCGGTCCCGCCGACCGTCCCGCCCTGATCGTCCTCGACGAGTTCGCCCGTCTCGGACCGGCGCCGGTCCTGGCCCACGCCTTCGCCTGGGTCGCCGGCTACGGGCTGCGGCTGCTGGCGGTGCTTCAGAGCCCTTCGCAGCTGAGGGCGATCTACGGCCCGGACGTGGCCGAGGAGGTGATGACCAACTGCGGGGTCGAGATCGTCTTTGCGCCCAAGGAGCTCAAGATCGCCCAGGAGCTCAGCGATCGGCTCGGCGCCTATACGACGGACGGCCGCAGCCGCAGCCGACCGACGGGACTCAGCGCGGGTCGGCGCAGCACGACGGTCTCCGACCAGCGTCGGGCTCTGATGCTGCCCCAGGAACTGATGCAGTTGCCGCAGACCGCCTTGATCGTGCTGAAGGCCGGCCTGCCCCCGGTCCGGGGCCGGAAGATCGCCTATTTCCGGGAGCGCGCCTTCCACCGCCGACTGCGGCCCGCCCCCGATCTGGCGCCGGTCGCCGCGCCGGCATCGCCCCCCGCTCTGGAGGAGGATCCCATGGATTTCGACGTCATCGCGCGCGCCTTCGCCGCCGAAGGCCTGCCGCCGCCTGAGGTAGGGGCGGATGAAGACGCCGTCGGCGCCTGGCTGGACCGGGTCGTCGATACGGCCGTGCTGGAGCGCGAACCGTGAAGACGCCTGACGCCGCCCCGCTGTCTAACCGCCTCGGTCCCGCGCCGGGCCCGGCCGGGTCGCGCCGCTCAACCGCCAAGGGCGACGTGCCCGAGGCGGTGCTCGATCGCTATCTGGTCGAGCGCGACCTCCGGGGCCGGCCGGAACGCTTCTTTCGCGATCATCGCGCGGCCGAGCCGATGTTCCGCGACCGCGGCGGCTCGCTCGTCTCAAACCAGGCCTATCCGGACGCCGTCATCGACATGCTCAAGATCGCCCGCCATCGCGGCTGGGACCAGGTTCGGGTGTCCGGCGATCCGGCCTTCCGTCGCGAGGTCTGGATTCAGGCCCAGGCTCTGGGGATGGAGGTGCAGGGCCATCGACCGCGCGAGCGCGATCGGCAGGCCGCCGGCCTCGATCGTCCATCGCCCCGGCGAGACGCCGAACCCTCGAAGGCGCACGACGCGTTCGCCGAGCGTTTGGCGAAAGCAGCCATCGTGGTGGCCCGGTTGGTCCCCGATCCCGCGATCCAGACGCGCCTGCTCGAGGCCGCTTGGGCGCGCGCGGGCCGCCCTCGCCCGACGGAGCGCGAACCAGCCCGGGGACGCGACCGGCAGCGCTAGCGGCGCCACCTGACGGATGTTCTATTCCTCGTCCTCGCCAGCGTCCGCGAACCGGCCCAGTTCCAGTTCCAGCAACCGCAGACGGCTGTTGAACCCGGCGAAGATCGAGTTGGCCAGATCCTTGGGGAACCCGCGCGGCAGGCCGGCCTTGGTCACCCGGATCGCCTCGGGGGCGTCAGCGACGAATTGGGCGAACAGTCCGCGAATGGTCCCTTCATCCAGGCCCGCCCTTGCTCCGGTCTGATAGAAGTGCCGGGGCATGATGCTCTCAACCCGGTAGTGTCGGCGATCACCGACGGCCATCGCCATGCGGTAGCGGTTGTGGGTCAATTCTCGGGCGTCGATCACGGGCTGCACCGAAAGGACGTCATAGAGGGGCGTAAGGCGGAAACCGCCGCCCGGGTACAGAAAGACGCTGAAGTTCTTGGCGTGCCCGTCGGTCGCGCCGAGCAGCCAGAAGGCGACGACCGCTTTCAGGAAGGCTTGACGGTCCAGGGTGACCTCGTCACTCGCCCCTAAGAGGTCGAGACAGTCGATGATCCCGGGTCCGCCGTCATTTTCGTACTTCGTCGCCCAGGGCACGGAGAGCGCCTGGCAGAAGTCCTCCTGGGGCTGACGCAACAGCCGTCCGTCCCGGGCGTAGGTCCGGTCAAATCTTTCAACCACGAGAACCCGCTTGCGGCCGAAGGTCTGAATCTCGACGTTCGCGGTGTCGAAGCCTAGCGCACGCAGGAAGGTCAGGCAGAGATATTCGTTTTCGACGCTGTTGGAAAAATCGATGGCGCTGCCTGGCGCCTTGCCGATCTGCGGCTTGAAGATGTGGGTGGTCGGCGTGGCGCCGCCCGGCTTCAGCCACTGGCCGTCATGACGCAGGAAGGCGGTCTTGTCCTGGACGCCGGCGAGTGAGATCCGGAAGTGTTCGCTGTCGTCGATACCCAAGGGATTGGCGGTCAGATCATCCAGGATTTTCGCAATGGCGCGGTCGCTGACGGGCTCACCCTCAATCTCGCCGGGCCGGGGCGGATCGCTGCCTTCGGGAAGAAATTGCAGGGCGCCCACGCAGTCGCGACCGATGGCGGCCAGGAGGCTGTAGGCGTCGATTCCGTCGGCGCCGACGCGCGCGGCGACCCGACCCCGGATCTTCTCATTGTCGGGAAGGAGGTTGTCGAAAACGGCGACGACGGGAGCCCCGATGTAGCGATCCTCGCGAAGCGGCAGCGAAAGCGACGCCGGGATCGCGTTTTCCCAAGCCAGCCAGGAGGGATCGTATTGAAAGTCGATGGCTCCGCTGGTCTCACGGCGAAGGCGACCGACGAGCCTGCCGTTGAGATAGACCAGGAGAGGGGCATTGCCTCGTCTCCGGGCCATCAGAACAGGTCTCCCATATCGGGCGCCCGGCCCCGGCTTCTGCGCCGCACGACGATTTCCAGCTCGAGCGCGCCGAGAGCGGCGAATAGGGTTTCAAGCGTGCCGGAGCCGCTTTCCAGATTGGATATGGTCGCCTGACGTTTGCTCGCCTTGGTCGCGAGGTCGCCTTGGGTCATATCCGCCAGTCTTCGGAAACGTCGAATGGCCGCGGCAAGCTGCTTTTCGCTTCGGACGATGGGCTCCATGTGAAAACTCCTTCAGCCGCGATATACGAAAATCCGCATCATTTGTCAATATACGCTTATACGTATACAGGTAGAAAATACGAAAATACGGATAAACCCATCCTACGCGGAAAACCGTATGGTCGGCCGCCGGAGCCCAAACCTCGCGTATCCCTTGGCCCCGCTCATCGAAGGCAGGCGTTACCGGTCCTCTGTGGAGAAGACATCAGACATGCGCCGCCTGGCTAACCGAGCGCGCCAGCCAGGTCGGTAGACGCGGCCCGACGGACACGAGTTCGCCGAACGCCGAGGGCCCCAGCTTTCGCTTCAGGGTTTCGAGCGCCATTCCGGCCTTGTCCGGCCCCAGCCAGGCCAGGGCGCGAACCGCCTCGCCGGCCGGACGATCGGCCAGGAGCAGTTGCCATGCGGGCGCGTGCTGGAACTCCACCGTCTGCTTGCCGACACTGAAGGTGCGGCTCCTCCCGTTGGTCAGATAGACCATGCGGATCGGCACCTGGGTGGTCAGGCCCAGGGCGTTGGCCGCCGCAGCGCCATTGGAGGCGACGACCTCGCCGCGCTGCTCGCTTACGGCGCGGACCACCTTCTCGACCGACGGCGTGCGGGAGCCGAAGCGGCTTTCCAGAGGGCGCATGTAGACGCCGCGACCGGCGCGCATGAGCCGGCCCCGGCGAACCAGCCGCGACAGGGCCTGGTCCACCGCCGCGCGCGTGCCCAGGTGCAGCAACGACTTGGCGGCGATCGGCGCGCCTTCCGGCAGCGTCGAGGCGCGCTCCATGATCTGATCGGCGAGTACTTGCATGACAACCTCAGTGTCAGAAATATAGGATAACTTCTGACACTTCGCAAACACGACGGCGGCGAGGACAATGAAGGACCACCTAACGCTCACGGGTCCGGCCAGGGTCGCGCTGTGTCTCGGCTCTCTGTCGCAGCGCCTGATCCCGCGTCATCGGCGACGGCCGCTCCCGCACGAACCGCTCCACCAAAGCGGCAAGGGCGCGGTCCCCGGCCCGCTCCGATCGCGATAGACGCAGGGCCTCGGCCACCAGGACGCGCCGGATAGCCAACTCGCGCGTACGGATCGCCTCCAGCCACGGCGCTTCGCCTCCGTCCGTGGTGAGCGCCGCCCGATAGGCGACGGCGAGCACCGCAGGCAAAGGCCCCTGCCCCGCGGCGAACCGTTCTCGCATCTTGCGCACCGGGATGCGTTCGGCCTTGCGGGTCACGCCCCGCGCCCGGCGCGGGGTCGCCTCGGCTTCGATGGCCCGGTCGCGAAGCGCGCGCGCGAACCCTTCCCGCCAGGCCTGCAGGTCCGCCTTGCGCGGATTGAGCCGTTCGCCGTCCTGCCCGAGCCTTCGCACCGTCAGATGGACATGCGGGTGCCGGCCTTCATCATGCAGTGCGAAGACATAGGGAAAGCGTTCGCCGAAGGTCTCGGCCGCGAAGGCCCGCGCCGCGTCATGCAGGCGGACGGCGTCGGTTCCGGCCGGCATGCTCAGGATGATCGACAGGCTGATCGATGCGTCCCGTCTGCGTCCCGGCTCAAACGCAAACTCCTCGGCCCAGTCGCGCGCCAGATCCCGCACCTGTCCACGGCCTTCCAGCCGCTCCGCATCGGGGCCCTCCAGCGCCAGGGCGCCGTTGCGGCTGATGTAGTCCAGGTGCGCTTTCAGGTGGGCGCCGTCCCGGGTCCGGCCGGTGATCTTCACCATCACCTCCGGTGCGCGCCGCGCCACCCGCGCGAACCGGGCGGACGGATCGCCACCGCCTCCGCGAGCCGGCCGCAGCACCGCGGGCGTGATCCGGGCGCGACGGATATCGACGGGCGGCCGCAGCACCTCATCGAACCCGCGCGATGACCGGAAGTCGGTCACGAGGCCGGCGCCCAGTAGGCGAGATTGCCCTCGAAGGCCTCGCCGAGCGCATCGACCCAGGCCGAGATTTCCACTTGGAAGGCGCCGAGTTGACCCAGCTCCAGATCCAGCACCGGGCCGTCCATCACGGCGGTGTTCAGGGCCCGGGCGATCTGGTTGACGTTCACGCCGATCCGCCTCAGTTCGCGGCGCACCTCGATCAGGGCCAGAGCTTCGGGCCGGCTGAACTGCGGCCGATCGTGGAGACGGCGACGGATGAGCGCCGCGCTCCACTGGGTCCGCGACAAGCCCATCGCGGCCGCCTCGACCTCCAGGAGACGCAGGTCCGCTTCGCCCAGACGCAGGGTCAGCTTGCCCGACCTGGCCGTGGTCGGCGCTTGCTCCGGCGCCGGCAGGGGCGCTTGGGCGGCGGCTTCCATGAGCCTTCGCAACAGCCGCGAGCGTCCGCCCTGACCGGCCGCGGCAGCGTCGAACCGGCGGATCAGATCGGGCGAGAGGCGAAGAGTGATGCGGTCCATCGGAGAGCGGGTTTGTCAGACATTGCCGGCGCAAAGCCTATCCTGCCCTAGACCGTCACCACCCTCGCCCCGTAGACCTCCGGTGCTGCCCGCCCTCCCCTCGGCGTCCGCTCCACGGCCGCTCGCCCACCGCCCAATGGGCGCCCCAGCCGGACGGATCAGAAGGATGAGGTCTTCGCCGGCAGACGCCCGCGCTTTCGCGCGGGCGTCCTTCTTCAGCGGATCAGCAGCAGGGTCCGCCGTTACAGCAGGCCGCGAGAAGCTCGCAGCAGGAAGCGGCGGCCTTGACCACCGAGTCGGGCGCGGCCGCGAAGGCAGCCGAGGCCGAGGTCAGCAGCACGAGGGCCGCGAGCGAAAAAGCACGTTTCATTGTTGATCTCCATGGATCGGTTTTTTGAGAAAGGATCGTCGGTGGAGATCAGGCTCGAGGAGGCGGGTCCTCCGCTTCCGGATCCACCCCGGCGAGGGGATCGACCGGCGACCAGGGACGAGGGCCGGCGGCGGGCGTCAGGTGGGCGATCGCGGCCGGCGTTGGAACGAGCCCGTGGCAGAGCACGGCGCACAGTCGGGCGCAGGTCATCTTCACGGGATCGCAGGGGCTGTCCGAGCCGGTGTCGTCGGCGGGCGCCATGGCCATCGCCATGGGCGCGGCCGGCGTCTGCCAGGCCATGACCGGACTCGACGCGAACAGCAGGGCGAACACGGCCAGAATGGCCGGCGCCCAGGCCGCAGTCGTTCGACGTCCGATCATCAAGCTCAATTCGTCCAGCAAGGCGCCAAGGTTACAGCCCAGGTGAGGCGCGCGCCAGCCATGGCTGGCGCGCGCCCCTGCGTCCTTACGTCTCCGGGTCAGCAGACTTGGCCGCCCCATGAAGAAAGTCGACCGCGCGCTGGGCGTGGGCGGCGGCGGAGAAGATCAACCGATTGTCCTGACGCAGCGCCTCGAGCCATGAGGCGAGATAGGCGGCGTGATCTTCGCGCGGCTCCAGGGCCAGCCCCAGGTCGGCGCAGAGGAAGGCGGCGCCGAGTTCGGCCACCAGTTCCTCCCGGGCGTAGGCGTCGTCTCCATGCCGACGGCGTCCGAGGTCGCGATCGAGCCGGCTGGAATGCCGGGTCCAGTGCGTCAACTCATGGCCGAGGGTGGCGTAGTAGGCTTCCGGGTCAAGGAAGCTCTCGAACACCGGCATCTGCACGAAGTCCGGTCCAGGCGCATAGAAGGCGCAGCCGCCGCCGTGGCGAACATCGGCGCCCGTCGCGGCGAAGAAGGCTTCGGCTCGGGCGATCCTTTGACCGAGGTTCACGACCGGCGCGGGCGCCGGAGCGTACGAGGCCGGGAGACCCTCGATCTGTTCGACGTTGAACACGGTGTAGGCCTTCAGGAACGGAATACGCCGGGTTGCCTCCTCCCGGGTGTCGTCCTCGTCGGTGCGGACCAACGCATTGGCGTAGACGACCGTGGAGCCCTTTTCGCCCTTTCGGACATGAGCGTCCAACGCCAGCGCCTGCCGGAAGGTCATCCAGGTGGAGGACTGGAAGCCTCGGGCTGCGGCCTCGCCCCACAGCAGGACGACGTTGATGCCCCGGTAAGGCGTGCCGTCGTGTCGGAGGGGTCGGCTGACGCTCTGGGATACGACCCAGGGCCGGGTCCAGGGCCGAACGCCCGTTTCGAGCTGGGCGACGATTTGGTGGGTGATGCGGCTGTAGAGGTCGGGACGTGAGGGTTCGTTGGGGCGCGACATGGCGGCCTCCTCAGGATGGGGATTTGAAGAAGGGGCGGCGGCGCTGCCTCAGCGCCGCCGCGGCTTGGTCAGCGGGACCAGATCAGGCTGTGTCCGCCCTCGATCTCGACCAGCGAGGCGTAGATCGGCGCCGGGAAGCTGGGATCGTCGAGCTTGACCGACAGGTAGTCGCGGTTCTGCTGGCTCGTCTTCTTCCAGGCGGCGCCGAACTCGGTCTGGCCGGAGAAGATGCGGAAGTCGGGAGCCTTGTCGTCGGTCTTCTCGTTGGCCCGCAGCTGGGCCGCCTTGACGTTGAGGGTCAGGGTCTTGATCGAACCGCTGTAGCTGCCGTCCGCTTGCTGGGTGAAGGTGCCGATGGTGGCCATTGAAGTTTCTCCTTGCTGATGTCGGGCCACGCCTGCCGCGGCCTCGATGGCGATCGACGGACCGGAGACCGGACGGCCCGCAGGTCGAGCACGGCGAGACCCCGCAGCGCAGCGAAGGACCGGGAGAGCGACTTTCTTGCCTCGCGAGGAAGGCCGTCAGGCCGGGGAAGAAAATCGAGCGAGCGGTTGCGGAAGCTGGACGGGCTTCGGTCAGATCAGGCCATTGAGAGGCCGCGCAAGGCTGGCCTGCTGCAGGAGAGACGGCTGGTCACCGCCGCCTGAACCACGCGGGCCAGTCACGCCGGTCGTAGGGGTCATGCCGCCAATGCCGGCGCAGCCGCTCAGCCACGAAGGGCTCGCCGAGGCCCCACCGTTCCACCGTCGTCTGGACCTGGCCGCGTTCGACGACCTCAAGCCGGGACGCAGGACGCCGACAGGATCCGCACCGGAACCGTCCGGCGAGCCAGAGTTCGCCCAGCGCAACGGCGAGCGGCATCACGGGCAGGGTCGATCCCTCAAGAGTCTGGATGCGACCGCACGGTTCGCAGGCGATGCGCAACACCACCGCCTGACGCCGGGCGGCCTGGATCGTGACCAGACGCGGCGGAGCCGGCGGCCCGACAGGTCTGTGCATCCTAGAACCAGAGCCCCAGCGCCGCCAGCGAGATCGGCCCCTCCGCCTGATCGGCGTTGTTCGTGTAGGACACCTGAGCGACCCGATGCCCGCACTGGCACCGGAACCGATACGACCGGCCTGCCACAGGCCAGTGCTTCGTCGCACCGAACAGGGCGCGCGGGTCCAGCAGCGCGGCGCGACCACAGGCCGGCGCGTCGCAGCGAACGACCAGACGCCGCCCGACGGCGGGGACAATGTCTTCGCGTGGCGTCCGCGCTTCCCGTTCTCTCACGGCTCGCTCCCGTCAGCCAACCGACCCGCGGGTCCGTCTAGGGGCGCGAGCCTATCCAGACAAGGAGAATGTTCTTGTTATGTTCTGCTCCTGTGGAAACAGATCAGATAGACGGCGGCGGTTGAACTCGGCTTCGGAAGCCCTGTAGTTTGAGCGTGACCGCTCGCGTCCTGGGCGGCAAGGCAAGGAACGATCCCTTGGCGACACACGCAGCGGCCATCCAGTTCACGGTGATCCGCGGCGAGGGCGACTGGCGGGTTCTCCGCAACGGCAAGAACTCGGGGCGTTTCGATTTCAGCGTCGACGCCATCGAGTCCGCACTTGTGAAAGCCACGACGCTGATCGACAAGGGCGAGCGGGTCGAAGTCTTCGTCCAGGACGCGGCCGGGCAGCTGCGTCAGGTCGATCCGGTCGGCGGTGAAGTGCTGCACTGACACCGCGAGAGGGTCATCGCCGAACCCAAGCCGCGCTTTGACCGGTGAACCAGGCTGGCGTCACGACATGGCCGATCCCAAAGGCCCGAGCCACCGGTCCGGCCAGTTCAGCGGCGACCTGGGCCCAACTCGTCTCCAAGGCGCCGATCGTGGCGCTCGTGCGCGACCGACGCTCATCGTCCTCGGCCGGATGGCCGCTGAACATCCACGGATGATGAAAATCGTGGAGCTGTCGCCCCTTCAATCCCCGCCACTCGCAGCGGAAATGGACTTGGGTCGCTTCACCGAACTCGCGCGCGAACAGGGACGCATGCCGGACTAGTTCTGTCACCGACATGGCCATCTGGTTGGGACTGAACACTTGGCCAGGAGGTATGTCCTTCCACCAATGAGTATCCTCGATATAGCCGCGCTGGATGCTGGCCAAGCCCGAGGCCGTGACACGCCATAGGTCCGTCATGCCGACCGTGCTGTCCTGTTCGAGTAAGTTCATCTCGAGGAACTCGAGATCTCCATCGTCCAAGCGCTGATCGGTCTTGGAGCGCGGCCCGATCGGGCCGTCGAAGACATGGAACATGCCCCAGCCAGTGTGCACCTGCTGATCCAGTTCATGCCCTACCCTCCACCGACTCCGTCGCATTGAACGGCGGACGGGTCGATATGTATGCGACTATGCTCTACGCGGACTTGGCGGATTCGACCGTCATCGCGATGGCCAACCGGGAGGCGTCAGCCCGTCTGTTTCGAGCCTATCTGGCGCTATGCGCACGCCTGATCGTCGGACGCGGCGGCGAGATCCGCAGCTTCGACGGGGATCGCATCATGGCGGTGTTCGTGGGCGGTGATTCCAACTTCCGCGCGGTCTCGGCCGGGATGGAGATCAGTTGGACGTTCGCCAATGTCCTCGTCCCGCTGTTCCAGTCGCACTATCCGATGTTCGTCACCGGCGGCTATCGCTTGGGTCAGGCCGTCGGGATTGACTGCGGCGAGGTCAGCGTCGTGCGGGGCGGGATCAGGGCTCACAACGACCTTGTCTGGATCGGTCGAGCGCCGAACGTGGCCGCAAAACTCAGCAACATCCGGGAGGGTCAGTATTCGGTGTTCGTTTCCGAGGAGGTGTTCCAAACCCTTCCGCCCCAACTGCTCTATGCGCCGAACACGCCGCAGGTGATCTGGGACATCCTACGGCCGGCCGGCGTGCCCCTGCCTCACGTCATTTGCACCCGATGGTGGCTGCCCCTGATATGACGACCCTGGCGGACGAAGACCTCCGGATGCGGGTCCGGCGCCTGCTGCAAGGCGGACGTAGGACTGACGATCTCGATCGTCTCTATCTCGGCCTGCGCGATCGCGCCCGACGCTGCCCCGCAGTGCTTGAGATCGGTGACTTCATCGCGCACCGCGATCGGCGGGAAAAGGGGCTGATCACCCAGGTCGGCCGCGACGTGTTCACCAGTTTCGATGTTTGGAGCCTGACCCTGCGTCGGCTCGACGTCGGACCGAACGACTTCATCCGCGCGGCTGAGGCCAATCTGCGCCTCGCCAGCGATGCTCAGATTCGAGCGGGATTGGGGTCGTCTCGCCAGATGGCGGCTACGCGCCTGAAGCGGGCGATCGTCAAGGTTCGGGCGAAGAAGGAAGTTGCGGAATCCGAATGGGCGGCGTTCAGCTTCTTCGGCAACCGGTTCGTCTGGCGGCCGGCATTCTCGGGTGACCAGTTGCATCGGGAACTGACCGAGCTTCTGGTTCAGCACGACCTTATGGGGACCGACGACGTTGAACAGTTCGCCGCCGCGCGCGCCTTCCTGATCTTGCACGCGATCACCGCCATGCATGGTTCTTCGATACTCTTGGACAACGGTTCCCACGCGCGCCTCTTTGCGGGCTTCGCCAATCGTGATCGCTGGCTGGAGGTGAAGGTCGATCTGGTCTTCCATGAACTGGGCAAGCCGCTCATGGCGCCGATCTGCCTGTTTCTCAGCGACCTTAGGGCGGAGGTGTATTGCACGCCCGAGCTCTTGGAGGACCCCACACCAATCCTGGTTGATCACTGGTCCACACCGATCGAGATCGATAGCTCCGGGCGACTCACGCTTCTCAGTTGTTAGCGGTATTCCGGTTGCAACGTCTCAATCCGGACGGTTGGAAAGTCTGCTCTGAGTCAGAAGCCGAAGTCCAGTCGTCACTGTGCCCTACCGTCGCACGCACGAAAAAGCCGCGCGCCCCCAAAGGGCGCGCGGCGAGTTTTCGTATCGAGGATGCTATTCTGCGGCGAACGAATAGGCGTCGTCGTCACGCGGTTCGTCCGCGCCCTGATCCTCCGGCTCCGCCGCATCCGACACCGTTCGCAGCGGAACGGGCAGCCATCCCTTCCCCTCCAACAGCCGCTCGGCGGCTTCGGCCATGTCCGCCTTCTTGAACCCGGCGATCCGGCCCGCTTCGTCCGGATTCACGGCCTCGGTCACCGCCTCCAACACCCGCGCCTTGGACACGCGGGTGAAGTAGCTGGCCGCCGTCGCCGTCCAAGTCCCGGCCATGTCGAGGCCGACCGCCGTCGCCAGCGTCTCGGCCTGCGCCAAGGCGCCGGGCCGCCGGTCGTGCGGATCGCGCACGGCGTAGAGGCCGACCCCGGCGCAACAGGCCATCAGGTCCAGCTGCTCCGAAGGCGGCAAGGCGGCCACCACGCCCCAGAGGTTTTCAGGGCGCTCGGGCAGGCGCGCGCCCCACGCCTCGCACCGGTCGCTGACCCGGCGTCCGGCGGGGCCATCGTCCACCCCCGGCGCCAGCCGCTCCAGCCCGGTCGTCGTCAGCCGAAGCTGCAACGGCGTCCAGACCCCGTAGCCCGGATAGAAGACCTGCAGGGCGAGCGCGTGGACCACCGTCGCCAGCGCCGCATTCACATCGGCCTGCACCGCGTCGCGCAGACCCATGGTCTTGTGGGCCGTCAGGTCGATGAGCAGACGATCCGACAGGGCCGATCCCGCGTCGTCCTCGGATGCGCCCGGCCCGTTCTCCGTCCCGGCCTGCTCCCCGTCCTCCGCGACGTCCGCCTCGAACGGCGGCGGCGGTGCCGCGACCGCGACCGCATCCTCGGCCCGCACCAGCCCGCGCTCGAAGCGGGCCAGACCGTCATGGCCGAGCATGACCATGACCCCGGCCCGCGCCCTGGCCTCGGCGGCGTAGTCGAAGTCCGGGCCGAAGGCCTGCAAGGCCTTGTCGATCTCCTCCAGCCGGGCGTCCACCTCGGGCGGCAGCATCTCCGCCGCGTCGGTTTCGGAGACGAGACGGTCGTATTCCTCCGACAGCGCCGCGATTTCGGCGGCGTCCGCCTCCGAGCGTTCGACCGCCACCGGATAGACCCGCCCGAACCCGGACAGGTCCGGATAGTCGAGAACGGCCTCGGCCCATGTCCAGTCCTCGCGCTCGCGGGCCTCGTCGGCCAGTCCGGCCAGCTTGTCGCCGACCAGCCGGTCCAGCAGGACCACGTCCTCCAGCCAGCCGCCGCCGTCCTCGGTGAACAGATCGCGGAGAATTCCGCCGCCTTCGGCCTCATAGGCCTCGACGCCGACGAAGCGGACGCGCCGGTCATCGACGCGGACCTTGGCCTCGGTCATGGCGCGGCGGATGGCGTAGGCCGGGGTGTGGGGGCCGATCTGCTCCAGCACCTGCCGCTGACGCGCCCGGTCCTCGCTGACGCAGAAGGCGGTCAGTTGGTCGAGCGCCAGGGCGCCCTCCCGATAAGCGGCCATCAACTCCGGCGCCGCCGACCCGAGCCGCAGCCGCTGGCGCACCACATGGGCCGACACCCCGAACCGGGCGCCGATCTCCTCCGGCCCATAGCTCTTTTCCACGGCCAGCCGCTGGAAGGCCTCGAACTGGTCGGCGGGGTGCATGGCCTCGCGGGTCATGTTCTCGTCGAGGCTGATCTCGTGGGCGTCGTTCTCGGCGTCCACGATGACCCGCACCGGATGGGTCCGCTTGATCTGCTTGCGCTTGGCCAGCAGCCGCAGGCCCTGACGGCGCCCCTCGCCGATGGTGACGAGGTAGTTCCCGGTCGGCGCGCCCTCCCCGTCCCGCTCGATCTCGACCACGGGCGGCTGCAACACCCCCTTGGCCCTGATGGAGGCCGCGAAGGCCTCGATGGTCGCCGCGCTGTGCGGGGTCTTCCTCGCATTTCTCGGCGAGGCCTTGAGCCGGTTGAGCGGCACGATCAGTTCCGCGCCGTGCTGCGGCGCGGTCGCCTCCGTCGGGGCGGTCTGGGTGGATTGAGCAGTCATGTCTGCCTCCTTTGGGCATGGGTTGCAGGCACGCGAAATGCGCGCCTGAAACCCTGCCCGTCGGCGAGACCGGGGTAGCAAGGGCCAGGGCGGACCGGCCGGAGGGGGATCGCCCGGCCTGCACAAGCCGATGACGATGATGATCATGAACAGCATGACCGCGCGGAAGGCCGGGGAGACCGGCCGGTCCGGCGGCGCAGCCGCTTCACCCTGTCCCGCGCGAGGGCGGAGCCCTTAGCCTTCCGGGCGGCGTCCCGGCGTGCGCCTGTGGATGACGACGGCGGGCGCGCGAAGCCGGCTTGACCGCACACCGCGTTCCGCTTTTGTTCTTGCCATGCCCCTCCGCAAGACCGTCACCATCGAATGGCAGGACGCCGGCTCCAGCCGATCCTATTTCGTGCGTCCGGGCAGCCGGTCGCGCCCGTGGATCTGGTTCCGGGACGGCGACGTGCCGGCCTTCGACGGCGCTTCGGCCCGGTTCGTGGTCGAGAAACGCGCCGGCCGCTGGGTGGTGGTCGAACGGGTGGACACCTGACCGCAGGGGCCGCCCATTGACGGCGGAGGCCCGCGAGCCGATCAAGGCGGCTCAGTTTCAGGGAGACCCGCGATGACCCTCAAGATCGCCGCCGCGGCGGCCGCCTTCCTCGCCCTCAGCGCCGGCGCGGTGCTCGCGGCGGACGCCTGCGCCTGCTGCAAGGACATGGCCCCCGGCGCCGCCATGGAGTGCTGCGACGAGATGAACGCCCCTGCCCCGGCTCCGGACGCACCCGCCCCGGCGCCGGCGCCGGCGCCCGCTCCCGAAACCCCGCAGGGCGGCGGGCATGCCGGTCACACGCCCGGCTGAGCCGCGGCTTCATCGTCACCCAGGGCCGCCCATGAACCGTTCTCCGACCATCCTTGACCGCCGGTCGGTCCTGGCCGGCCTGTCCCTCGCCGCCTTGGCCGGCCCGGCCCTCGCCGCGCCGCCGAAGCGGATGACCGCCTACAAGACGCCCTGGTGCGGCTGCTGCGGCGGCTGGATCGCCCACATGCGCCAGGCCGGCTGGACCGTCGAGGTCGTCGAGCGCGAGGACCTGGCCCCGATCCGGGCGCAGCATGGGATTCCGGACCGGCTGGCCTCCTGCCACACGGCGGTCGCCGGCGCATACGCCATCGAGGGCCATGTTCCGGCCGGTGACGTCGATCGGCTGCTCAGCGAACGTCCCGCCGCCCGGGCGCTGAGCGCCCCGGGCATGCCGGCGGGCTCGCCGGGCATGGAGGCGGCCGGTCGCGAACCCTATACGACGATCCTGATCCTCAACGACGGTTCAACCCGCGTGTTCGGACGACACAACGGCGCCTGACGCGCGAAGGCCGGCCAAGGGTCGTCAGGCGAAGGGTTCATGGCCGGTCGGGTCGGCCGCGTCGCTTCCTTCCGCCGTGCTGTCGTCGCCGCCATCGGCGCCGCGCGAAAAGTCAGCCTGATGCGGGTGACCGCCATGCTGGGCGGCGTACTCGGCCGGGCTGAGGCCCTTGCCCGTCATATGAAGCTTCGGCCGGCCCGGAGGGACCTCATCAGCCTCGGTACCACTCACGGCCGCATCGGGCTCGCCTCCGACGTCCGGCGGTTCGCCTGTCTTCTCGCCCATCGGGCCCCCTGCCGTCCGCTTCGCATCGGTTGCCATGTCAGGGCGCAATACGCGAACCAGGGCAGGGTTGCACGATGACCCGCCTGGCCTGCGGCGGCCGTTCGGCCCGGAGCCCACTCCCTGAACCCTGCGGATGGCTGTATCGATCTTGCGGCCGCAGCTGGCGCAATCCATGCCGCTGACCCCGTATCGGCTTTCAAGGGTTTCCGCTGTCATGTCCGCTCCTGGCCTGCCACCCCCCGGGGCGACCGCCTTGGGCGACTGGAGAGGCGAGAACACTGGCCGCGGGCCTGTCATTTGGCGCGCCGCCCCCCAGCCCGCGCGGCGCAGACGGCTGGGACCCTGATGAGACCGGCCTGTCCGCATCAACACGCGATGCCGTCTGCGACGGTCGCGGAGATCGAACGGGCGCTGGAAGCGGCCGCCGCCCGCGTGGCGGCCGGCGGCGGGCGGCTGACCCGGCCGCGACGACGGATTCTGGAGCTGTTGCTGGCCGCCGAGGCTCCGGTCGGGGCCTATGACCTCGTGGCGCGGTTTCATACCGGTTCCCGCGTAGCCAAGCCCGCGACGGTCTATCGGGCGCTGCACTTCCTGGAGACATGCGGTCTCGTTCACCGCCTTTCCACCATCAAGGCCTTTGTGGCGTGCGACCCCGACCAACCGGCGGCAGCCACGACCTTCCTCCTGTGCGACTGTTGCGGCGCCTGTCGCCCGATACCGTCCGCTGACCCCGGCCCGCTCGAGGCGGCTGCCGCAGCGACGGGATATGTCATCGAGCGGATTACGTTCGAAGCCCAAGGGCGATGCGCGGCGTGCCGCGGGCCGCGCGCCAGGCCGTCTCAGGTCGGGCCGACCGCGGACGGTGCGGGCGCGGTGGCCGCGCCCTGACCGGAGGACGCCGCGTCGGCCGACCGACGGCCCTGATCACGCCCTCTGTTCGAGGGCGGCCCGGCCCGAAGGATCAACCGCGACGCCCACCCGCTCGCGGTTCGACGCGGCGCTGGTGGACGGATTGAGCCAGGTCTGCACCGGGCGGTCGAACCCGTAGCGGAACACCGCCGCGGCCGCGAAGGCGCCGATGAAGCCGATCGACCACAGCGCCCAGCGAACCCCCGGCGACAGGGCGTCCTGACCCAGGGCGTCGAGCAAGCCGAACCAGACGATCCGGGTCACCTCATTTGTGAGGAACATCGAGAACGACATCAGGGCCAGGTGTTCGACCAGGCGCGACGGCCTGCGCACAGGGACGGCGCCGGCGGCCCAGATGATCACGGTCATCAGGCCCAGGGACAGCAGGCTGAAAGCGCCGACCGCCTGAAGGAGAACGAGCCCGACGGCGGCGCCGACGCCGATCGTCCCGGCGAGACGCGACGCGACATAGACCCGTGACCCGTAGAGGGCCGCCGCGACCCCGAGCAGGAACAGCGGCAGGGCGCGCAGGACGCCATAGCGCATCGGCAGGCGGTAGATCGGATCGCCGAGCCACAGCGAGGCGGCGACGTCGGCGCCGACGACCAGCAGCGTCGCGCCGATCACCACCAAGACCGGCGGCCAGCGCCAAAGGGCGCGGCAGATCCAGGGCAGCAGGAGGTAGCAGCCGATCAGGGCCGAGAGCGTCCAGGTCGGGGCGTTCCACCCCTGCCCGCCCGGCACGCCCCAGGCCTGGACCAGCAAGATCTGGGCGGGCAGCTGCGACCAGTCGAACCAGCGCGGATTGCTGGGCGCGACGCCCGCCAGGGCGGCGCCCCCGACGAGCGTGACGAGGACCAGGCTGACGACGAGATGGGCCGGAAAGACCCGCAGCAGCCGCTGGCGCGCATAGGCGCGCAGCGAGGCTTGTCCGGACGCGAGGCGGTCGCCGTAGATGCGCGCCAGGACGTAGCCGGAGTCGATGATGAAGAAGTCGGTGAGCAGATAGCCGCGCTCGAACACCGGATGCAGCTGCGGCAGCGGGACGGGCGAGGCTTCGCGGAAATGGTAGAGGATGATCAGCGCGCCGACGATGAAGCGGAGCGCATCCAGCCAGCCGCCGCGCGCGATCCGGACGGGACGAGGCGACGGCGCGGCGGGGGCGTCTTCCAACATTCAGGCGGGTTCCCGGCCCAGGGCGACGACGGCGGGTGAGTGGTGACCGTGCGGACCCAGGTGGATCTGATCCCGCGCAGCATAGAGGCCCGAGGTTCCCAAAATCCAAACGAGGGCGAGGGCCGCCGCGGTCATCCGTCCGCCCCGATCACGGGGCCCGAGCCACAGGCTGCCGAGGGTCACGGCGCCGAGAATGGCGCCGTAGCCGAAATGCAGCGGCACCTTGTGCGAGCCGAACAACAGGAAGGCCATGCAGAACACGATGCCGCCCGCGACCAGGCTGGCGACGACGGCAATGATGGCGTCGAGCACCAGCCGAGGCGTGGGCGGTCGGGTCGGGCGCCGCGGCCGCCGTCGCTTGCCGTAGCGACCCTCCCGCCAGCGCAGGTCGCGGCTTCGCACGGTGAAGCGTTTGCCGGCCACGGCCCTCAGGGCCTCATGGGCGGCGCGGGGACGTCCTCGTGCCGGGCGAGCATGATCCTCATGCGGACGATCTCGGCTTCCTGGGCGGCGATGATCTCTTCCGCGAGACCCCGCACGTCCCGCGCCTCGCCATGTTCGACTGCGACCTTGGCCATGGCGAGCGCGCCCTCATGGTGGGCGATCATCCCGCGCAGGAAGTCGATATCTGCGTCGCCGGTGTAATCGAGGTTCATAGCCGCGTGCATGCGATCGTTGGCTTCACGATAGGCCACGGTCGAGGGGTTTCCGGGCGTCGTTTCCGCGCGAGCCGCATGAGCGTCGATTTCACGGGCCTCGACCGCCGCGGGCGCGTCCCGTTCGCCGGACGGTCGCTTCGACAACATGCCGAAGGCGAAGGCGGAGAGAGCCAGAAAGACCGCGATGACCGAAACCCATCCGATCCGCTTCATGCCGATCTCCTTGAAACGGGCGGCGCGCCGGCCGGGGCCGGCGGGGCCGCGACAGAGGGCGGGCGCCGCGCCGGGTCGCGGTAGCCGAGCAGCCGCAAGGCGTTGATCACCACCAGCAGGGTCGAGCCCTCGTGAAGCGCCACGGCCGGACCGATGCCGAGGCCGAGGATGGTCGCCGGCACGAGGAAGGCGACGACGCCCAGGCTGACGATCAGGTTCTGCAGAATGACGCCCCGGGTCCGCCGGCTCAGGCCGACGGTGAAGGGCAGTTGCGAGAGGTCGTCGGACATCAGCGCGACATCCGCGGTCTCCAGGGCGACGTCCGATCCCGCGGCGCCCATGGCGACGCCCACGGTCGCCGTGGCCATGGCCGGAGCGTCGTTCACCCCGTCCCCGACCATAGCGATCTTGCCGTCCGCCCGCAGGCGCTTGATGGCCTCGACCTTGTCCTCCGGCATCAGGTCGCCCCAGGCTTCCGTCAGGCCGACCTGAGCGGCGATGGCCTGGGCCGCCTTCTGATGGTCGCCGGAGATCATGATCATCCGCTGGACGCCCAGGGCCCGCAGTGCGGCGAGCGTCGGCTTCGCGGCGGCGCGAGGGGTGTCCAGCAGGCCGATGACGCCGAGATCGTGCGCGCCGCGGCGCACCACCATCAAGGTCCGTCCCTCCAGGCGCAGCCGGGCGACGACCGACGCCGTCTCATCACCGAGAGGACCGACGCCGTCGACACCGAACATCTCCGGCTTTCCGATCCAGACGGTCTCGCCCTCAAGCGAGGCCGTGACGCCCCGGCCGGTCAGGCTCTTCAGGTCCGTGGCGGCCGGGATCACGGTCTTGCCCAACCGCTCTGCGCCGTCGCGCGCGATAGCCTCCGCCAGGGGGTGGTCGCTGAGCCGCTCGACGGCGACCGCCGTCGCCAGGAGTTCCTCTTCCCCGCTTCCCCGCACGGGGACGATGTCGGTGATGCGCGGCCGCCCTTCCGTCAGGGTGCCGGTCTTGTCGAACGCGATCGCGTTCAGCGAGCCCAGGTTCTCCAACGGCGCGCCGCCCTTGATCAGGACGCCGGCCCGCGCCGCGCGGGCGACGCCCGACAGGACGGCGCTGGGGGTGGCGATGGCCAGGGCGCAGGGACTGGCCGCGACCAGCACCGCCATGGCCCGGTAGAAGCTGTCGCGGAACGGCTCGTCGACGACGACCCAGGCGAACAGCAGCAGGACGGCGAGGGCCAGAACCAGCGGCACGAAGATGCGCTCGAACCGGTCCGTGAAGCGCTGGGTCGGGGACTTCTGGGTTTCCGCCTCGCTCACCATCCGCACGACCTTGGCCAGGGTGGTGTCGCTGGATTTCCGGGTGGTCTCGATCTCGATGGCGCCGGCGCCGTTGATCGTGCCCGCGAAAACCAGAGAGGCCGATCCGATCTGGGCGGGACGCGACCGTGCGGCGGCGGCGTCCGCGACCGGCTGTTTGTCGACGGGCATGCTCTCGCCGGTCACGGGCGCCTGGTTGATGCTGGTCGCGCCGACCACGACGAAGCCATCCGCTGGGAGGCGCTCGTTAGGGCGCACCACCACCGTGTCGCCGACTTCCAGCTGCTCGACGGGCAGTTCGACGACCTGGCCGTCGCGCCGCACATGGGCGGTGCGTGGCGCGAGGTCCGCGAGAGCCTCGATGGCGCGTCTGGCCCGCCCCATGGCGTAATGTTCCAGGGCATGGCCGATGCTGAAGAGAAACAGCAACAACGCCCCTTCGGCCCATGCGCCCAACGCCGCCGCCCCTGCGGCGGCGACGAGCATGAGGGTGTCGATCTCGAAGCGCTTGCGGCGAAGGTTCTCCACCGCCTCACGAACAGTGAAGAAGCCGCCGAACCCGTAGGCGACGATGAAGAGCGCTAGCGGAAGCCAGGCCGGATGGCCCGACGCCAGTTTTTCTATCGCAAAGCCGACGCCGAGTGCGCCGCCGGACGCTAGGGCGAAGATCAGCTCCGTGTTCGGCCCGAGGATTCCGCCTTCGCCATGCGCGTGCGCCGCGCCGGATTCATGGTCGTGCGGTTCGGTGGCGCGGTCAGCCGCCGCTTGCTGGCTCATGCCCCGGCCTCCTGTGATCTGGCCTGGGCGGCGTCGCGGAGAATATCGACGCCGCCCTTCACGGCGATCGCGGCGACGATCAGGCCCACGACCAGATCCGGCCAGGACTGGTCCAGCCACAGAACCAGCCCGCCGGCGACCAGGATGCCGCCGTTGGAGGCGAAATCATTGAAGCTGAAGGTCTCCGCAGCCTTCATGTTCACGTCGTCGCTGCGTTGACGGCGGATTAGTTGCAGGCACACCAGGTTCACGATGGCCGCGACCACCGCCAGGCCCATCATCGTCCAGCCGACGGGCTCCGTCCCCATCAGCGTCCGTCTCAGCACATCCAGCAGGACGCCCCCCGCGAAGACCAGGAGCAGAATTCCGGAGAACCGCGCCGCGCGGGTCTTCCAGATCACGGCGCGGCCCACCGCCAGGAAGCTGATGAGGTAGACGGCGGAGTCCGACGCATTGTCCAGCGCATTGGCCAGCAAGGCGCTGGAATCGGCGAGCAGGCCGCCGATCCCGAGCCCGACAAACAGGAGGGCGTTGAGGAGCAACACCATCAGGAGGGTGCGGCGCTGGATGCCCTCCGCCTCGTCGCGTTCGCTCATCAGTCCTCGATCCCTTCCGCCTTGCGATGCTTCACCGCCTTGGCGGCGAAGGTGGGCAACACCAGCAGGGTCAACGCCGTCGCCGTCAAAAGGCCTCCGATGACCACCGTCGCGAGGGGCTTCTGGACCTCGGCCCCGGCTCCGTGGGCGATGGCCATGGGGATGAAGCCGACGATGGCCACCAGGGCCGTGGTCAGCACGGCCCGCAGGCGGCTGGACGCCCCTTCGATCGCGGCCTCACGCGGGGCCAGACCGGCCGTGAGCCGCTCCCGGATGGCCTGCATCAGCACCAGGCCGTTCAGGGTCGCCACCCCCGAGACGGCGATGAAGCCGACCGCCGCCGAGACCGAGAAGGGCATGCCGCGCAAGAGCAGCGCCAGGGTGCCGCCGACGAGAGCCAGCGGCACGCAGGCGAACACCAGACCGGCTTCGGCGAAAGAACCGAGCGCCATGAACAGCAGCACCCCGATGAGGATGAAAACGATCGGAACCACGAGGCCCAGGCGCTGTTCGGCGCGCTTGAGGTTCTCGAACTGACCGCCCCAGTCGAGCCGGACGCCCGGCGGAAGATCGATCCGGTCCACCCGCGTCTGCGCATCGGTGACGAATCCGCCCAGATCGCGGCCGCGGACGTTGGCCTGCACCACCATGCGGCGGCTGCCGTTGTCGCGGCTGATCTGGTTCGGGCCCTCGCCGGTCTGGATACGCGCTACCGAGGACAGCGGTACGACCACGCCGGTCGGGGAGACGATCGGCAAGGCGGCCAGACCGGCCGGATCGTTGCGGGCCGCCTCGGGCAGGCGGACGACGACGTCGAAGCGTCGGTCGCCTTCGAAGATGCGACCCGCTTCGGTCCCGCCGATGGCGGTGGACACCGCCTCCGAGACGTCCGCCGCCGACAGGCCGTAGTTGGCGGCCGCGAACCGGTCGACGCTGACCGTCAGCGTCGGCAGCCCCGACGCTTGTTCCACCCGGACATCGGCGGACCCCGGCGTTCCCTCGAGAGCACGAGAGACCTGGTCGCCTACCCGCTGCAGGGTGTCGAAGTCGTCGCCGTAGACCAGCACCGCCAGGTCGGTCCGGACGCCCGAGATCAGTTCGTGGAAGCGCAGTTCGATCGGCTGGCTGAACTCGAAATTGTTGCCGATCTGCTGGCCGGCCGCCTCCTCGATGCGCTCGATGAGCGCCTCCTTCTCGAGGCCCGGGTCCGGCCAGTCGCCGCGATCCTTGAGGATGATCACGCTGTCCGAGATGTTGCGCGGCATCGGATCGACGGCGGCCTCCGCCGTGCCGGTGCGCGAGAACACCGTCTCGACCTCGGGCTGGGCCTTGATGACCCGCTCGAGGGCCATCTGCATGGCCAGGGACTGATCCAGCGACGCCGACGGCACGCGCAGGGCCTGCATGGCGATGTCGCCCTCGTCCAGGGTGGGGATGAACTCCCGACCGAGGGTGGCGAAGGCCAGGCCGCCGACGACCAGGGCGCCCAAGGCCGAGACGAGCACGACCTTGGGTTTGTCCACGGCGGCGCGGATCGCCGGCTGGATCCAGCGCCGGGCGAAGCGAAGGACGCGGGTTTCATGTTCCTGCACCTGGCCGTCAGCGTCGAGGTGGGCGCTCTTGGGGTCGCGCACCAGCAGCGCGGTCATGGCCGGTACGAAGGTGAAGGAGAAGATGAAGGCGCCGATCAGGGCGAGCATGACGGTCGCCCCCATCGGGATGAAGGTCTTGCCCTCCACGCCTTCGAGCATCAGCAGGGGGGTGAAGACCAGCAGGATGATCAACTGGCCGAAGGCGGCCGGTTTCACCATCTGCCGGGCCGCGGCCATGGCGACGTCCAGCCGTTCGTGACGGCTGAGCATCCGTCCCAGCTCCGCGCGGCGCCGGGTCATCATCAGCAGGGTGTTCTCGACCACCACCACCGCGCCATCGACCATCAG